>CAMCZP010000116.1 GCA_945887855.1 Leptospira interrogans serovar Manilae | reverse complement strand
CCTTATTTACCAATTTTCTAGCAGTCTCCAGCTTGTTTTTCATTTCCCCTTCTTCCAAAGCCCTTTCATATGCCGTTAAAACTTTTTTTCCCATAATTGCCTCCTCTAAAATAGTATTTTCTTCTAAACGTGATCTAAAAATATAATCCAACATATCCTCTTCTAAATCAATTCTTTATGGAAAGGGATGATTCCACTTGAATGGGCATCTATCTTTACCTAACTCTCTGTGTCTTTTGCACAACGAAATCCAAAGTGATGGTATTCTTCTTTGTAACCCGGGTCATTGTGGCGGCGTTTGGATCCCCTTGCATAGGTAGCAGGCCACCACCATGAACCACTCTTCAAGACTTTGTGTGTGTATTTGGGACAGGACTCCTCACCATTGCAGGGTCCCTTGGGATCTTTTCCAAAGCATGCTTCTCCGCAGGTACTGTAGGGGCTGTACCAATCGTTCACCCACTCCCATGAATTCCCCGCCATATCATAGAGCCCATAAACTCCTGCGGGACGTGAGCCAATGGGCATTGTAGGCATAAACCTTGGGGGATCAATTTTTTTAGGGGCACATCCCTTCCGTCCCTGTTCATCTTCAATGATAGCCCTTTCACAGGTTGCCCATTCATTTCCCCAAGGAAATATATTTCCTGTAGTACCCCTGGCAGCCTTTTCCCATTCAGATTCCGTTGGTAAACGCTTGCCTACAAATTCACAATAGTCTCGTGCAGTGTACCACGGAATGCCTGCAGCAGGTTGGGTGAGACCCAAATAGGGTTTGCCATACTTGGGACCAATGTATGTACATTTTTTTGTTTTGAGACAATCCTTACACTTTCCAGATGCATAGCATTTATTAATTTCTTCATTTGTAACTTCGTTGAAATCTATATGAAATTCAGAAATATAGATTTTTGTTTCTGGTTTTTCATCTGCTTCATATGTATTACTTCCTCTGATAAATTCTCCTGCTGGAATACACTGCATTCCCGGATACTTCTGTGAACATCCCGTACTGGTAGACTGTGGTGTTTCCTGCCTGAGTTCATTGCAAGATAGTAATAGAATATATAATATTGAATAGGATATCAATGTAATTATTTTTAAAAGTATTCTGGGTGAATTAGGAAGGAGAGGTGTAAAAAAGAAATTAGGTTTTATAGAATGAATCATTTCTGTCCTGCATGTGAGAAAATTCAAAATAGGTTTTTTACTCATAGTTTATTTGACAATCTGAGGTTTCATAGGACACTGACAAGGGAAAAAAATTAGTTTGAAAAATACTCACACTTCCTTCAATCGAAATATTGGCTTACGAAAGGCAATTCTCCACATGATGGGGAATATGATCGGAGTAGGTATTTTTATCTATCCAGTCCTTATTTCCGTGCATCTTCCGCATCCGTTTTGGTTTGTGGCTATCTGGATGATTGGCGGTTTGATTGCCCTCACGGGAGCCTTAAGCTCTGCCGAACTGGGCACTTTCTTTCCCGAGGCGGGTGGTGACTACGCATACCTCCGAAATGCCTATGGGCGCAGATGGGCATTTCTCTACGGATTTCTTACTTTTTTTATTACATACCCGGGTTCCATTGCCATTGGAGTTGGTCTTACAGTGCACTACCAGGGAGAGTCCCTCTTTGGTCCCTGGGTGAGAGATATTTTCTTTGAAATTTCCTATATGGATTTTAAGATCTATAACTACCAAGTATTAGCTTCTATTATTATATTTATTCTTACATTAATCAATCATTATGGAATTAATTCTTCATTCTTTTTACAAAAAGTTGCCACTCTTGTCCCTATTGCATTTTTATTATTTTTAAGTGGACTATCCGTTATTTTCATCCAAATAGATTTACTCAAAGATGTGGGTGAAAAAATTCTCTTTTCTAATTTGAGTATTCCGTATTCTAACCCAAGTCTTCTTGGTTTGGGAGCGGCATTGGTTCCTGTCTACTGGACTTTTTCAGGTTGGAATTCCCCATTGGCTTTGGGCGAAGAGATCAGAGATCCCCATCGTATCATTCCTCTCACAATGGTATTTGGTCCTATCATTGTGACTGCCATCTATGGTATCTTCTCATTTGTTTTTATATCAATTGTTCCTTACTCTGTATTACAGGCAGGAAATGTTGACCCCTATCTAATCATGGGAAAATTTCTTCTAAATAATTTTGGAATCCAGAATGAGACCTTGTTGAATAGTCTACCTAAAATGATCAGTTTAATTATATTTCTAATTGTTATGGGAAATACAAATTCAGCCATTGTATCTGGAAGTAGGATCTATGTGGCAATGGCTAGGGATAAACTTTTCTGGGAGAGGGTGGGAAAACTTGATCCTGTGAAAAAAAGTCCTACACTCAGCATTTGGCTGCAAAGTCTATGGGCTATTTTATTAGTTTTATTTATAAGCAAGGAATCTAATTTACTCAACTTTTCCTTTATAGCTATCACTCTACTTTCTGTGATGGTTGTATTTTCTGTATTTATCTTGCGTTTTAAAAAACAACAATTAGAACATCTCTATAAGGCATATGGATATCCTTTAACTCCCATCCTCTATATCTTTTCTTCACTGGCAATTTTAAGTCTTATCACGATAGGATATATTAGGGATGAAAAATATACAATTCTGATGAGTGCAGCAGCAAGCACACTGGTTGGGCTTGGACTATATGAAGTCTGGAAAAAAATCCAAAAATAAGAGATAATTTTTATGAAACTAAAATATATACTCAAAAATATACTATTTTATATACTCTTTTATTATTTTGTTTTGGGATGTTCTCTGCTTTCCGTGCGTGCAAATGAACCAAGAAAAACTATTCCTATAGATAATTTTTATGATACCAGTGGTCTTTTAGCAGTGTCTATTCCAGGAAAAGACTATCCAACCATTGCAAAAAATGTGAAAGACATTATAAATATAAAATTGAATCCTACTTTTAGTAAGGGCTATAAAGTAGTACTCTTAACCAAATCTCAGATTGATTCTATTGAAAAGCTTTCCATTAAATTAAATGTACTTCAAAATCCCCCTTTTCGTTATTTGGTTCATGATTACAATGCAAGGTACAAGAGGGGTTTCAAAGAACTAAAAAATTTGATTTCTGAATACAAATCCTACCAGATGAACCAAAAGCTACTCAAATCTCTTGAAAAAAATTTTCCAGCTCTTGTGACATATAGAGAATTGGGGAAAACAACTATGGGATATCCAATTCCTGCAATTCGTATCACTACTCCTAATAATAATAGAAACAAAGTCTCTGTTTTATTCAATGGTGGTATTCATGCAAGTGAGTTAATTGGTACCGAGCATTGTTATGATATTATCTACCAAATCTTGTCCAAGCCAGACGACTATAAATTAGCCCTCAACAATATCAATATATGGATAGTTCCAATCATCAATCCCGATGGTAGTTTTTTATTTTGGTACAAAGACAGTAGAATGGGTAGAAAAAACGGGTATCTGCATGATTCCCATAGCGAACTTGATCCAAATCGAGGTATAGATTTAAACCGTAACTTTCCATTTAAATGGAACAGTGGTCATCCAAAAGCATCTTCGGCAAATCCCTCCCATTCATTTTTTAGGGGAGATGAAGAAGGTTCCGAGCCTGAAACAAAGGCTATGATGGAACTTGCAGAATCGGAGCGATTTTTATTTTCAATCAGCTTCCACTCTTTTGCAACCAAACTTTTATTCCCCTATACAATAGAGGGTATCACAAATCCCGATCCTGATTATCCTAAAGAACTTGCAAGAAAATTGGCACCACAAGCTAAGTCCTACCACCCCGTAAAGGAAAGATTTGAAGCTGTTAAAAATATCTATCCTGTGGATGGAACCGACCAGGATTTTTATTATTTTAAATATGGAACAAATGCACTTTTAGCAGAGAGTAGCCATAAAAATATTGACTATTCCTATGTGGGAACTATCATGGAAGGGTTTCGTCCTGTATGGCAGGGTATTTTAAAAGAGTGTTTGAATGGATACAAAATAGGACTTCGTATTTTAGACAGAGAGGGGGATCCCATTGAGGCGGAAATAGTTTCAAATGAGTTTAAATTTTACCACCAAGAAAAGTACACAAGTGATCCCGAAACAGGTTTGTTTTACAAAATGGTTTTAAAAGAAAAAGAGTACAAACTTAAAATTGTACATCCCCTCTACCAGGATGAATATATCTATGTAAAAGCTACAAAATCATTGGATCCTGTTGTAGTACAATTAAAAGAAGTTCTCACTCAGTAATTGTTATGAGATAATATAAAAAAAATAAGGATGGCAAATTCATGATTTTAATCAAAACAATACTCATTTGGTTTTTTACACTCACTCTCACTTTTGTTTTAGGCTCACTTACAATCCCCTTTGGATTATTAAAAATGCCTAATATAGTACACTTATTTTGTACTCTCTGGGGAAAGGGTATTACGGTCATAACGGGTATTAAAATTCAGGTGGATAATCCTGAGAAAGTATACAGAGAAGGTCCTGTGATTGTACTTTCTAATCACCAGAGTATGTTTGATATTCCCGTGTTTTACGCATTTTTAAATATCCAATTTCGTTGGATGTCTAAAGCATCTCTCTTCAAAATTCCATTAGTCGGTCTTGCAATGAGAGGAGCAGGCTACATTCCAGTAGAAAGAGACGATCCCCGTAATGCAAGGTCATCCTTATTTTCTGCCGCCGAACGTGTAAAAGCAGGGGCATCTTTAATCATATTTCCCGAAGGCACAAGAGGGCACTTGGATGGAAGGATGTTGCCATTTAAAAAAGGTTCTTTTCTATTAGCTAAGATGGCGGGAGTGCCAATTCTTCCCATCACTGTAGTTGGTGCAAGTGTAGTGATGCCCATCCAAAAAGATAAATGGATCCAGAGAGTTTACTCTGCCAATGTAAATGTATATGTGCATGATATAATCACAGCTGAAGAAATTGCAAACCTAGAAGCAGATGAACTTTCCAAAAAAGTGAGATCAATCATAGAGTCAGCACTACCGGAGTCCAGCAAAAGCTAGTATTTGTATGACAATCGCAGTCATCTTTCCACAGTATATGGAATTTCTCCATACAGGCTACAAGGTGGAAGAAGAGGCTGGCAGGTTGTTAAAAGTTACAATCCAAAACCCCACCTGTTTGGTGGGGGAAAGGACATAGCAATCCAACCCCAAATCCAGGGAGTTGGGAAATTTAATTATTTCCAGTTCTAGAAGATGCTATGAGTGCTAAGATGGTTTCAATATCTTCAGCTTCTATCCTTGACTCTGTGAGTGTATCCTCTAGGAGCTCGGCAACTTCCATGAAATTTTCATCTTTTATGGGTAACTTGGGTAAATGTTCGCCGTACTTAGAGAGATCTACCTTGGGACCCCCCATCTGTTGAGAAAAAAACTCCACTTGGAAGTTGATCAGTTCCTTCACATTGATCCCAACAAAAAAAGGCTGGAGTGTGGGGGAATTTTGCAATCTTTTATAAAAATTTTCTACTACTAGTTTAATACGCGTTTGACCACCGTATTTGTCGTACAATGAGCTCATGGTTAAATCCTTAAAGTCAAAGTTAATAATGATAGGTTCTAATAAAACTCATTTTTTGAGAGATTGTGAGGGAATGTCAACCTTGAAATGCCTAATTCCTCTATATCTTGGACAATTTTTTCAACTATAAACTATTATTTTGGGTTCGATGGATACCCTACCTAATTGGAAAACGGGATCTCTCGAAGGGACAATCTTTAGATAGCACCCGAAAAAAGATTTTTGGTGGGACGGCTTGCACGTAGTCTTTCATCAAAAACAGTGCATACAGTTCTGAGAAAAGGTTTTCCTATGTCTGTAACCTTGAGTTTGTCGCCCTCCCATGTAATTAGACAGTCTTCTAGCATGTCTGAGAGGTACTCTTTAGAGTCTTTTAACAATCCTTGTGGTACATAAACTTCTCCAGTAGTCATAAATTTCAATATTAGCTGTTTATTTATTATATCATTTCCATTTAATTTATGACCCTTGAATGTGGGAATCAATCCCTCGGATAAAATTTTTCTGTATTTCACTTCTAGTTTTTCATTTTGATGAAAACAATCAGGAGATTCGGAAATAGCAGAGTTACCGAGTCCCAAAATAACTTCAGTTTTCAAAGAAGTATAACCCATAAAGTTTCGATGAAGCTTTCCATTGAGATACGATTTATACAAAGAATCTACGGGAAGAGCAAAATGATCCATTCCAATTTCAACATACCCCGCATCTTCTAGGTACTTTCTGCCCAATTCATAGAGATTTCTTTTTTCTTCCGCCTTGGGTAGGTCATCCTCGGTAAATAATCTCTGGGAAGTTTTGATCCAGGGAACATGGGCGTAGGAGTAAAACGCAATACGATCCGGTCGGAGCTTTAGGGTTAGCTCCATAGATCTTTCAATTGAAGAAATAGTTTGCTTTGGGAGTCCATAGATCAAATCAAAATTTACGGAGTGATACCCCACTTCACGGGCAGCATTTGTTATCATTTCAGTTTGTTCAAAGGGCTGAATTCTATTTATAATCTTCTGTACTTCTGGATCAAAATCTTGCACACCAAGGCTAATTCTTCTAAAACCCCATTTGTATAACACTTCCAATTGAGTAGTACGAGTTCTTCTGGGATCTACCTCAACAGAAAATTCTGCATCTTGTGAAGGATTCAAGCGTTTTAATAGAGAAGATATCAGAATATCCAGGTGGTCATCACTAAAATACGTGGGGGATCCTCCGCCCAGATGGAGTTCTTTGATTTCAATTTGGTTCAATCTGGGGAGTTTTTCAAAATATAATTCTATTTCTTTTTGGAGAGCTTTTACATAAGGTTCTTCTACAGCATGATTTTTTGTAATAGTTGTATTACAACCACAAAAAGTACAGAGTGTATCACAAAATGGTAGATGCACATAGATTGATACACTTGGATTATCTTTTTGGAATGCCCTATTTAAAGAATCCAGCCATTCCGCAGTGGTGGGTATGTCAGACCAATAGGGTACAGTGGGATAACTTGTATATCTGGGCACGGGAATATTATATTTTTTTAATAATTCGTCTCTACTCTTAACCATTAAATAAATTCCTCACGAATCATTTCTACCATCAATTTAACATTTTCTTCAGGGGTAGATGGTAGTATGCCATGCCCCAATCCACTCACCCATCCTTTCCTCTCCTCTATCGAAAGATTTTTAATGGGCTTTAGATAGTTTTGAAATGTTTTTTTAAAATCATCTTTAGATAGAAATAACAATGATTGGTCAAAATTTCCCTGTAAAAACCCAGGTGATACTTTTTCTTTTAGTAAAAACTCTATAGAAAATCGATGATCCACTCCAATCCCGCCCAATCCAGAAATTGGCTTGAGAAAATGTAAATGGTCTAGGGTAGATCCTTTTGTGTAATACCCAATTCTTCCAGGGAAAGTACTTGCCAACTCCGAAACAGGTGATACAACTAAATCCACAAACCAATCAGGACTTAAGTCTCCCCCAGCAGTGTCCAGTATCATCACCACCTCGGCACCTCCCTCAA
>CAMCZP010000115.1 GCA_945887855.1 Leptospira interrogans serovar Manilae | reverse complement strand
TGTAAGAGCGGTCATACCTTCCTCTAGGGATAAATCCATATCTTCAATCAGTGCAAAATCTTTTATCTTAAGTTTATTTAACATACTCATCTCCTGGTAAGTAACAATATACTAGCACTGTTTTTTTTAGTAAACAAAATTTATGCTTTGATTTTATAATAAAGAGACATAATAAATTTATAATCTCATTAGCATTGATTAGTATAGCAAACATATATATAGTTTTTTTATGATTAGGAAACAAAAAATCCTAGGATTTACTGAATTTTTTAAATAAGTGACGGTGAGTCGGCACCCAAAATTCTTTAGTATTTTTTTTAAAAAAATTATTTTTTTTAAAAAAATTCCTCTTAATACTCCAATTCATTTGGCTTCGGAATGAAACTTTAATCTCAATTGACTCATCTTTCTGATTCTTTCCAATGACAGCAAAGGAGATTTTTATGAAAATAGCTTATACAGTGGTAAGAATTTTGGTGGGACTTTTGTTTATTTTTTCTTCCCTATCATTTTTACTCAATTTGGTTGTTCCCCCCGAACAAACTGGAAATATGAAGATTTTTATGGATGGAATGATTGCATCCGGTTATTTGTTCCATGCCATTAAAGTAGTGGAATTGGTTTGTGGATTGGCTTTTGTGTCAGGCTTTTTTGTTCCTCTGGCTAGTGTGGTAATTTCTCCAATTATAGTAAATATACTTTTGGTTCATATATTCTTAGAACCGAGTGGATTGCCAATTGGAATTATTTTAACTATTGCCAACTTATTTTTTGCCTATTATCACAAAGAATTATTTATACCCCTCCTAAAGCCCAAAGCAGCTTGATTTTGGGTTGGGTAAATCAAAGGAAGTGATCTTAAAATGCAGTCAATGCCGCTCTAATAAAGCTTGTTACGGGTGCTTGTTCTCGGGTATCTTCTAAGCCCTCTCTGAGTTCACGTAGTACAATTTGTGCATCTGTAAGAGTTGTATTGACATTGGAGTGTATCTCATCATTGTTGATCAATTTTCCAAGTGTTCCCTGTCCATTGTTAATTTTATCAGTGATCTGAGATATATTTGATATTGTTTTTCGTATGTCGCTTCTATTTTCCGCTATTAGTTCAGATAAACTTACCAATGGATCATCTGTAGTACCACCTTCAAGATACTTGCGTTTTTTTACAGTGGGCTTTTCTAAGAAAGACACTGCTCCCGTGACATAGTAGCCCGGATCAATAGCGACTACCCTCCCAGACAATAAACTTTCATTTCTAATTTTTATTGTATAATTATCATATAATTTTATAGGATTTTGTAGTACGAGATGAATTTCCACTCTTGAATACAAACCCTCATCACCTCTTGGCAAAATATTCCCTTCGGTATCAAATTGGACTAGATTTACCTTTGAAACATATCCGTAAGGAACACCCTGTACGGTGACTTTTGATCCTAGCTTAATACCTTCTGAATTAGGAAAATAGATTTGCATGGTATAGAGTTCTTTTTTTAAGGGACCGCCCTCCGTGATAATTGTGAAGTAACCCACAACTGCCAAAGCTACAAAAAAAAGTGTTCCAACAAGAAAATACTGTGTTATCTTCAAAGAGAATTCCTAATAGTATCTAACACTTCAACTTTCATCTTTTGTCTATCCACATTCCCTTTACTATCTTTCGACCACAAAAAGACGGTTTGTATGCTAATTTTTTCGTTCAGTAAATAATCAGGAAGTGATTTTTTTACAAGTTCAATACAACTACTTTCCCTTGAATTGACAAAAAGTTCAACTCCTCCCCCGATTCGTTCTGCAATAAAAAATTTTTTAAACTCACCCGTTTTTTTTAGCATCTCCCTTTCTATTTCTTCGGGAACCACCCATCTACCATTTGAAAGTTTAAAGGAATATCCCACTCTCCCCCTATAAAAATACCTTCCATCTACCTCTGATACCAAGTCCTCTGAATTTACCCAGCGATTGGGTTTTAGTTTAATAATTTCTCCAGATTCCATATACTCTATAAATGCATTTTCACCCTTAAACAACAATGTCCCCTCATTTGAAATGGCAATAGAAACCCCTATGGCTTTTCCAAGGTATGCTTCCCAAAATTCCCCCCTGTCGCCTAGCAAAATTCCCGGGGATGCCTCTGTTTGTCCATAACCAACATAAAAATTTGAGCCACGCAAAGAATTTGCCAGAGAAGATGAAATGGAGGCTCCCCCAATTATCCCTGCACTGCATTTTTTTACTTGGGATAGTAAATTCTTTTCTATAAGTCCTTCAAATGTTCTAGGTACCCCACACAAATATACATTTTCCATGTTGACTAACAATTCAGCAAGGAAATCAATTTCTTTTCCCTTTTTAGAATTTATCAAAATAGAATTTTGAAATTCTAAGGATAAAAAAAGATCCATAACCAAACCAAAGATATGAAAATAAGGTAGTACAGATAATGTCGTACCACGTCTATGAGATATTTTATTTAAATGTAAATGTAAGTTGGTTTGTACATTTTGAAATGTAATCCCTATACAACGGGGTTTTTGGGTAGATCCAGAAGTATATATAAAAAAGTCAGATTCCCAATTCATATTTTTTTTATTGGGGATTTCTCTATTCTTACTATAAAATTCAAAATTTTCATCATAGAAAAAATCTGATTCATTTTTATCTGACGAAATTTTTAAGGAACCCTCTAATCTATCTATTATGTCCTCATGAGGTTTACATAAAATTGGAACATTCCCGGAGCATAGGATTCCAAAAAATGCAATTATAAAGCTGATGTCAGACGGCAATTTTAAATATATGAAAAACCTTTTATTTTTCAAATTTTCTTGTAAGACATCTGAAAAATGAATGATTCTCTCATAAATTTCATGTTTAGTTATAGAGATACTTCCTATTTTTATGAATTCTTTTTCTTTTTTATAGAAATATTTTATAACCAAATCATTCCAATTTCGATTCATTCTCCTTAATTACATCTTGACTCATAAAGGGAAAGCTTCAAATTGATTCTTGGATGAAATTATCCATAGAAAAATACTCAAATGCGCTGAAAAATTTGGACAAAATTAAGATCCTTGTGATTGGGGATTTGATTTTGGACGAATATCTTTTTGGGGAAGTCCACCGTATCTCCCCGGAAGCACCTGTTCCTATTGTACTTGTAAACAACAGCAATACAACTTTGGGTGGTGCTGGGAATGTAGTTAAAAATTTATCCGCATTCCAGGTTCATACTGGTATGATGGGTAGAATTGGTGAAGATGAGAAGGGCAAAAAAGCATTTAAACTCTTAAAAAGTGAGTATACCGATGAATCCTCAATCTTTTTACTCAGAGACAAAACAATTCCTACCATCCTAAAGACCAGGATCATAGCCGCACACCAACAAGTTTGTCGTGTAGACCATGAAAAGATTGAAAACATTTCAAGTGAAGATGAAACAAAGGTTTTGAAGTATCTCCATGAATCTATAGATAAATTCCAGGGAATTATTCTTTCTGATTATGATAAGGGATTTCTTACCCCTTCTTTGATACAAAAAATAATTGATTTAGCATCTAAAAAAAATATTTTTATTTCCGCAGATCCACAAGTATCTCACTTCTTTGCTTACAGGGGTATTTCAGTTATGACTCCCAATCATCATGAGGCAGGAAAAGCATTGGGAAGGAAACTAATTTCTGAAAGAGAGATAGAACTTGCTAACGAAGAGATCTGCGAAAGGCTTGGTTCCGAAAGTATGATGATTACAAGGGGTGATAAAGGTTTGAGTATTTACACAAAAAAAGATTCAAAACACACACATATCCCAACTGTTGCCAAAGAAGTTTTTGATGTCACAGGTGCTGGTGACACAGTGATCTCACTTTACACCCTATTTAAAGTATCAGGTCTAACGGAAGTTGAATCTTCCCTATTGGCGAATGCTGGGGCCGGAATCGTGGTTGAAAAACTAGGAGCTGAAACAGTTAGCAGAGACGAACTTATAAAATCTATAAAACAAGTAGGAATATTTGAATGAGGGCACCTGATAGAATTCAGTCCAAAATTATTGAGAGAAAAAATATTTCTTCTTACAAACGCGAGCATGTGATAAGACCTTTGGTTTTTACAAATGGTTGCTTTGATCTCCTCCATCCGGGCCATATAAGCTATCTCATGAAGGCAAGAGAACTTGGAAATTTTTTATGGATTGGTTTGAACACAGATGAAAGTGTAAGAAAATTAAAAGGCCAAAAAAGACCTGTTAATTCTGAACTCACCCGTTCTATATTATTAGCATCCCTTTTTTTTGTGGATGCAGTCACCATTTTTGATGAGGATACCCCCATTCATTTGTTAGAAGAAATTCATCCTGATATACACATAAAAGGTGGTGATTACAATAAAGAAGATCTTCCTGAATACAATACTGTGATTGAGTATGGTGGGAGAGTAGAAATTCTCCCTTTCATAGAGGGAGAATCCACCACTGGCTTAATTAAGAAAATAAAAGAAATGTAATTTTATTTAAAGTAATAACTTATATAAGTATCCTTTTGATCCTGGATACGATTTTTCTTGGGTGAGGATGTACAAATTCCCTTTTAAATCTTCTCCTAAGGAATTGATATATTTCCATTTATAAGTGTCTTTATTTTGTATTTTAATCTCTATTGCACTCCAAACTTTATTTAATTCCGTTAGACAATATAATTTTCCCGACCAATCTGCAAAAATATATTTTCCATAATAATAAGATTTCTTACTACCCCTATAGACATACCCCCCAATAATACTCACTCCATCCTTATGTGTATAACTATAGATAGGCAACTCTAAATCTTTTGTACTACAGTTTTCTGGAGGATCATAACAGAGCTCTCCCTCCATGATCTTCCATCCGTAATTCTTACCCTTCTCGATAATATTAATTTCTTCAATTCGCTCCTGTCCTACATCTCCTAAAAATAATCTTCCATTCAACTGATCAAAAGAAAATTTCCACGGGTTTCTAAGTCCATAAGCATAAATTTCAGGAAGGGCATTTTTTTTTATGAATGGATTATCCATTGGAATTTTATAGGGTTCTATATCGGAGTCAATATTGATGCGTAGTAATTTGCCCAGAAGTGTGGATAGATTTTGTCCATTTCCCTCCGTTCCATGTTTGTCCCCACTCCCCCCCCCATCCCCGCTTCCAATATAAAGAAACCCATCCTTACCAAATACAATGGTTCCCCCATTGTGATTTGATTCTGGTTGTTCAATTTCTAAAATTATTTTTTCGGACTGAAGGAGTGCTTTATCGGGATTGCTGAGAGAAGTTTGAAATTCAGAAAGTACCATTTTGTGATCAATGGAAGATTTATCAAGATCAGAGCTATAGTTCACATAAAACTTTCTATTTTCATCAAATTTTGGATGAAATGCAATACCCAATAATCCCTTCTCTGAATAAAAACGATTGATTCCGGCCATTTTTTTTCTCAAATCTAGGAGGGGTGAACTCTTTATTTCCCCTTTGCTGAAAATCTTAACAATTCCTTTCTGTTCGGCTATATAAAAATCTTCCGTCCCCTTAGCTGTGGCAAATGCTACAGGAGATTCCAGGTCGGAGCTAAGTAGTTCTAAGATAACTTCAGACCTATCTTTTTCTAAAATTCCCTGGGCTACATACGGTACCAAAAAACTCCCAACTATAAAGATAATTACAAATAAATTTATTTTTTTCATACTAAATCTATTATTTTTTTAGTCATATTTATACTCAAGTGAAATGTTATAAGCAACCTAAAGGTTTTTATTCTTGCATAAAATTATTTATAAAATAGTATCATCTACATGCCAATCAGTGAGAATGTGCAATGCCCTGGGTGTGGGGCAACCTCAGAAGTAGTTTCGCCCGCCATCCAACAAATCACATGTCCGTATTGCGAAAGCATTTATACTTGGGACCACGAGCTCACTAAAGACTCCGGTAAAAAATCTAAATTAATCCCGCCACATTCCGGTTTAAATATTTCAACACAGGTTCAATATAAAAATAAAACCTACTCTGTAATTGGAAGAGTTCAATATGGTTATTCTCATTCTTCGGGAGTTACAACGGGAGTTTGGGATGAATGGTACCTTACATCTGGTAGTACAGAGCTATGGATCACAGAAGATTCCGGGACTTTCAGTGTAGAAGAATTGGTTATGGAAGCAAATGAAGTTGGTAAACTTTCAACAGGTGATAGCTTTGAACTACAAGGCAATTCATACCTCATTTCTGAAACGGGAAATGTACAATGCATGGGAACTGCTGGAATGTTACCTTTCCAAATTCTACCCCAGGAATCATACTATTATGCAGATGCCATTCGGAAAGAAAGCTCAAAAAATGAAATTTTAACAATTGAGTACGATGAGGATAAGCCTTCATTTTATAGGGGTTTTAAAATTGAGTCCTCCGAACTGAAATACGAAAGAGAAGAATCTTTTTTAAAATCTCCAAAGACAAATACTGTCACTTTAAAATGTTCATCTTGCGGTTCTCCATTAAAAATAAATGGAAAAGACTTACTTACAATTGTTTGTGATTCTTGTAATACGATTAATCAAATTGATGAATCCACATCTATTTCTCTTGGAAAATCTCCGTCAGAATTGGGAGAAATTCTGAGTATTAAGCTTGCATCTTCAGTAAGGCTATACGACACAGATTATATTGTAACAGGGAGACTGTACTACGAATGGAGTGAAGAAGATGATGGGGAATATGAAACCGGTTCTGTATTCGATTATCTTCTCTACAATCCCGAAGAAGGTTATCTCTATATCACAGAAGAAAATAAAAAATTTACTGCATATTCGCCCACTCCACCCCCTTCCCTTTCTATGAAGAAATCTTTTTCTGAGAATGGAACATTTTTATATGAATCAGAAAGATATAAATTTATAGAATCCGGTTCTCAAAAACTCATCTATGTGGATGGTGCCCTTCCCTGGGTAGCCATGATTGATTCCATTGTCCAATACACCGATGCTAAAAGTGGTAGTACATATTTATCAGAAGAAATCACCCTGGATAAATCAGAAAATCCAAGAGAAATTGAGTATTTTAAAGGTAAAGTAATACCCAATGAAGAAATTTTAAAATCATTCCCTGAATTAAATATAGGGATTAGACCAGTACCTAAGATACCAGGAGAAAAATTTCTAAAATATTTTTGTATTTTACTTAGTATAGTTTTCATTTCTCTTTTATTTTTACTAGATAATTCGGAGTCTATTCTTAGTGAGGGGTACAAACAATCAGATCTACTTTCAAAAGAAGTATATTCAACACCATTTGAAATCCAAAGAGTTGATGAAACAATTGAAATAAAAATAGAAACTAATGTTGATGATTCCTGGACACATTTGGGTGTAGCATTGTACAATACTGATAATGTTGAAGTTATCAGTGGAGAAGATTTGGGATTAGAATACTATTCAGGTGTAGATGATGGTGAAAGCTGGTCAGAAGGTTCTAAATCAGAAAGTATATATTGGAAAATTAAAACTCCTGGAAAATACCAGATTATTTTAACTGCATTCGGTGGTGA
>CAMCZP010000114.1 GCA_945887855.1 Leptospira interrogans serovar Manilae | reverse complement strand
TTTAATTCTAAAGGATTTATAATATATGAAATCACTTATCAAATTTTTTATGAGCCGAAGCATGTTGGTAAATGTTATTTTGGTATTTATCGCCATGCTTTCTTTAAAAGCCATCACTTCTATGAATAGAAATAAATTTCCAGAAGTTGACCTGGCAAAAATGATAGTTACCACCAAATATCCTGGAGCATCTCCCAAAGATGTGGAGCAAAATGTAACACGATTAATTGAAGATGAGCTCAAAAGTGTTACAGGAATTGATAAGTATACATCTGTGTCTAGTGAAAATGTATCTGTTGTTACCGTTGAAATTGATATAAACTATCCCGATACAGATGAAGTGAAGGATAATATCCGTAGAGCCGTCGATAGAGTCGCATCTTTACCATCAGAAGTTACAGAAAGACCAAATGTAAGGGATTTAAAATCCTCCGAATTACCAATTTTATCAATCGGTATCTCAGGCGATGCTGATTATGCAGAAATTAGAAGAATTGCTAAAATTATTGAAAAAGATCTCAAACAAATATCAGGTGTATCCTATGTTGATAAATATTCATTTAGAGACAAAGAATTTGATGTTAACTTAGATCCTGAAAAGTTAAAAAAGTATTACATTGCTTTAAATGATGTATTATTAGCATTAGGAAAACGTAATATTAGAGCTACAGGTGGAAACTTAGAATCTTATAATACTCAAAGAAATATTCTCACACTTTCTCAATTTGATACAATCGAGGATGTGGGGGAAGTGATAGTTCGATCGGAGTTTGGGGGTGGTTTAGTCAAAATAAGTGACCTTGGTATAGTAAAGGAAGGATATAAAGATGAAAAAATGAGGACAATTTTTAATGGTAAGCGTGGAGTCATGCTAGTTATTAAAAAATCCTCAAACGCAGATATCATTCGAGTTGTAAATAAAATCAAAGAATATCTCAAACAAAAACAAGAAACAATTCCTTCTGGCATTAACTTAATTGCAGTAAATGATGAAACTAGGGTAGTTGCAAATCGATTAGATGTTGTGGTATCAAATGCTTTCATTGGATTTTTTCTTGTAATACTAATTTTAATACTATTTTTAGATTTTAAGTCATCCTTTTTGGTTGCCTTGAGTATTCCCATCTCATTTGCGATGACATTTGTCTTAATGAAATTTGTAGGTGCTGATATAAATTCGATTTCACTTGCTGCAATGATTATTGCATTGGGAATGATTGTAGATCAGTCAATTGTCGTGACAGAGAACTCTTTGTACTACTCTACCCAAGGCTATAATAAAATTGAGTCTATTTTAGAAGGAACAATGGAAGTAGTGCTTCCTGTATTTGCTTCTGTTCTCACAACTGTACTATCTTTTGCACCAATGTTTGTAATGACCGGTATTATGGGAAAATTTGTATCTGTAATACCCACTGTGGTTATTGCATCCCTCATTGGGTCACTATTTAATTCATGGTTTATTCTCCCTAATCATTTGCGCCATATTATGAAGGAAAAGCAAGAAGTTACCAAGGAAAAATGGCAGGATAAGTTTTTTCAAAAAATATCAATTCCTTATGAAAAAGCTATGAGAAAGATATTGGAATATAAGTATATTACGATATTGCTAACGATTTTACTCCTGGTATTTACTCTGTATTGGGGAAAGACTAAGATTTTGTTTAATATATTTCCTCCTGACGGAGCAGATACTTTTTTTGTTTATGTAGAAATGAAGGATGATGTAACATTTGATGCAACAGAAGAAGTTATAAAACAAATAGAGATTGAAGTTAAGAAACTTCCTAAAGAAGAACTAGCATTTTACATAGCAAAAATAGGCACTAAAAATTCGCAAGAACTTGCTGTTCCCGTAGGTGGAGAAAAGCATTTAGCGTATCTACAAGTATCATTGGTACCATCTTCCAAAAGGAAAAGAGAGGCTGGTTTGATTTTAGAAGAATTGCGTGGTTACGTAACACAAAATGTTAAAGGAGCCAAAGAATTAAATTTTGACTTACAAAAACCGGGTCCACCCGCAGGGAAATCCATAGAGTTACATGTTCATTCCGATAATGACGAAGCTAGACTAAAATTTGTAAATAATATAACTGAAGATTTAAAGAACTATCCAGGAGTTTCTGATGTTTCTTCTAACTATAAAATTGGCAGGGAAGAATTCAAATTAGACATTGATTATAAGGCTTTAGCAACTACAGGTTTAACAGTTCAAGATGTTGCGAGTACATTACGTATTGCATTTGATGGAGTAAGATCAACATCTATTGTAAGACAAAATGAGGAAATTGAAGTACGGGTTAGATTCCCAGAAACATCTAGACGTGATATTACAAATGTCCTCAATTTAGAAGTACGAAATAGAGAAGGAAGACTTGTTCCGATAAGTTCGTTTGCAAAACTCTCAACTATCAATGCAGATTCTTCTATATTTCATACGAATGGAGATGTTACAACAACCATTAATGCTAGAACAGAAGTTACTCTAAATCCTCAAAAAGTAATTGATGAGTTAATGCTAAAGTATGCACCTCTTTTAAAAACAAACCAAGATGTAAGAATATCTTATGGTGGAGAAGCTGAAAAATCCAAAGAGTCGGTAAAATCATTACTAGTTGCATTTATCGGTGGAATAGTT
Source organism: Leptospira interrogans serovar Manilae (assembly GCA_945887855.1). Taxonomy (GTDB): domain Bacteria; phylum Spirochaetota; class Leptospiria; order Leptospirales; family Leptospiraceae; genus JACKPB01. The sequence goes on along the minus strand of CAMCZP010000114.1, from coordinate 5,012 downwards.
GCTATATTTTTGGTTATTGCACTCTTGTTTAATTCGCTGTCCCAACCAATTATGGTACTACTTGCGATACCTTTTGGACTCATAGGTGTGATATGGTCATTTTATTTTCATGGAAGGCCTTTTTCTTTTATGGGGTTAATTGGAGTGATTGGACTCAGTGGAATTGTTGTAAATAACTCAATTATGATGGTAGAGTTTATCAATAAAATCGTTCAAGATAATGTCACCGATGATAGTTTTAATCAGAAAAATTTGATCGATCAAATTATTACTGGTGCTAGTAGGAGACTTCGCCCAATAATTATAACAACGGGTACTACAGTACTAGGATTATTACCAACAGCATATGGAGTAGGTGGATCGGATGCATTTATTGAACCGATGGTTCTTGCTCTTGCTTATGGGATTATTGCATCCACTCAAATTACTCTTATCTTAATTCCAGCATTTTACTTAGCAAATTTAGAAGGAATGTATTTTATTAAAAAAGTATTTAGATTTATAACTAGGATTCCAACTTTTGTAAGTAAGTCAAAAAAAACAGAGTCAACTATAAATGGATGAGTCAAAATCAATTTCTGTGATACTAGAAGTAGCCGAAAGGATATTTTTTCAATTTGGCTACACTAATTCTAGTATGGAAGAAATAGCTAATGAATGTGGAATGTCTAAGAAAACAATTTACAAGCACTTTGCGAGTAAAGAAGAAGTCCTTATGGAATGTGTGAAAAGAAAGATAGATATTAATTCAAAAAGAATATCTGATATCATATATTCAGAAGATATTAAATTCCATGATAAGATAGAAAAAATAATATTAGCTACTAGTGAAAATTTTAAAGAAATTGATATTTCGTTTCTTTATGATATTAAAAAGTCATGCAAAGAGGCTTGGAAACTAATTGAAAATCATAAGTTAAATCATATACCAAAAAAATTTACTGATTTAATCACAGATGGGATAAAAAAGGGCTATGTAAAAAAAGATGTGAAGGCAGAGATAGTTGCTTATATTTATTTATCTGCAATGTTAAATCTTTTAGATTCTAGTTTTTTTAGTAATACATCAAATTATAGTATTTTAGAAATCATAAAAGAAATAGACAATACGATTTTTTATGGTGTTATTAAAAGAGTATAAATTACAGTTCTAAATTATTTGAGTCTTGAAGTCTATTTATTTTATCTTCAATTTTATAGACTTTCCATAAAATCATCTGAATAAAGTGTAATAAATATTCAGATTTATAGTGTAAAAGTTTATCAAAACTATCTTTATTAATTTCTCTAACCCGGACATTTTGTGATGTAACTACAGCTTTTTCTTTACGAAAATCTGAATTAAAAAATGCCTGTTCTCCAAATATATCACCTTCTTCATGTATAACTACCAACAGATAGTCACTTTTTTCATTGTATTTACGAAATGTTGCTACTTGTCCAGATTCCACAATATAAAAATTTCCTTTACAAATATCAAAATCCTTATAAATGATTGAGTCTTTACGGTAAAAGAAAGAATTTGGGTTATGAATATGATTTAACATATCTTTAAAATTTTTTCTGTTGTATTGTACTACGTCCTCATTAATTTCACTATCTTCTATACTAGTCCTTCTGAATATATAATAGTTTAATGCAGCATTGAGTCGATTATTTGATGAATCGAGAAGTTTTTTTAATATAGATTGATTTAGTACAATTGCCTGAGTAAAATCTGCTCCTTGAAGTGCTATTATCCTTGCAAACCCTGATAAAATAGTTGCTGTTTCATTCCGTGGTAGCTTATTGATTACAGAGATTTCTCCAAAGAACATCCCTTTTTCAATCATAGTGGTATGAGCCTCCGAAAACCCATCTACTCGAATTGAGATCTGACCTTCTAATAAAAAATAAAGTTTACCATTTGAAGCTTCTCCCGAATTAAAAACGGTTTCTCCTTGAGAATAGATTTCTACTTTCAAATTTTTAATTAAGGATAACTTTACTGTTTCAAAATTCATTTTAAATTACCTTTAAAATAATAATTATTCATAGTATTACTCATTTTAATAGTACTGAAAAGCTGAGATTGGTTCCTTGGTTAGGGCTACTCTCCATTTGGAATTTTCCATCTAATGACTGAATGTACATCCTACAGATTTTTAATCCTAAGGGAAAATTACTTTCTATATCATCCACTTTGTAATTAAGGCTCGAATCAGAAATTACCAAAATTTTTTCTAATTCACTTTTTTCTATACCTATACCCGAATCCACTATAGAAAAATTTAGATATGCATCTTTTGAGCTTATTTTTAAATTTATCTCACCACCTTGATTAGTATTCTTAATAGAATTTGATAGTAATTCTCTAAGTATAAATAGTAATTTATCTTTGTTTGAGTTAATAGATAAGTCTTCTATTTCTAAAGATAAATTGATTCCTTTTCGATTCGCTAAATCCATATAAATATTGAGATATTTAGTAGTAAGTTCTGAAATTGAAAAATGAGAAATGGTACCAAAACTTTCACCTTTTTGCAAGACTGTCCAAGAAATTAATTTTTGAAGTGTTAAAAATAAATCATCACTTTCATAATATATTTTATTTAGAACAAGACTCTTTTCCTCACTCTCTATAAATTCCAATTGGAGTAATAATTGTGATAATTCTTTTATCTCATCGACTGACTTCTTAAGTTTTATACTTATAAAATAGTGGAGATTATCTTCATTTATTTTAAGATTATTAATTTGTTCTAGTGAATCTTTTAAATCCTGAGTCCTCTGAATTACTTTTTCTTCTAAATGTATATTTAATTCTTTGATCTCTGTTCTAATCTTTTCTATATGTAAGCTGAGAATAATAGCAAGGCTCACATCAAATGAAAGTATGAAAATAGGAGAGATCATTTGTGGAAGTATTAAAATTCGAAAATTTGAAAGATAATCAAGGATAATTGCTGGTAAGAGAAGAATAAATGAAAATAGCATATACCTTGCATCAGGATGCTTCTGAATGAAATTTCTATATAAATTAAATATAGAAATCCCTAGAAAAATAAAACTTATTGGTACGTGTAAATATTTCCAAATAAATAAATCTACTTTTAAATTATTAAAAATAATAATACTTAAAAACAATATTGATAAAACTATATCTAAGATCTTGTGTAATAAAGAGTACGATGTTTTGAAGTACAGTCGTACAAAATGTGTAAAGAAACAAAATACAGGTGGTAAAAATAAATAAGGAATATGCCAAATTAAATTTTTATCGCTTATGTAATCATAAAAAGCTTGCGAAATAGATATCTGTTGAAAAGAGAAAAATATATTAAATAATGCATAAAACATATATTCTTTCTTATCCCTACGAAATAAATATACGAAAAAGAAAATACTTCCTATTAAAAAATATATAAATCCTATAAAAAACTTTATACCTTCTCTCTCTTGAAATGATTGATAAATTATGTTACTCGGCCCTAGCTCAATATCATTACTAAGAATACCCGCCTGATCGTCAAAATAATTTTGTACTACAATTATAAGAAGATTCTTTTCTCCTTTTTTTAAAGTAAATCCAGGTATATCATAAATTCTAGATTGAAAAATAGCTTGAGGACTTTCACTATCAAATTCACCTGTACTACCTATTAAAAATCCATTTATATATGTTTTATCTCGATCACTTACTTTCCGAATGAATAGTGAGATTTGATGAGAAGTCCAGTTTTCTGGAAGTACAAATTCTTTTTTAATAATGACTGAAAAACCTTTAGGAAATGGTGTAGGAAAATACTCAGAAAAGCTTCCTGGAACATAGTATTCTTTCCAGGAAATAGTATCTTTTTCTCCATTTAACCAACTTTTGTAGTACGAATCTATATCCACTTTTTGATCTGTAAGTTCCCATTTTCCAGCATTTGCGGAGTCCAATTCATTAATCATATCCAGATCATTAATTTTAACTATAGTATCAGAAGAATAAATTGGCTTAATTAAGAAAAAAAGTAATAATAATATATATAATATTGATTTCAAACTTGCACCACCTTAAATGCTTTTTATTTTTTGTTCTATTATGTACGATTTCCATAACATAACTTTAATGAAATTTACATAAAAATCCGTATGAATATTAATAAGCTTTTCAAATACAATTTTATTTATTTCTCTAAGTTTAACTCTTCCAGATGTTACGATTGCCCGTTCCTTTCTTGTCTCAAAACCAAAATATGCCTGTTCTCCTATTATATCACCTTCTTCATGACATAAAATACCTATGTAATCACCCCTATCATTGTGCTTTCGTTTAGTTGTTACCTGACCTATCTCAACTATGTGAAAGCTTCCTTTGGTAAGATCATTTTCTCTAAAGATTACATTTTTATCATCATGGTACATATTATTTGGAGTATGTATTTTTTCAGTTATTTCAATTGTTTTCTTTCGAATCTGATTTAATTCAGTGATATTGGTATTCATTTGGGGGATTTCAGTTCTTCTTTCTAAATAATATGCAATAGCGAAATTATAACGATCATTGGATGAATCTAAAAGTTTTTTCAGCATTTGCTTATTAACCTTAATAGCACTAGAGAAATCATCTGCTATAAGAGATACAATTCGTGCATATCCTGATGAGACTGTAATCGTTTCATTTCTAGTGAAGGAATTTATTAGAGAAAGTTCGCCAAAATAACTACCTTTATGTATAACATTTGTATAACTTGGAGAAAACCCATCTCTTTTTACAGAGACATGACCATCTAAGATAAAATAAATTTTTTTATTGGAAGGATCGCCTGATGAGAAAACAACTTCACCTTCTGCAAAGTAATCTATTTTTAGATTACTCCCCACATTTTGCTTGGATACTTCTGTCTCCATAGAATTAGGAATGATTTGGTACTAGGATAGAAATCTCTGTACCCAAACCTAAAGTACTCTGTATAGACAGATTCCCATCTAAAAGTTTAATAAATCTATTACATATTTTAAAACCTAAATTAGGCTTAGACTCT
>CAMCZP010000113.1 GCA_945887855.1 Leptospira interrogans serovar Manilae | reverse complement strand
GAGCTCATTGGATTTTTGGGATTAAACTGTTTCATAAGTTTTGCCCATAAAAAACGAGCAGCACGGAGTTTAGCAATCTCCATAAAAAAGTTCATGCCAATTCCAAAGAAAAAAGATAACCTAGGAGCAAAGCTATCTATATCCAAACCCCTATCCAAAGCAGTTTTTACATATTCTAAACCATCTGCGAGAGTGTACGCTAGTTCCTGAACAGCATTCCCACCAGCTTCTTGGATGTGATACCCTGAAATAGAGATAGAATTGAATCTGGGCATACTCTTAGAAGTATATTCAATGATATCCCCAATGATTTTCATAGAAGGCAGTGGCGGATAAATATATGTATTACGAACCATAAATTCTTTTAATATATCATTTTGGATAGTTCCTGATAACTCAGACACCTTAGCTCCCTGCTCTTCACCTGCCACTATAAACATTGCCATAATTGGTAGTACGGCTCCATTCATAGTCATAGACACCGACATATCTTTGAGAGGAATTTGGTCAAAAAGTATCTTCATATCTTCTACAGAATCTATGGCAACTCCTGCTTTTCCTACGTCCCCCACCACACGCTCGTGGTCAGAGTCATATCCTCTGTGTGTGGGAAGATCAAATGCAACACTCAGACCCTTCTGACCTGCTGCTAAATTTTTTCTATAGAATGCATTGGATTCTTCAGCAGTAGAAAACCCTGCGTATTGGCGTATAGTCCAGGGATGATTGGCATACATAGAAGCCCTGGGTCCTCTTGTATAGGGGAAGATACCGGGCATTGTGTTGACTGAGTCTAGCTTAGCTAGATCTTCATATGTATATAGAGTTTTCCAGACAATTCCTTCTGGGGATTTCCAGTTTAGGGAATGAATATCTTTGCCTTTTAAATCTGATTCTTTTGCTACTTTTTCCCATTCTGAAAAATTTGCCTCTTCCATGATTTCTCCTTATTCCGTTACGTATTCTATTTCTTCCATATATCCATAAAACTCCCCAATGGGACGTTGGAATGTAAAACGAAAGGGATAGATAACGAGTCTTTTTGCATTTTGACGTATGACTTGTTCCGGGTTGGGAGTGAGAACACTAAACGGAAGTGCAACTATAAAAAGGGTAGTACCAACAGCAAGTGATACAATTCCTAAGGGACGAATGGGGACTACATCAAACATCATCTCTCCAGAACTGGGAACCTCCTTTGCATATATACCTGTTCCTACAAAAGCAGTGATTATTAGTACTAAAATAAATTTTTTCATAAATTAGCTCCTTTGGTTTTTTGAAGATATTTTGGCAATGAGGCAAGTATAGAGATGAGTAGAACTCCAATGATTACAGAAAGTGATACCACAATAGGGATATGAAATTTATCATGGGAGACCCAAATGGAATCAGTTGATACAACTGAACCCACAAGCCAATCGGAACCCAAAGGCAAGAGCATCTTAATCCCCACAAACCCCAAAATAAAGCTAACTCCAGTTTGGAGATATTCAAATAAATCCATAACTCCACTGATCATAAAATAGAGAGAACGTAGCCCTAAGATAGCAAATATATTGGATGTATACACAATAAATGGATTTTGGCTCACAGAGAATACCGCAGGGATTGAATCAAAAGCAAACATCACATCACTCAATTCGATTAAAACCAAAACAACAAACATAGGAGTGGCTAGGAGCTTACCTTCGTTTCGAACAAAGAATTTAGAACCTTCATTTTTATGAGTCATTGGAATAAACTTTCTCAAAAAACGAAAAGTTCTGCTGGATTCTGGATTGAACTCTTCTTCTGTTTCATCCTCTTTGTGCAAAAACATCTTAATAGCTGTATAAATTAAAAAGACTCCAAATACATAGAGTATCCATGTGAATTGTATTACAAGTGCTGCTCCCATGAGTATCATGATGGCTCTAAGTACTACAGCTCCCAGTATCCCCCATTTCAAAATATCGGGTTGTCGATCGGGTCCAATCTTGTATTTTTGAAAGATCATAATAAATACAAAAAGATTATCCACAGAGAGAGATTTTTCTAAGAGATAAGCAGCAATGTACTCGAGTGATTTTGTTTTAGATGAACTGGGATCTTCTGGATTGGTATCATATAGGTAAATAAAAAAGGCAAATAGAAGAGATAGAGTAATCCAAATGAGAGTCCATACACCCGCTCTGCGTATGGACATAGTATGATTTTTTCCTCTGCTCAGTAAACCTAGATCTAAAGAGAGCATAAGAATTACCATGAAGTTAAACCCTATAAACAAAAGGATTTCGTGATTGATAGAATCGATATTCATTGCTTTCTAGGCTTTCGAATGATTGAGAAATTACAACTGAAAAAATGGATTCTCCCCATTTTTTCAGATTCAGGAGGGCAGGTAAAGGGAGGTACAAATGACTTCCCTCCCAATAAAAATATAGGGGATTTTAGGTTAGGGGTCTACGACGATCTATATTTACTTTTACAGATTTAATCCTTCTTTCTTTTTCTTCACCTGCGAAGTATGCCTTTTGGATCCCAGCAGTTTTCTCAGATTTTTCATTTTTTCTAGAAAGATCACTCTTAAAATCTTTAGTCATAAACAAGAGAGGCCAGCCCAACAATGGTGTGACAAATGGTAGTACATCTGCATTCATCATCATCATTTCTAAAAAGCCAGGCAGATCAAATTTTTTGATTTCCTTTTGGTTTTCAAAGAATACGCGATACGCATGGGTCATGAGGAAAGGCCAGGCTGCGGGAGAAAAAGTAGCTGCCAACTCCGGTTTTTTTTGGAGCTCTTCTATGAGGCTAGAAACCTCAAATGGATCATTCCCATAGATTCCCACCAAACGATTGATTTCATTTTGGTAGTCTGATTGCAATTCATCTCTGAGCTGGATGATCTCCTGACGCTTGATAGAATTGATATCCCTACCCCCAAAACGTTCATGAACAGTGATAGGCTTTCCAATGATAAACTGCATCTTAACGGGAAAGCTCAAATAAAACAAGAACGGAGCTATAGGGACTAAGGCAGTGATAGGAGACAGAGGAATCATGGGAATACCCAGCTTTTGAACCATTGTATTGAGATCATCATTTCTGTAGGAATAGGGATGGCAGTACTCTGCATTGATTGTATAGTAAGGGATGATTTGGGCTTTGTACTGGATTGCCATTCGTAGGAAAGAAGTAGAGAACTGTTGGATTTCATACTTTCGATCAAAACCCTTCCCAATCCCCGGAACCCCCTCAGGATAGATGAGAATGTCTCCATCCGCATGGCGCATAAGTCCTTCAAAGTTTTCAAGAGTAGCATCGACCCCACCCATTCGCTTCCAAATCTTTTCCAGGAGATAGGGGTTCATCACCTTGGAGGCGGAGAGGATTGGAGCCACCATAGCCCTGATTTGGCGCTTGGGATGGTATCCAGTTTTTTCCCAGTAGATAGAATTAAATACAATAGCATCCCAAGGAAAAGACATACCTGAGTGGTTGGAATAGAAAATTCGGGGAGGTTCACCCTCTTTGCGCAGAGGAACATTTTCTATGCCCCTGATCTCTGCTCGAAAATAGGAATGGATCACATCCGGAAATACTTTTTCGGAAAGATACTTTGCAAATCCAGGATAGAACTCAGAGTTTATCTCATGCCTCTCTGGAATTTTATCCACTACCAATTTAACTTTTTTCATAACTCCCCCACAACACTCTAAATTTATTTCTTATTCATAAAAAATCAATGTTCTTTTCTTGGATGTTTGGAAAATTATTTTTCTTTCAGTAGATAAAGCAAAGAGCTAACAAAGAAAGAATGTAACTAGAGAAATGAAAGGGATATCTACAGTAGAAAAGGTAAGGCTAAATAAAAAATTTATTCGTCGAAACTAGTATCTAAAGGTTGGTTGTATGATTGACTCTCTGATCTTCTATCAAATTGTATACGTGCTTTTGATTTAGCTGCAATTTCAGCATACTCAACAGTGTAAGGTGTCCATGGGATAGCTTTGAGACGGGCAACTGGAATTTTTTTCTTGCTTCCTTCACAAATTCCATAGGTTCCTTTATCTATCTTTTGGAGAGCATGTTCAATTAAGTTGAGGAGTTCTACTTCATTTTCAGTGAGAACGGAGTTTAGAACATCCTCATTGATTTCAGATGCCATATCTGCGATGTCCCCCATTTCTTTTAGCCCCGAGGGAGAACTTTTGTCTTCCCAAGTATTGAGCTTTTCCATGAGGTTAGTTTTTTTCTCCATCAGGGATTCTTTGATCTCCTGGATGAATTTGGCATCAAAACTAGGTTTGGCTGCCATCAGACTTTGGACTCTTTGTGGTCATTGTGTTTTCTGCAGAATTTGCAAAACTTTTTGGTAACTAACTTTTCCGACTTTGCCTTTTTATTTTTGGTCATGAAATATGCTGACTTACCTGGTTGTGTGCATCCTGTGCAGGCTAATTTAATAATTTCTCTCATAATCTTAGTCATGAAAAAGATACTTATTTATCTGTCAAGGTAGATATTTGGAATTTTTTAATCATGAATTTGGTTCTTAAATCCGATGTGATTTTTTTATAAAAACATGTCCTTTTCTATTTTTTTGTTTTAAAATATTCAATAGGCAGAAATAACTAGAGTCAGGTAATTAATCTATGAAAGCATTTTCTTATAAATTCACTGAGTGGAATCAGAAATCATCTTTATACCCCAAATCCCTTCTATTTATAACCCTTTTTCTTTTTTTCTTGGGGTGCAAGGCTCCAGAAGATCTCAGTTCATTTAAACATTCTCTCCGGGATGATATAGATCTCTACTTGGTTCCAGAGAAATTCAATGTTTTAGAGTCAGCTTGGATCAATCAGCAAAACACAGGCACCTATTTAAGATCAGATCTGGTGAAACATCTTAAAAGCTATGGCAGAACCATAGAAGATCTCCAGGGCGATTCTGAACTGGAATACTCTGAGAAAGATGATATTGTAACCATGAAAATTCGTAAGACATCTCACTCTACTCATTATCCGTATGACTCAAATATACCAATTATTTTTCATGGGGAAAAATGGTTTAAAATTGAAGAAAATTCTGATGTCATTAACCAGCAGCACATTGTACCTACTCTAGCTAAAATCATGAAAGTCAGAAATCCTAACGGAGTGGAGACATCTGCCATTACCAAAATATTAAAAAATCCTAACTCTACAGAAAAGCCCGATATTATAGTTACCATTGTAGTTGACCAAGGCGGTCAACAGTACTACAAAGCACATCCTGATATTCCAAAAAATATTGAAGCTATTAAAAAAACATCTACATACTTTCCAAATGCTCGTGTAGGACACGTGGATTCACATACTGCCGTGGGTCATGCGGCAATTGGAACTGGAGCTTATCCAATTAAAACTTCTGTAGTTGGTAATACATTTTTTAGATTGGAAGATGGCAAGGTATTAAAGAATGAAATTTATGCCACATCTGAAACTGAGGTTAACACAGAAGAACTTAAAACAGAAACTTTTGCAGATGTGTTGGATTTTGAAAATGGAAATCTTTCCGAAGTAATAAGCCAGTGTTATGCTCTACGTGCATCCATTGGAATGGCGGGTCATGGAAGTTTACAAATTAAAAATGGAACCTACAATGGAGATAAAGATTTTGTATACTGGTTAGCCCACAAAGATGGGGCTTGGGTTACAGATTCAAGGTATTACACACTTCCAACTAAATCTTCTGAATTCAATGTATATGATAATTATACAAAAGAGTATCCAAATGGTTGGAAGCAATATGGTAAGCCAAATAAAGAGGCTCTTCCATCGATGTGGAATGAGATTATGGCTACCCCTGCACAGGTTCGAATGGAAGGAGAAACCTTTCGGAGAACCCTGCAAACTATGATACTAGATACAGGTAAACATAAGGATGGTCATACGGATCTCGCTTACTTAACACTAAAAGGAACAGATGCTGCAGGTCATGGATTTGGATGGGAATCCCTAGAAGCCAAAGAGGTTTTTGCTGAAACAGATAGGCAGATTGGGCTTATCCATGAAATGCTTAAGAAAAATTACGGTGACAATTTTATATTAGTTATCACAGCCGACCACGGATGTGCTCCCCTCCCCGAAATTAGCGGTGGACTACGTCTTACAGTTGATGAATTTTTCAAAGAAGTAAATTCTTTATTACCGGCAGGTAAGACAGGAAATTTAATTAATTTCATGACAGTGGGTCAGATCTCTCTCAACCATGATCTCATGAAAGAAACAGGTATTACAGAAGAAGCGATTCGAGGCAAGATACTTTCTATTTCCGTAAAGGGCCGCAACTTCTTTAAAGATGTGCTTTTCAAAAAAAATCTGGTGCTGTAAACCATGATTAAACCAAAACTAAGCCATCCCGATCATTGGTTAAATTTAGAGTATACTAAAAATCTTTCCCAAACGGTCATGAGTTTCTTTCGAGAAAAATATTTCCGTGTAGAGTTTTACGGTCTGGAAAATATACCCGAAGATAGACCTGTATTGCTCATCCAAAACCACTCCGGTATGGGTATGCCCTGGGATGCTGCCATGTTTGTAGATTATATCTTCCAAGCCAAAAATTATGCTAGGAAATGGTTTGTGAGAGGATTTGCAGAGCCCTGGTTTTTTAAGATTCCTTTCTTCAACCAATGGGGTCCCAGATTTGGAATGTATCCTGCCAAGTGGGATAGTTTTCCTAATCTTTTAGACAATGATGAATTGGTACTGTACTACCCTGAAGGAGTTCCCGGAATTGGAAAAGGATGGCATCGTCGCTACCAACTTCAGGAATTTCATACTAGCTTTTTGAAATTTGCAGTACAACACAAAGCCCAAATCATTCCCACAGTCTGCGTTGGAGCTGAACTCACACACCCCTTTGCATTTAACTGGGGATGGGGCGCCAAAAAAATAGGAATTCCTTTTTTGCCTTTGAGTCCATTTTTACTTTCGGTAATACCATTTATATCTAATCTTCCCTTTTCATTGCCCGTAAAATTAATTTACTATGTAGGCAAGCCAATTGATGTATCTCAACTAGATACAACTAACTGGAAAAAGAAAGATTGGCAGGAGTACGTAGATTTACATTTTAAAAAACCCATGCAAGATATGCTAGATGCAGGCAAAGAAAATTATTGGTTCTCGACAAAAGAACAACGAGAATCCTTAGCAGAAGAACTTTGCGGCAAAGAAGAAATAGTTCCCATCATAAATCTTAGCAATGAAAAAAAGTACAAAGTCAGTGAAGTACATTTTGAGCCTTTCAAATACAAAGCATATCACAAAACATTGATGTACATTCCTTGGATGTGGATCTCAATTCTTATGGATCATTGGAACCATTATTTAAAACCTAAAAATATTATTATCTATGAAGAACGTCGAAAAGATACAGACAAACCCCGTCACTACTACAGAGTTTTTGGGAAATGGGAATCCGTATTCTTTTTATTTCCATTTACATGGATAGTTCCTATAGCCGTGCATTTAAAAAAACTACTCAAAACAGAACCACTTGTTCCTTTAGAAAAGAAATCTAAAACAACGATTTTGGAGGAAAAGTAGGCGTAAAACAAGCATTGGTGCAGAAACTACTTTGGTTGGTTTTGACCTTAGTATTGGGACTCTTTGCCAAAGCGATTCATCTGT
>CAMCZP010000112.1 GCA_945887855.1 Leptospira interrogans serovar Manilae | reverse complement strand
TCTGATTTAAGAGATTGGAGATTATAATATGTGGCTGCAAATGCAGGCGTTCCTGGTAAAGAATAACTATTATCGTACTTTTCTTGCAGAGTTTGGTATTGTTTCATGGATAAAAAATAGTAGGTAAATAATAATGTTGAGCTACTCATAAAGAGCATTCCTTTTTTTTGTTCTCCTGCGTAGTACTGACCCCAGCCGGGAAGAAATGTAGATCTAAATACTACATCTGCTCTTGTGACTATTTTTGGTATTGGTTTTCCAACTAAGCTTACTGTATCACTTTTTGAAAATGAAATTGCAAGGTCTCCCGTTTTTTCGCCGTTCAATCTGGTAAATGGCTTTTGTTGTTTATTTTTCTTTGTAGACCAATCCTTTACTCCCTTCTGAACATATTGTTCTAATTCCGAAAAAGCTACCACCCCATCTCCATTAGAATCTGCACTTCCTTCCATCCCCATCACAAGATACTTTGTGAAAACACCATAATCGGTTTCATCATCTTCATAGCTGTAGTACCCTGCTTTGGTCGAATAGAAGGTTGCTGCTACTTCTGCTTCTGAATACTCTTTCTCTAATAAACTATTCCTCGATGAACTCTTGCTGGAGTATAACACATCTCTACAGGCATCAAGTACCAAAAGGGATTTCTTAATTCCTTTATTTTTTAATCTTTGTACTACATCATTTACACGTAAGGAAGTATTAAACTGTTTATCTGTAACCGTATCTACAGTTACTAAATATCCATTTTCATCTGGATCTGAGATTCCATGACCAGAAAAGAAGAAAACCACCAAATCCTCAGGCTCAGAAAACCGTAAAAGGGAATCCAGTTTTTCTTCAATATTTAGCTTGGTGGGATAGAGATTTTCTTTGTCATTGCGGGGATCTACATCATCGGTCATCACGAATACCTGATCAAACTCTCCCTGCTCTCTTAGAATTTTCCCCACTAGTTTGGCATCATTTCTCGCCTTGGAAAGATCGCTGATCCCTGTATCCTGGTAGTTGTTGATACCGACCACAATTGCATGTCTCTTACCTCCATTGTTTTCATCTAGATCCTTTAGTTTTAATCCTTTGGACTGGATTCCATACGTTTTGGTAGGCTTGGAAAGCGTTGTCATGCTCTCCCCTGTGGGTGTAGATGCTTTGATGGGAGACGCTGATTTTGTCCCATTGTTAGGTTCTTTGACTACAACCCTTTCCTGAGTCTTTGAATTCAAATCCTCGAACTTTTTAAGTGTATCTTCTTTAAAACTAGAAAACTCTTTTCGAATAAACTCTAACTCTTCCTGGAGTTTTTTGACTTTTTCAGATTCCTCTGGTGTGGTCTCACTTGTAACGGCAGGATTGATTCGATTTTTTTTGTCTGCCTTAGGGGTAGAATGAATCGTATTTGATAGGAGTACAATCATCAAAATGATAATAGCTTTTTTAGAATATATATCAAATATTTTACATATACGATTAAAATTCCCTATTTTCATATAATTTAACTATTTTAACTTATTTAAGTTTAACTTACAAATCATTACACAAAATGAATGAAAAGCAATTTTCAACGTTATTTTCCATAGTTTACTTTTTATATCAAGCCCTTTTTGTTCTTTATATAAATATTATTGAAACTCTTAGTTGAGATGCTTATTAGTTACTGTTATGTGACAGAGAAGTGAGTTTACAAATTGATCTACTGCCAATCTTGGTATTTGGTGTTAGATTGCCTATTTCGCTGAGTACTCATAATTTTTTTCAATTTCCTCAGACTGAGTCCAAAATTGACTTCTCCAATAGAATTTTTATGAACTCATAGAAAATGAGTTCCCATTCTTTGTTTGGTGTACAAAGAAGTTCATCCATTGGAAGCTGCCTTACTAAGGTCAAAAGAAGTAATCAGCTGGCAAACCATAGTATAATCATTATACCTTAGTGGTGGGAAACATTGCTTGAAATTTTAAAGTAACTACTCACCCCGTTTCATTTTGAAGGATAAATATTTTAGATCACTTCAGAGTAGTACAATATTGCGGAGGATTCCCCTCGATATGGGACTTGAAGATATCCCTACTCGGGGACCGTCCTTCGACTTCAGCTCAAGAACCAGCCCCACGAACATCCGGATGCAGTAGAATATGTATTACAAGTAATAAGTGACACATGAGAAATAAATAAACCTCTCGGAAGTATGGAATGGAATTGATGAAAGGATATGGAAATGAAAACCTATCCTAATGGAACATCTAGAGCAACTAAAAGACATTTACCCAAGTAAAATCGGACAGGATTGGCATCATCGAAACTGTTATGGATGTGGTCCCGATAATACAAAGGGCTTACATTTGGAATTTCCTTTTGAGGAAGAAACGGGAGATGTCTTTTTTATTACAAAAATAGATAAATCTTTCGAAGGAGCCCCAGGGTATGCTCATGGTGGGGTGATGGCGGCTATTTTGGATGAAGCTCAGGGTGTTCTTTGTTTTCACATAGGGCATTTTGTGATGACTGACCAATTGAACATCAGTTATAAAAAAGCCTGTCCATTAAATGAAGAAATTGAAATTAGAGCTAAAATTTCTGCTGTAAGACGAAGAAGACTCCACACAACTGCCACTATAAAATTGGTGAGAACGGGAGAAGTTCTGGCAACATCTAAAGCAAGGTGGTATGACATGCCTGAACGTATATTCACAAGAATGTTTCATCGCTCCCCTCTTTCCACGGAAAGATTAGCAAAACTTCTAGTTGAAAATAAAAAACGTGGAAAAATCATTCGTAAAAAATTCAAAAAGTCTTAAGTTTGGAATGGTAAAAAAATAGAAAAATTTGTAGTACCTTCATTACTTTGAAAGAAGATAATACCATCCATTTGATTTATTATTTTCTTTGATACATATAGCCCCAAACCAATTCCCTCACCAAGCTTTTTTGTAGTAAAAAATGAAGTGAAAACTTTTTCTTGGTTTTCAAGTGAAATACCCATTCCAGTATCTATAAATTCAATAAGTACGAATCCATCGGGATATTTATCATAGTTTGAAATATCAAAATTCTTATTTGAAGATCTCCAATTCTTGTATTCAATAGGAATTTCTTTTATTTTTTCTACTCGAACAGAAAATTTCTTTTCTGTAGATTCATACATAGACTGAATAGAGTTAAAAATCATATTATTAAATATTTGAATGAGATTTTCTGAGATACAAGTATAGCTTATATCATCCTTATAGTTTTGAATCACTTCTATTTTAAAATTTTTAATTACGTCGTACAAAATTAATGATTTTTCAATTTCTTCTTTTAAATTTATAGTTTTTAGTTTTTGGTAGGTAACAGTGTCTAAATAGGTTCGTAAAGAAAAAATAATTCTAGATACACGACTGATTGCAAAGTTAACACTGAAAATAGAATTTTTTTTACTAACAAATAGATTTGCCATTTCTAGAGTTTTATTAAATTTTTTCATTCCAAATATATCTATGTACTTTTTAAAAGGGGGCTTTAATTTGATTTTCAATATAGAGTCCGCAATTAATTCTAAAGAGATATTCGTTTGATTATCATATTCTTCTAATTCTTTTAAAATATTTTTTTTTCGTTCCCTTTCTTCTCTAGTGCTTAGTAGTTCGTTATTTTTAACAGAATTCTTTATAATTTCATAAAAAGAACTTTTTTCCTTTCTTCCGAGAGTCTCAAAAAACCTAGGAATATGTTCTATTGTATCATAAATTTTTTCATTGATAATTTGTACATTTGCTTTGATCACAGAAATAGGATTGTTAATTTCATGGGCAAGTCCCGCTACCAATTGACCAAGAGCGGCTATCCTCTCAGTTTCAATAAGCTTTGTACGAGTTTCATTGAGTGTTTGAATAGTATTTTCGAGTTCTGTTTGTTTGGTAGATAGAAGATTTAGTTTGTATCTCAATTCTAACTGTGCTATCACCTGCTTTCCAAGAGTTTTAAGTGCATCTCTTTGGTATTCGGTAAGTGTTTTAGGTTTTGTGTCTATAACGCACAACGTCCCTAAATTAAATCCATCCGATGTGGTAAGCGGCATCCCCGCATAAAATTTAATTCCAAGATCTCCAGTTACCAAAGGATTGTCATAAAAGCGATTGTCTTGCGTGGCATCATTTATTTCCATCAATTCATTCTTTAGAATTCCATGGGCACAAAAAGCTACCTCTCTGGATGTCTCATTGCTTTCCATTCCAATTTTTGCCTTAAACCATTGACGTGAAGAATCAATAAGTGATACAAGAGAGATAGGTGTTTCACATATCTGTGATGCTAGTTTTACAAGCTCATCAAAATCTGCCTCTGCCTTGGTATCCAGTACATCATATCTTTCTAAGGCTTTCAAACGTTCTATTTCATTTTCTGGAAGTTCCGCTGAAATCATACATAACTTATAAATTAATTTTTTCAATAAATCAATCGGAATATTTTTATAAATGAGTAATTTTACTCTTCTTCTTTTCAAGGGTTCTCTATATTATAAAATATCCTTGACAAATTCATATAAATCGAGTACTATTTTCTAATGAATCTTTCCATATTAGAAAATTCTGCTATTCGAAAAAGAGTCACTCCTATCAGCATCCAAGGCTATCATGAACTTTTTCGACTCGGGTATATTCCTGAAAAAACAGAGTTAATAGAAGGATTGATTGTAAAAAAAACGCCCAAAGACCCCATCCATGCAGGTATAGTTCAAAGACTTTCTCTTTTTTTTATTCAATCTGTTTCTAATGAATATCATGTAAGACAAGAAAATCCACTCCAGCTAAATGACTCAGAACCTGAGCCAGATTTAGCAATTGTAGATAAGGAAGAAAATGATTATCTTTATTCCCATCCAAATTCTGCTCATTTGGTTGTGGAAGTAGCTAATTCATCTCTTAACTATGATCGAGAAAAACTTTCGATGTATGCCAAAGCCTTGATCAGTGAAGTTTGGATCATCAATCTTATTACCATGGAGGTAGAAGTTTACACTACTCCCAGTAATTCTAAGTATCAGAGTTTTGTTATCTATAAAAAAGAAGACTCATTTAGTACAAAAGTAATCTCAGGATCTTCTTTTTCTTTAGGAAACTTTATTAAAAATAGTGGTAAGTAAAACAATCATCTGTACTACATTTATTTCATTATTGCGATAAATTATCTATAAAATCCAAACCCATCGTACTCTCTAGGCTTCCAAATTTTATCGAGTTCATCTTTACTCATTGTGATAACTCCATTCGATGGATCGAGGAGATTGTAAGTTAAATCATCCTTTTTTGAATATACAACATACCAATGCTTGATTTTATTTTTTGTAAGCCCTCTAAGTAAAAAGAAGCTATGACCACTCAAGAGTCCATCTAAGTAAGAAAAAGCATCTTTTTCTTTAAATATATTTCTAAACGCCCTAGAATTTGTAGCTTGTATTACTTTTTCAATATCTTCGTGAGTAGTTCCCGTTTCAGGATTTGTGCCTGCTAACTTTTCTATTTCTTCTTGCGAATAAAATTTATCCTCCTTAATAAAGTTAAGAATAGATTGTAATGCAGAGACTCCACAAGTATAGGACTTTTTTTGTAGTTCAAAGTAAGACAATATATCAGAAGAAGGAACATCTACTTTGAAAAATTTATAACTAAAATTCACAAAATCTGTTTCTTCTACATATCTTCCAAACTTTCTCCAATGGTTTGCATTGTTTAAAGATTTAAAGGCTAGTCCATATATAAAATCAAAACCTAAGGTCTCTGGATAGATTCTCAATTGGTGACCTATACCTATATTACGATATTCTTCTTTTAAAAATAGACCATATCCTTGAATTCCTTTTTTATTTTCAAACCTATAGTCTCCATCTATAAATAGAGTTTCCTCATTTAAGATATATCCACCTACTATTCCTGAACCATCTTTTGCTACGATAGTATGCGTAGTATCTATGTTATTTATTAAGTAGGAATAATGATCCCCTCCTAGGATTTTATTATATACACCGGAAGCGACTCTAGCCGTTTCTTCTATCTCGGATTCTAATAATTTTGTAATTGCAATCTTGGTATTTATAGCATTCATAGATTTCTCCTGGAAGATATATGAATTCAAAGGAACCTTTTCTTGCAAAAAAAGATAAGATATTGTATTTTCATAATAAAATGAAATTATTCATAATTTTTATTTATTATATAGTACAAATGGAGAAAATAAACTTAAATGAAAAAATATAAATCAATCTATAAAGAAACCAAAGATCCTCTCTTTGAGATGGCAAACCTCAGTACTTCTAGGACTGGGATTGAAAGGGGATATATCTATATCAGCACTAAGCAGGGAAATCATGGTTGTAGAATTAAATATTTCTCAAATCTAAAAGATGAATCAAAAGTGATGATTATATCTATTCCCTATTTTAAAGTGATAGAAGATACAGCTAAATGTTCCATAAAAATTAAAAAACAAGTAATACAATTTGCAAAGACTAACTCTAATAAACTATTGGATTTTTGGGACCAAGGAAATTCTTGGACGGACGATGAAGTCAGACAGTTTCAGGATAACTTAAAACTGTCTGACTCAGATTTGGAAAATGCAAAAGATCTTATATTATGAGGTTCAAATGTAAATAGTTAGTTCTTTCCTTATTCAGATTGATAGTAAGGAGACATTTGATCCCTGCATTCAGCATTTCCTTGAATAAAAAAAAATTTAGTCCATAAAAATGAATTTCCATAAGCTCCATTTTCGCCGAAAATGGATTCTATGGACTACATAGAGAGAGTGATAGAAAAAGAGATGTTGAGGGAAATACAAAGAGGTAAAAGTATCTTACTTTTAGGTCCCCGTCAAACAGGAAAAACAACCCTTTTAAATAGACTTTCTAAAGATCTATTTGTTACTTTCTTACTTCCTGGCGTAAGACAAAAATATGAAAGAGAACCAGAATCATTTGTGAGGGAAGTTTTAGCACTTTTAGAATCGAAGAAAAAACTTCTAATCGTACTCGATGAAATTCAAAAAGTACCACAAATTTTTGATTCTATCCAATGGTTGGTAGACGAAAAAAAAGTTCAATTTGTTCTGAGTGGTTCCTCGTCTAGAAAATTAAGAAAAGATCCAACTCAAAATCTCCTCCCCGGTAGAGTAGTACATTTTCATCTAGATCCATTGAATCTGAATGAATTTAAAATCAAGGATCTAGAAGATGAATTACTATATGGTTCCTTGCCCGGAATTAAACTTTTAAAGTCAAACCAAGATAAAGAAAAAGATCTTATTTCTTATGTTGAAATTTATCTAGAGGATGAAATTAGAAATGAGGCAGTAGTAAGAAACTTACCTGCATTTGGAAAGTTTTTAGAGCTTGCCGCAGAAGAATCAGGTCAGATAATTAATTTGCGAAATATTTCTAGGAAAATCGGAATAGCTCATTCTACAGTTTCGGATTACTACCAAATTTTAGAAGATACACTCATCGCAGAAAGAATAGAACCTTTTACCAAAGGTAGTACTAGAAAGAAATTAACGAAATCACCAAGATACTTATTTTTTGATTTGGGTGTGGCAAGAGTAGCGTCACATCAGCCACCAGTTCTAACGAATGAAGCACGAGGTAAAGCTTTTGAATCTTATGTGGGGCTTCAAATACTACGCATGTTGCGTAATAAAATTCCCAGAATGAATCTTTCTTTTTGGAGAGACCCCGATGGTCCTGAAGTTGATTGGATTGTTAATAAAGGAAATGAAATCATACCCATAGAAGTGAAGTACACAAAAAAACC
>CAMCZP010000111.1 GCA_945887855.1 Leptospira interrogans serovar Manilae | reverse complement strand
TCTTCTTCATCCATTTCATCACTGAATTTAGGTTGGACTACTTCTCCACCCGTTCCCTCTATCACCGCATTTGACATTGTCTCGAGAAAGAGAGTGATTGCACGTATGGCATCGTCATTTCCAGGGATGGCGTAATCTATGAGTTCTGGGTCACAGTTGGTATCAATGACTGCAAAAACTTTTAAGCCTAATGATTTAGCTTCTTTTACAGCAATTTCTTCTTTTTTAGGATCGATCACAAATAGAATATCAGGAACACCATTCATATCCTTGATACCACCTAGAGTTTTACGGAGCTTTTCTAATTCCCTTTGCAAACCCAATTGTTCTTTTTTGGTTCTGGCTTCCTGTTCAAAGGAATTGTTTTCCATCATTTGCTCTAAGCGCTTGAGCCTTGCTATACTTTTTTTAACAGTATTCCAGTTGGTGAGGAGACCACCCAACCATCGATTGGAAACATAGTACATTCCACATCGTTTTGCTTCCCTTTCAATAGCTCCCCTAGCTTGTTTCTTGGTTCCTACAAAGAGAACTTTCTTTCCCTGGTGGGAATATTTTTTGAGAGCATCGTAGGCTTCTTTTGCTTTTTGTACGGTTTTTTGGAGATCAATGATGTGAATCCCATTTCTAGCCGTAAAGACATACGGTGCCATTTTTGGATTCCATTTTCTAGTTTGGTGTCCAAAGTGAACTCCTGCTTCCAGGAGATTTTTCATGGATATTACTGACATTCTTACCCCTTTTTTATCACGAGATATCCCGATACCACAAATCCAAATAGACTTGCAGGGGTGAGTTGTATCTCGATCTTAATGATGTAAAACTCTAAGAGGAAAGCATCTTTCAAGAGTGGGAGGGAAAAAACTTGGGAACCAAAGAGTTTATCTAGCAAAACTCCAAGCACTGCCCCTATGAGTAGTCCCAGTCCGGTGACTAAAAAGAATTTTACCACCGGATTGTCCATTCTTTAACATGCGAACCTAAATAAGTTCCCATTGACCATCTCAATGGAGAAATACTTTACGTCAAATTGAAAATATCCAATCTCCTAGTCAGGTTGGATCATCTCACAATTCCCATCAAAGATCACTCCATCTGCAATTTGGAGTTTAGCAGTCTTTATATTTCCATTGACTCTGCCTGTGGAGAGCATTTCTAAGCGATCGGTAGCTATTACATTGCCTGTAACCTGCCCCCCCACAACCACTGTGTGGGCTTTGATATTTGCCTTAACATTGGCTGTTTCACTGATCAAGAGGAATCCATCCGATATGATTTCTCCATTGAATTCCCCGGCAATCTGTAAGGGCTTTTTAAATGTGAGAGTTCCGGTTAGGGAGGTTTCCCTACCTAAAATGGTAGATATCTTCCCGTGCTCTGTGACCATGTATTGGTTTGTTTTTTTTGACATATTATTTTGTTTTCATTGTGTATACACCATCCCAATCTTCTGGAGGTGGAATTTCAATGTACTCCTTGCAACGTTTTATATATACTTGCGTGGGACCATCATTGGGGTTAATTTCCAATGCTTTTTCAAATTCTCCGAGAGCTTCTTTGAATATCCCTTTTTTATACTTTTTTAAACCTTCATTGTAAAATTTTAAAAGAAGAGTCATCTCTTGTGTAATCATTTTTTTTTAGGTCTGAGGTATAGTTTATTTTTCATACAATACAACCACTGCACAAGAAATTGAATCGGTATGGGAAATGGAAACAGATGAATCCGTGAACCCCTGAGACAAAAAAACCTCTTTTGCTTTTCCAAACAAGGAAAGTTTTTTTTTGCCAAAATTCTGTCCGGACAATTCAATTTCCTTAAAATCTATTGCGACCCCATCCGGAAGATCCAATGCTTTGATAAATGCTTCTTTACAGGAAAATCTGGCAGAGAGATGGGGGATTGGATCTTTTTTACTCAAACAATATGCAATTTCAGAATCCGTAAAAATTTTCTCCAAAAACCTTGTTCCAAACTTAGAGTATGTTTCACTTATTCTACTATTTTCTACAATGTCATTTCCTACATTGATTCTCATTGAAACCTCGGATCATCTTTTGGATATTCAGGCCATATAATATCATCAAAAGCGGGATCTTCCCCTAATCTTGAATCTTCTTCCCTTGTTCGCACTTTGTAGAGTATAGTAACCTTTTCTGGTATTACAGAAATAATTTCTATTGGTTTTAATAAGTTAGATTTTGTAACTCTGACTTTTCCAGATGCAGGGTAGCTATTTGGAAGGATTCGTTTGGTTTTTGCGTCATACGTATAATTGCAGGGAACTGTAGCTTTGATACCCTGGTATATGTCTACACTGCTAAATGAAATTGGGGAATTAAACTTGATAGATACTTCATCCTGGGAAAGTGTTGCAATAAGATTTTCATTTTTTCCCTCACATTTCAGAGGAACTCCTGCAAATATCTGCTCTCCTGTTCCGGATGAGACTTTTAAAATATTCACACGCACAATGTATTCTCGTGGATTTCCTGAATATGTAGTACCGACTGGTGGTTCAGATGGTCTGATCCCCAAAGAAACGGAATCTTTTAGAGTGGAAAGATTTACTTTTCCTATGACTAGTTTCGAAAAAGAATCTAAAATTTCTTTGGAACCACTCAGAGTGATCAAATTAGGCTTTATTGAATGAGAGGTTTTCACAAGGTTTTGCGGAAGATCACCTTCAAAAAGTATTTCCACAGGAACAGATTTTGTATACGAATGTTCTACATAAACACGTAAAGATTCACTTTCTGGAGTTAATTTTAATTTAGTTGATGAACCCCAAAACTTTTTTACAGAGATAATGTTTTCACCTACTCTCAATTCATTTTGGTCAATTACAAATTTTAAGAATTGGCTGTGATAATTTACAAGATCCTTAAAGCCTTCAACCTTCACGGAACAAGTTTTAGGATTGTTTTTTCCATACATAAATGATGCTGATAGTCGGGGATATTCAATGGGTATTTCTAAATTTTTTACAAGAATTTTTGATGCTTGTAAATTTAAATAAAATAGACAGGCCACCACAAAAGAAAGAAACTTAGCAAACCAATTATTAAAAATAAATTTAATTAGTATTACAAAATAGGATCCAATCACCGATATTGATCTCAAACAAGTTCCTCCTCTTTTTTAGTGAGTTGAATTTTTGAGTCATCCGAAGGTAACTGTGGTTGGACTTTTACTTTGGTTTGGAGAAAAGAAAGTAGTACAGCTTTTAGCTCAAAAGGTTTGATTGGATGGTACATTTCGCTATTAAAACATATGGAAATTTCTCCTCTTTCTTCAGATGTAACAATGATCACAGCATCTGTTTCTTCACTCAATCCGAGGGCTGATCTATGCCTTGCTCCCATTGTGGCTGCACTCTCTAGATTTTCACTCAATGGAAGATAAGAAGAAGCTGAAGCTATCCTATTTTGCTCGATGATAACTGCCCCATCGTGTAGAGGTGAATTTTTCTTAAAGATTGTGAGTAGCAAACTTGACGAAATGATTCCATCAATTTGGACAGATCTTTCAACTATATCTTTTAAGCTAATGTCTTTAGTGATTGCTATGATAGATCCCGTTTTAGACTTAGCCATAGATTTAACGGCTTCTACAATTTCATCTAATTGGAAATTGGGCTTTAATAAAAATATTTTTAAAAGTTTAGATTTGGTGAGATCTGAAAATACTCTTCGAAGTTCGGGCTGAAGTAGTACAATGACAAGAAAGACCAATGCGGGTCTAAAACTATCTATCAACCATACCAAAAGCTCTAATTCAAAATAACTAGAAACTGCACCAAGTAGTAAAATTACACCCAAACCTATAAATAATTGAAGTGCCCTTGTCTTACGAAGTGTCACATAAAGGATATAAAAAATTATACTTACTATTGTAATGTCTATAAAAGTACGGACTATGGAGATATTATAGAAGTCTAAAAAAAATATACTTCTAAGTGTATCCAATTCTCAAATCCCCAAGACATCAAACATAGTATAAGATCCGATACCCTGCAATACTAAAAAATCTGCAGCTTTTACAGCTCCTACAGCAAATGTCTTACGATCCTCCGCTCTATGCGAAATCTCAATGCGTTCTTCAGGGGAAGTAAAATAAACAGTATGCTCACCAATGACTTCACCAGCCCTCATAGTGTGAATAGCAATTTGCTTGGGATCTCTCTCTCCATACAAACCATGCCTTCCATATATCACATTGGATTCCTCGCGGTGAAGTACTTTTAGTAGTACATTTTTCAAAGCCATTGCAGTACCTGAAGGAGAATCTTTTTTATGTCGGTGATGTATATCAAGAAGTTCTACATCAAAATGTTCACCCAAAACAGGTGCGGCAAGCTCTATCAATTTAAAAAGTAGATTTACACCCACACTCATGTTAGGGGAATATATGAGGGGTATTTTTTTTGAGTACGCTTTGATTTTTTCAGATTCATCGGTTGAATGACCAGTTGCCCCGACCACAACCGGTTTATTTTCTTTTGCAGCCTCTTCGAGGGTGGTTAGAGTTCCTGTATGAGAACTAAAGTCTATCAATACATCTGATTCCTTGATTCCCTTTGCAATATCAGTAGAATAGAGTATTTTATTTTCTTTGGTGCTGGAATGCAATCCACTGTCTAATCCCAAAAAGATACTGTCATCCCTTTCTATAGCAGCTCCCAATTGTAGGGTACTTGAAGTGGAAAGAACCTGGGTGATAGACTTCCCCATTCTCCCTGCTGCACCGATTAAACAAACTTTTTTTCGTGAACTAGGCAAAACCCTTCTCCTCCAAAGCCTGAATAGCCGCTTTCAATTCATCCTGCCCTTTTCCAGAGCTGAGCTCTGTGAGAGGAAGGCGGAGTTCATTTTTACAAAGTCCCATCCAATGGAGAGCTGCTTTTACGGGAATGGGATTGGTCTCCACAAAAACAAGGGAAAAAACTTTCAAGAGAGAGTAATGTATTTCTTTAGCTTTTAAAATATCCCCATTTCGAAAGGAATCCACAAGAATTTTTACACTTTTAGGAAAAAGGTTAGAAACCACAGACACCACTCCCTTTCCTCCCACAGACAGCAAAGGGAGAGTTAGGTTGTCATCTCCCGATAAAACGGTAAATGCTTCGGGAACCAAAGAGATTGTTTTAGACATTTGCCCCAAATCCCCGGTTGCTTCTTTTACGGATACAATATTTGGAATCCCCGAGAGACGCTGGATTGTTTCAGGCAGCATATTGATTGCTGTTCTGCCTGGGATGTTATAGAGCATAATTGGCTTGGAGGATGCCTTTGCAATTGCCTGGAAATGACGGAAGAGCCCTTCCTGGGTGGGCTTGTTATAATAAGGATTTACGGAGAGAATACCATCTACCCCATCCTTGCATGCATATTCAGTAAGCTCAATTGCCTCTTTGGTGGAATTAGATCCTGTCCCCGCTATCACCTGGATTTTGCCCTTGCAGATTTCTACTGTTTTGCGTATTAATTCGCTGTGCTCTTCATAGCTAAGTGTGGGAGACTCTCCTGTTGTTCCACAAGGAACTACCCCGGAAACACCCGCTTTGATTTGGCGTTCCAGAAGGTTGTGGTAGGAATCATAGTCAATTCTATCATTCGAAAAGGGAGTAACAATTGCAGTATAGACGCCGTTAAACATAATTTTATAAAATTTAGCCTTATCTATAAAAGGCAATCATTTTACAAGTTGTAAAATCTAATTTATTTCGGCACCAAAAGGAAGTAAACTCAAGAGTGCTAGTTTAAAGTGTTGGATCCCAAATGGAATTCCAATGATGGTAATACAAAATAGAAGTCCCAGACCAAAATGGGAAACTGCCACCGCCCAACCAACTACCAAAATCCATATAACATTAAAAATAAACCCCGTCGCCCCAAATCTTCCCGGATTTATAGTTTTACCAAAAGGCAAAAGGGATACCCAAGAAATTTTTAAACATTGGATGCCAAATGGTATTCCAATGATTGTAACACAAATTAATAAACCAGAAAAGAACCAAATTAGAGCGGGAAAAAATCCTCCAAACACAATCCAAATGATATTACCGATCAATGACATATTTATACCCCTACCCAAAGTTTATAAAATTTCTTTAAAGAAAACTCTAACAAAGCTAAATTAATTTAAAGAATGTACTACAAAAAATATTCTTATAATTTTTATATTCATTTGTTCTACGTTGTTTCTATTGTAAATCATCCATTGAAAATGTCCAACCATTCCTTTTTTAAATTGACACTTTTTACATTGCAGTGTTTTTTACTCTATTCTAAAAACAGTGGGAATTTGAGAGTAGTTTTCAAATAGCAAATGCCAAATCAGGAGAACATCCATTGAGTGAGATCGAAGAGAGAGGAAAAAAAATACTTTTATTTATTCCGGAGATCATGGATTTTTTAACGGGTATACAAAAAAAATCCAATTTTATTATCGAAAAAAAAGGGGAAATTGACCTTGTAACAGAAGGCGACAAAGGATCAGAAGAAAGGCTGATTCAATTTATTTTAAAAAATTTCCCCAATGATTCCATTCTCGGAGAAGAAGGAACTTCCATCAATGGAACTTCTCCCTACAAATGGATAATAGATCCCTTAGATGGTACTTCAAACTTCGCCCACAGACTTCCCCTCTATGCTATTTCTATTGGGATTCAAAATCTAGAAACATCAAAGATTGATTATGGACTCATTGCCCTCCCCGAATTAAAAGAGATTTTCCACGCTGTGAGAAATGGTGGTGCATTTAAAAATAATAAGGAAATCCATACATCCCAAACCACTAAACTCATTGATTCCCTATGTTGTACGGGGTTTCCCTACAATCGAAATATTGAAATAGAAGTTCTCTTAAAAAATTTACGGGAGGTTCTCATCAACACTAGGGGTATTCGTAGAACGGGAGCAGCAGCTTTGGATTTGGCATGGGTTGCAGAAGGAAAATTTGATATTTTTTATGAAACAAATTTAAATCCCTGGGATGTGGCTGCGGGTTCTCTCTTGGTAGAAGAAGCGGGAGGAAGGATTTCTAAATTTGACGGGAGTGAATTTGATTCATTTTATCCAGAAACCTTGGCTACAAATAAAATACTCCACAGTGATGCTGTAGCTTTGATTCGACAAAACTAATGACTTCTCACAAATGAATCAAAATTCTTTTCGACTTTTCTCAAAATACTAGGAAGATTGCAACAGCATTTTTCCCTTTTCAAGAATCTAAGAACAACAAATATGCCCCTAGGAGAAAAATAATGGCAAAAGCAATTTTTACAACCACTGAGGGTACTTTTACAATTGAGTTAGATACAAAAAATACACCCATCACAGCCGGAAATTTTATTAAATTAGCAAATGATAAATTTTATGATGGATTGATATTTCATCGTGTGATAAAAAATTTTATGATTCAGGGCGGATGTCCCAAAGGAAATGGAACGGGTGGCCCGGGTTATAAAATCCAAGATGAATTTCATCCAGAACTTCGTAATACTAAATTTACAATTTCCATGGCAAATGCAGGACCAAACACAGGTGGCTCACAATTTTTTATAAATGTAAGAGACAACACGTATCTCGATAACAAACATGCTGTCTTTGGTAGGGTTACAGAAGGTGAAGATATAATTATGAAAATTTCTGAAACTAAAACTGCCTATGGAGACAAACCTGAAGTAGATGTAAAGATATCAACCATTTCTATTGTGGATGAAGCATGAAACTTTAAGCAAACAAGCTGATTTCAGTGTGGGAATTATCTTTGTTGTAATTTCTGCACTGGGATTTTCCATCAAATCTATATTTTTCAAACTGACTTTCTTAGAAAATCCAAATCC
>CAMCZP010000110.1 GCA_945887855.1 Leptospira interrogans serovar Manilae | reverse complement strand
AGTAATATGTTCCTGATTGAGTAAGTTTATGAAGAATTTCTGTTTTATCTATGTAATAGAAATCTTCTTCAATGATTCTGGAAAATGTCTGAATTCCATTGGGGAGCTTTTTCACTCTTTTAAGGTAGTTATACTCGGGAATTTTGTCAAGGAGAGTTGGCTAAAGACAAATACAAACACTACCCATCAGATGGTAAAAATACCCATAAATTAGGTCTACCTACATTGCAGTGTACAGCCCTTCCCATAAAACTCAAAATTGACCAAGAGAAGAATAAAGTGTATCGTGCAATATGCCAGGCACCCTTGGAAATTTCTTGATCATTCTCGAGTGCTAGAACCCGTAAATCCACACTTGCGATTGGATGAAAGATTCTTTGGATTTGGGGTTGTCTCGATGGCTCTTTATCTTGAAGAGTATCCAAGTTCTCTATCAGGTGAGCAATTTTACTTCGCTCTTCTTTTTTCCAGGACCGATCCCCAAAGAGTGTTGCTTTTTGGCTATATGATGGTAAAAAAAGGAGCCCTATAAACGACCATAAGGAAACAGAAGAAGCCCAAACAAGTAAGAAGGATAGAAACCCATGAGTGCTAAGAGAGATTCCTGTGTATAGGCAACCTCCATAACCAATAGCCGCACCAAAAAGATTAAATAGAATGGCTCCTAAAATTCCCAATAAATGGCTATGTTTCTCTTTTAGAAATACTCTGCGATTCAAAAGAAGTTGTATTTCAACCGGTGAAAAATTCTCTATCCAATGCTTTGGAATGATAGATTTTTTGGAGAGAAAGGGAATTCCGCCTGTAAATCCAATATCAGAACTTTCCCATACTTCATACGATTGTACTACGTCTGAAGAATTAGACACTTTAAAATTTGATAGTAAATTTGCTATCTGAGCTTGAAAAAGAGAAAATAGAATCTGAACACAGAAAATAATTATTAGTAGCGGAAGTAATACTTGAGAAAAATCCAAGGCTTTAAGCAAATTTAAAAAGACAAAAGCAATTAAAAAAAGGATACTCCCATGATAGAATACTCCTCGAATGTATGACGTAAAAAAAGAAAACAAATTTTGTTTGGATCGTTCATATTTTTTTGGAAGTAGATAGCCTCCCACAAAATCAAAAGGCATTGAAATAAGAAAGTACATTCCTATAAAAGTTAAAATAGAATCTGTTAGGGATAGACTTTGCAAAGTCTCTGGTAAGCTCTCTATTGATAATAAAATTGTGATACTAAGTAGTACCCAGGTACCCACGGATACAATCCCAACCCATAAACGCGATCGTGCATATGTCATCATAAGAACCCCATTCTATAAATATTTTTTACTTCCAACCTTTGGTGTTTCCATCGAAAGATTGCCTAGAACACTTAAATCGGGTGAGTTTGATCCCACGTAATACTTCATTCTTTAGATGGCCCTGTTCAAAAACCCGTCGTCTCCAACGATTGAATGCCTTTCGTTCTAAAAAGTGCCGCATCAATTTTACAAACTCATTGGGACTAATATTAAATTGTAAACTGATAGCCTCAAAGGTAGAACGATCTTCCCAACCCATGCGAATGCATCTTTCAATATCTGCATCACTTAGAGTTGATATTTTTTCTTTCATGGATTTCGAAAGACTCAATTTTTATCCTCTCCTTATCTTTTGACAATTATTTAGATATACAATTCGAATGTATCATTCATTCCCAAAGTAATCTGTCCTAAATGATTTGTCAATCTTAGATAGACAAATCTGAATAAAGTATAGATATATTTTCTTTATATACCTCCAAAGGAAGGGATTTAATTGGTATAGTCCAAGCTTTTTCTATAAAAAGGTTCTTTATTTTCTATTGATTAATTTTACTATTGAAGTAATTTAAAGTAATATTTATTATAATATTATATATAATTATATATTATTTTTATTTATTTACTGAATATCTATTTAAGGTTTTCATTGATACAGATAGCTTTCCACTTAGTCAACATTTACCAATCATTTAATTTAACTAAACTTTAAGATGATGATTCTCTCCTTTTATTTTTCAAAATAGATTTCTTTTATCCTTTAAAAAATTTAAAATATTCTACTAGAGAAATTAAAAAAAAAGTTGAAAATTCTATTCTATTTTACTATAATAAAGGTAGAATTTATGAAAAAAATGATTTCAATTTTATTTTTATTAGTATTCACAAACTGCTTTGTATATCCACCCTTAGCAATCCTCTATTCTGATTTAAAGGGTAAGAAAGAAAGAAAGAAAAAAGAAGAAGACGATAGAAATTTCTGTCTGCTTTATATTCTAGTTAAAACAAATTGTATCAATTCTTTAGATCAAAGTTTATCGGAATATGATAAAAAAGAAAAATGTGGTTTAAATAATGATTTTTATATTAGTCCATGTACAGCACCTGTAAATTCTTTTTAGACAAACTATTCTATATTGGATTCAAAATAAATAAATTATGGAAGATTTAAACATAGTCTCTGAGTACTACAATCGGTTTAGTGATTACTTTGGGTATGTGTTTTATTTTGGGAAGAAGTTATTGATAAAATAACTGATCCGGAGAAGGAGCTTTACAATTTGGAGTAATCCCTTCTATCTGCATGTTAATTCCTGATGAAGATTTATTTATATAATTCTATGTTCCCTCAGCTGATCTTCTGAAAGCCCGGTGATTAATTTAATTTTCTCTAAATTATCTCCAAATTCTTTCATTCTTCGAGCGGTTTCCAGTTTGGCTTCCAATTTACCTTCCAGTTTGCCCTCCAATTTACCTTCCAATTTACCTTCGAGTTTGCCTTCTAATTTGCCCTCCAGTTTACCTTCTTCTCTGATTTTATCCAATACATTCATATACTCTTCCTCAATCACTTGTGTGATTTCCTTTTCTGAATACTTTTCCGCATCATATCTGGCTCTATGGAGATATTCTAACAGATTCCTCAGAATTTCAATTCTTTTTGCATAGTTCGTTTCTTCCCGAAGGGAAGAATAGATTTCTTTTAAATGGATCTTAAATTCTTCCGGTAATTCCCGAATGATCTGGATCATTCTCATATAAAGCCGCAGAGCCAAATTTCTGGTCTGGAAGGCTTTTCCTTTGCTCTTTAGCTCCAAGAGCTGAATGGCAAAATTGGGTAGGAATCTGAGAAATTCCTCCGGGATGGAATCGATAGGAAAGCTATCTAAGAAACTCTCTCCTAAATCCCATCCTCGTTCTCCATGATAAAATACAAAAGGAATGACAACCATTAGACTTTCCTGATTTTCCATTTGCCAGCTATAGATTTTGGAAAGATACTCCAAAAGTTGAAAAAAGATTTTTGGGTCATAATAGCTTTTGTGTTCAAATAGGAGGTAGATATAAACAGAAGATCCATCCTTGCGTGGTACTTTGTAGAGAAGATCCGTTCTGGATTCCTCGTGATCCCTTCCAATGAAAGTTTCTTTAGTAGGTTCCAGTTTTCCTAAATCTAGAAGATTTGTAGTACTTTTGGGCAGGGAGCTGTCGAAAAAGTCAATGGCTTCTGTGAGATTGGAGAGAAATCCCTTTACGAATAAATCATGAGAAGAGGACATTGTATCGACAGTTTCCTCTTTGGAATTCTAAATGGCAAGAAAAATAAACGTATGTATAGTAATATCCAGATTTCTAATAAATTATAAAATGAATCCAATATTCTTGAAATCAATGATCTCTTCGAAGAAACGGCTTTAAAACTTTTAGATTGATCGAGTCTTTATTTCTTATGACACTCCTCCAAAAGCTCCATTTCGCATCAGACAAAGAAAAGATGTCTTTATTGGAGGAAGTGTTCCAAAATAAACACCAGGAAAATATTGCTCTCGATCTCTTGAAATCTCTCACAAAAGATCCCTCACTCGGATCTCTGGTGATGATGCTTTCGGGCGACTACTTGGGTCAACATGGCACAAAAGACATCCTTTATCAGCTTGAGGAAATCTATCCCCATCTACCCTACTTCCCAAACACTCTCAGAGATCCCAGAATCCATGTCTTTAGAGCCATTGAACAAATCAAAGGGAAAGGAGTTGGAATCTGTAACTGTATTACATTAATACTCTCAGAGCCATCACCCTATGATTTACAATTTAAAATTTTATCCGAAGATCCGGAGCCATACAATCGAAAATGGATAGTAGAGTGTAGTACGTGTAAGCAAAATTGGAGGTGTGAAGAGGAAAACTACCATACCATACGGTATGTTTGGAAAAAAGGTTCTCCTTAAGGATAGGGAGAGTTTTGAATTTATTTTTCTTTTAATAATCAAGTAAGCTTTTTGTTGCTTCTTTTAAGTTCTCTCCATATAATTTATTTACTAAATCTAAAGTAGTTTCAAAAAAATAGGTATCTGTTTCTTGTTTGATTATATTACTGATTTCTAATGCATACTGACTACAATCCTCTTTGCAAAATCCAATGTCGTACTTTTTTAATTTTTGGGTGGGGTATAACAATAGTCCATTCATACTTGTAATCATTTTGGGCCCAAATGTTTCTATCCTTGCTGGAAATGTGCGGTTAAAAGTATCCAGATAGGAAGCTAATAAAAACTCATTGATTCCTTCATACATTTCCACTCCAATTTTTGGAGATTGTCCAAATAAAACTTTTTTTGCAATTTCAATTCCAATTTTTATACCAATTGGATTTGAGATATGTTCCTGTTTTATTTCCTTATAGGGATAATTAATATTAGTCATTACTCTGTGTACTTCATCCATTCCAAAGAGCTCATGAACTAAAACTAGAGTTCCCTCTATGGAAGATGCAACTCCTGCAGAGGATATCAAATTTCTATCAATTATATATTTAACATTTGATTTCCAAGAGATATTGGAATATTTTTTTTCAAATTCACTCAAAGCAGATGCATGGGAGGTCATTGTATAGTTAGAAAAAACTCCAGATTCGCCTATTAGCCTAGCTCCTTCACAAATTGATAAAAATTTCTTATCAGAATACTTATTTATGTACTCTTTAAATTTAGGATCTTCTGGATGAAAATTTGCAGGTAGTACAATAATATCAGGGGGGATTACAAATTTTTCAATAGAACTATGTGGAATTAAGTATAGACCCTTCCAAACTGAAACTGGATTTCCAGTTTGCGATAGTATTCTAATATTTAATTTTTTTGTAATAGATAATATATGAAAAGGAATTAGTAAATCAGTAATCTCTGTACCCTTTTCATCTACCAAAAAGACGATAGTCTTGAAGTCATTATTTGATTCTATCGAATACTTTGAAACATTTTCTATATTAGGAATATCTACTGTATGAAATTCATTCCATTTACAATTAAAGATGAATAAGAGATTTAAGAGTGATACTAACACTTTTTGATTCAAAATTTCCTCATTTGGTAAGTAATAGAATTATATTTATATTAAGATCAAAAAGAGTCAACTAAGAAGATTTTAATTTTACTATAAAAAATATGTACTACTATAAAATTTTATTCGGTACATTAAGTATTAAGGGTTAATCTAATATGCTATTATGCAACTTATCTCTTTATTTTCTATGCTGGATTTGAATGTTCTCTTAAAAAATAATGGCTTTGGATCTTTGACTGAATCTACTTTTAAAACTTTAGAGTGAAATTCCTTACTGGAATTAGCTGATAAATATTGGCTAGAAACTGAATCATGGGGAAGTGGTCTAATACCTTGATTAAATTGTAGTGCAGAAGTATCAGGTTTTAGACATACTTTGATTACAAGTAAAAATGGGAATAAATAAAGTTATTTTAAATGAATTTTCCTATATTGGATGGGTCTGGATTCAACTTAGGTCACCAGACTTTTTAGCTTAATTTTGAAAAAATCTTACTTGAAAAAAGTAGACAAAAATTTATCAAACTGATAAATTTTAATTTAGCATGAAAAAAAAATTTAATCCAGAACTAAATATTCATCCAGGAATCATTCTTAAAAGAGAATTTCTAGAAGAATTGCAAATATCGGCACGCACACTATCGATAGAAACTGGGATAGCTGAATCTAACATGAGTCAAATCCTCAAGGGGAAAAGAAGTATCACAGCACATATCTCACTCCTCCTAGGAAAATTTTTTCAATTGAATGAGGAATATTTTT
The DNA here is from genome assembly GCA_945887855.1 of Leptospira interrogans serovar Manilae. GTDB lineage: Bacteria > Spirochaetota > Leptospiria > Leptospirales > Leptospiraceae > JACKPB01. The sequence continues at coordinate 1,736 of CAMCZP010000110.1, read as the reverse complement.
TATCAATCCAAAATCATTATGATATTACAAAAGAAAAAATTGAGCATTGGGAAAAAATTTCAAAAATTCGCCCCTATAATAAATTAAAAAAATCTGCTTAATCTTCTAGATTTTTTCAGTCTTGTTTAATCCAAAAAGTTGAAAGAGATGTTTTATAGGAGATAATTAAAAAAAGCAAAGTAGCCTGGAATAATTTTTCCTCATATCTTTTTTTGCCTTTTTTGATTCCCGTCTATGAGACACAAAATCGTTTGTGTCCCGTAAAATGGGATTTAGGTTACACAAAGCCATTTGATTCTTGAAAAATAGAGTATAGGATCCACAAATAGTAAAAAAGATGGAATCTTAAAAAACACATGAAGCCCCACACTCCTGAAACATTGCCCTTAAAAAATCTGAATTATGAGTTACTCTTTCCCTATTTAGGGGAAGCCAGCTCAGAATTGGCCCGCTATGATGGATTGTTACAGGGCATTCCCAATCCTACCATTCTGCTTTCACCTCTTACAACCAAAGAGGCAGTTTTATCTTCCAAAATCGAAGGCACACAGGCTACAGTTGATGAGGTTCTCGAACAAGAAGCAGGAATGCTAAAAGATGCAGTAAAACTGTTAGATACCATTTTTAGTCGTCCAATTTTTGAAACAGCTTCCCTTGTAAATCGATCGGGAATCAATAAAAAAACTGCGATGTCTTTAATTAAAACAATAAGAACTCATAATATTCTAACAATACTTCGAGAACCGAGTGGTAGAAAACCGGCTGTATATTGCTTTGCTGAACTTTTAAAAATAACTGAAGGAACTAGTAGATAAAGCAGAAATGTAATACGAATATACTTTTGATCATAGAAGAGGAAAATTATTTAATTGTATTACTAATATGATCCTATTCAAATAAAAATCCATTTTATAATTTTATTTAAAAAATTCTTGCGTGGATTATATAAAAAAATAATATATTGTCATATATGAGACTGGCGAATTTTTTTTCAGTAATTACTTTTAGTCTGATTTTGAGAAGGAGTCAATTCTAATATGAAAATTGGTGGTGGAAGTTTTTATTTTACATTGTATTTAGTCATATTCCTTTCTTTTAACTGTATTGGTGTAGAGAATCACTCAAATCCTTTAAAGGTTGCAATGGAGATTCAGAAGGCACAGTATATACTAGACAGGTATCTTGTAGAGTATATCATTCAGTCACGAATGCTTGTGATCGATGCCATGACTGCCAGAGGAGTATCGCAATGAGAATGGTATTGATTTTTACTTTTTTATCAATTATTGCCTGCACCACGGAGACGTCAGAGAAACGTCTGGAGAAGGAAGTCAACAAAGGTGTGTTTGATCTGTTTATAAAGATGGAAGTTATCAAAAATTTAGGAAGTGGAGATGTTAGATGTGGAGGGGATGTAATTGGTAATCTCTTAGGATACTATAATAATTTGCCAGTATATCCTAAATTACAAGAAAAACAAGAGATAACATCTACTTATTTTAAAAGTATTGTCTATGAATACCAATCAACCCAAAATTCAAATATTACAATGACAATATTGGAAAAGATAAAAATTGATACATCTAGTTCAAAAAATTGCTCAAACAGCAATAATAGAATTGGTGTGGGTTTTTGCAATGATAGTAAGTTTATAGAACAACTGGATTACTTAACCGGGGTTGCTATTGGTCAAATCTACTCCAAGAGTTTGTCTAATAATGTAAAATATTTTATAG
>CAMCZP010000109.1 GCA_945887855.1 Leptospira interrogans serovar Manilae | reverse complement strand
AAAAAGAAAATTTCTGTTGATCCTGCAAAAGCAATTTAAGTAATATGGAGCCTCTCTTTTGGGGCTCTTACAGACACCGACCTACTCTCATTTAAATACCACCTCCAATCTAACTCAAGGCCCTTCGTGATTCCAATTCTTGAAGTTTGTATAATAGTTTTAGATTTCTGATATAGAGTTTTTGTAAATTCTGACGTACGTTTACAAATGTAAATTCCTGATTTTTCATTCAATTCTTTTTCATTGGTATTTTTATCTATTTGTAATATCTTACATAATTTTCCAGGACCAGATCCTATTCTATGAAACTTTTCGTAACTAAAATTTGAAAACTTTGTAAAGTCCTCTTTTTGAAATTCAACTGCTCTAAGTAGTACAGCGCTTGGTATCTTTATTCTATCCGTAACAATGTTAAAACAATGATGCAAACCATAAATTTGGAACACATATACATAGCCAGCCTCACCAAACATTATTTTATTTCGATTTGTGATCTTTTTATATGCATGACATGCTGGATCGTCTATTGAATAAGCTTCTGTTTCCACTATCAAACCATTAATTTTAATTCCATTGATGATGCGTACCAATGTGCATCCAATTAATTCTGGGGCTACTTCAGTAGAAGGCCTGTTAAACCAACTTTTAGGAAGAATCTCTTTTGCCATATTTTATTTATAAAATATCTATATCCAAAAAAAAATTACTAGCATTTTTTGATGAAAAAAGGTTTTTATAATTAAACTTGTAGTAACATTGGAGAGAAAATGAAATTTTTTTTATGTAATATCAATATGGATAAAATTATAAAAATTTTTATAATTTGCTTGTTTCTAACCTCAAATGGGGATATGATCTTCTCTCAATCCCTAAAAATGGTAACGGGAGATAAGGGTGGAAATTATCATAAAGGTGGTGAAACCCTAAAAATTCTAGCCGAAAAGTCAGGACTTACCATAGATTTAATAAACACTGATGGAGCATTTCAAAATGTATTTGAAGTGGGAAAAAATGAAGCAAATTTGGGTTTGGTTCAGATAGATGTTTTAGCCGGCCTTGCTACCTTAAATAAAGAGTATAAAAAGTTGGCAAATAATTGTTTAGCTATTGCACCTACAGAATTAGAATATGTGCATATAGTGGTCAATAATTCTTCAAATATTAAGACATTTTCTGATTTAAAAACTAAAAATGTAAGTGTGGGATCATCTAATTCAGGTACTGCGTATACTGCTGGTTTTATGTTGGCATATTTGATTAAAGGAGTGGATGTGACTTCTCCAAATTTTTTAAATATGGATGAAGAAGAGTCATTACGAAAAGTTGTGAAAGGAGAAATTGATGCTGCATTTCTTACCACAACTCTCAACTCAACATTGCTCTCTCAATTAGGTGGTGAAGATACTCCTATTAGATTATTAGCCTTAAATACAAGAGAAATTCCTGTAAAAATAAAAGAGGCTTACTATACTGAAATTATTCCTCCAAATACATACCCCTGGCAAAAAGATGCTGTAGAAGTTCCTGCAACAGCCTCTTTTTTAATTGTATCAAAGGATACTGATTATAAATATGTAAAAAAAATTGTAGAAATTATGTATGACAATGAAGAGCATTTAGGCAATGAATCACACTTATGGAGTAGCAATGCTTCCAAAGCATTTATTCAACTTAAAAAGTTGGGGATTCCCTATCATCCATTAGTTGAAAAACATTTAAAATCAAAAAAAAGTAGTACAAAACAAAAGTAGTACAAAAAAATTATTTCTCTGATAATTCATAATTAGGGATTGCATTTTCCCATGCATCCCTATAAGAATCAGGAATTCCTTTATCATAAAATTTATTAACTATAATATTATTCTTATCTTTTTTTAGTACAGCAAAAAGATTATGTGCAAATCCAATTGGTTTTACTTCCATTACTTCATGACCCTGGTTAGGCTCACATAGTGGTAACTTTAAATTCATAAAAATTATATTATTATTGGGATCAAATCTATTTTCTCTTTCTAATTCTACCCCTTCAATTGGACCATATAAACAACTGGCTTTATGATTTTCAGCTTTGTAATTGATGTAAACAACAGAATCTTCTAATATAAAATACAGTAAATTTCCTGTATCAGGGCAACAACAATGACAGCTTTCATAATTTGTATAAATTGTATTAGGAAATGGTTTATCGAGAGAAATTAGATCTTGGGAGTACAATCCCTGTATTGAAAAATATTGACCAGTAACTTTATTTTTAAAGATTAATCTTGATATATTGGTAACAGTGCAATCATCTGCAGAATGTTTATACCTTATATAATAAATTAAAAAATTTCCCTGCTCGAAAACATCTTTTTTTGAATGGGATAAATCTTTTTCATTGTAATAGAATGGTTCCACTTTAGTAGATGAGTCCATGTATCTCATAAACCATTCTTCATTTCTAATATAGTCTCTATCTTCTAGATATTTCCTATCAACTGAAGTTACTGCATAACCTGAAAAGATCCATCCCATTTTTCCTTTAAATTCTGTTCTAAACCAATATCCTTTAGTGTTAGAATGTGTTACAAGTTCAGAGGATTTTTCTAAGATTTCTCCTATATGATTCAGAGGCAAATTAGTTAGTATAGGTGAATTTTCACCTGGTTTAGATCTCATTGGTTGACCTTTTGAATTCACAATTGAAAAGAAATATGATTTTGGTTCAACACTCAGGTAGTCAATTCTAGCATATCCATTTAAATTTGCTCCTTCAATGAGTGCCCAGCTCAGTTTTTTATTTTTATTTTCTTCCTGATGAATTTCATGGATTTTTAATTTAGTTTTATGTACTACGTAATCAATGACATTGGATTTTTCGGAAGGTTTTTCATAGATTGCAATTCCATCTAAACTATCAACATATAAAGATAAATTAGGCAACGAATTATTTATATTAGGAGAGTAAGCAAATCCTTTCATACCAGAATAGGATAATTTAATCCAACCATCTTCCCTACTCTCTAAGATTGAGACTGGAGAGCTGAAAGGTATTCTTTTTAAAACTTTAGAGGAGAGATCAGGTGAGGAATAGAGGAAAATTCCCTGGAAATCATATACAAAAAATGGTTCATTTTCTTTTGAGCAATAAACAAAAGATAGTAATAATATTGAAAGAGTGAATTTACTAAAAATATTTTTCATATTTTGACATATCACAGATTAATCTATGAATAAAAAAATTCAATGATTAAATTATAGAACATTTACGATGTAAGAATTTAATACTTGCTCTCTTACTTTTGCATCAAAACATAGATTTAACTGCCTGCTTAGCTCAGTTGGTAGAGCATTTCCCTCGTAAAGAAAAGGTCACCAGTTCGACTCTGGTAGCAGGCTAAGCTGGAAAATAGGAGAAGTATGGAAGCAAAAGAAATTTCTGGTAATTTAATTGGTACAGGCCAAAAACATGCGATCATTGTCTCGAGGTTTAATGAATTTATAACGGAAAGTCTTTTAAAAGGTTGCCTGGATGCTCTTTACAAACATGGAGTTCTTGCTATAGATATAACAGTTGTAAGAATTCCAGGAGCATATGAAATTCCTTTGACTGCAGACAGATTGGCTTCTTCCAAAAAATTTGATTCTATCACCTGTTTGGGAGCAGTGATAAGAGGATCCACTGCACACTTTGATTATGTAGCTTCAGAATCTGCAAAAATAGGTTCTATTTCTTTAAAATATTCAATTCCAGTTATCTTTGGTGTTTTAACAACGGATACAATCGAACAGGCTATTGAAAGAGCAGGTACGAAGGCAGGCAACAAAGGATATGAAGCGGCTACCACTGCAATTGAAATGATTAACTTATTTAAGTCTATTTAATGGCATCTAGGCACAAAGGCAGAATTTTATCTTTATTAGCTATTTATCAGAGAGAAATTGCCAACACTCCTGTAGATGAAATTCTAAGTTTTAAATGGTATGAAAAGCCAATATCTTTAGATGAAAAAGAACTGGCTACTCTCATAATAAATGGTGTATTGAAAAATTGGGAAACGATCGATAAGATTATCAAGACGTATATTCGGAATCGTGCGTTTGATCAGATTTCTGTAATAAATCGGTGTATCTTGCGGCTTTCTATTTACAGCATTATAAATATGAAAGAGACACCGGCTAGAATTACAATAAACGAAGCGATCGAACTAACGAGAGAATATGAATCTGAGGAATCCGTGAGCTTTATCAATGGTATTTTAGATTCAATTTATAAGGATTACGTTCTAAATACGGTCGAGGAAGAATAAGTAAATGGAACCCTTAAAAAAGAACAGAATGAAAATTGAATCTGTTGAACCCGAAAATGATCCATCGGTAACTCAATACGAAACAGAAGACTATACTGCTTTTAGAGATAAACAAATACGCCAAAATTCTTCTTTTGTGCCCTGGGCTTTATTCATTTTTATATTTTTACTGGTTGCAGGTTTTGGAGTGTGGTACCAATTTCTAAGAAAATCAGAAGTATTTACAGAAAATTTACCAAAGCAAGAAATCTTAGAAAAAACAGGAAACATTGATCATCTTTTAGAAAAACCTTACCTTCCAGAAAGTTCACTAAATCCCGCACTTGCAAAATGTATCACACTTTACAGAGATCGCTATGTAAAAAAAGCAATGGCAGCATGTGAAGAATTTATGAATACTCCTGGTAGCGATACTGAAAAAAGTATCGCTCTAACTGTATCAGGTGTTATGTTTGATGAAGCCGGTCGATATATGCAAGCAATTGAAAAGCTCACTAGGGCTATTGATTATGATGCAAGAAATGTTCATGCGTATTACAATTTAACTCTTGCATACAAGCACATGGGTCAATACCCGGAAGCAAGAAAAACGATTCTAAAAGCCAAACAAATTGCTCCAAATGATTCAAGGGTAATCCTTCTAGCTGGAAATTTACTCAATGAAACAAATGATACAAAAGGTGCTATTGAGACATACAAAGATGGACTTTCTTCATCCCCAAATGATCCTTACCTTGTTTACAATCTAGCAGTTAGTCTTTACAAACAAGGAAGTGTTGTGGATGCTATAGAAAACTTTAAAAAAGCAATACTCATATCTAAAAATGGTCAAGTGGCAGAATTTTCTCATGGTTATTTAGGAACAATATACTACCATCGTGATGATCTTGAAGGAGCAGAACACCATTTTAGAGAAGCCTTTGCTATCAAACCAAACGAAGCTAAATATGCTTACAATTTGGGTTTAATTTTATTAAAAAAGAAAAAAAATGAAGAAGCATTGGGATTTTTCCAAAAAGCATTGGATTCGGGAACAAATGATCCACAAATTTATAGATACATAGCTGAGTCTTTTGAAGATTTAAAAATGCATGAAAATGCAATTGTAGCACTTGAAAGAGCACTGTCCATTAGGCCCGATGATATTGATACAATGTTTCAACTAGCAGATCTTTACTATAACAAGGGTAATCTAACTCGAGCAGAAGATCTATTTAGAAGATTGGTAAAAATTACACCCGGTGACACAAACACTGAAAATGCCCTCGTAAATTTAGGTATAATTTTAGACGATATGGAAAGACACTCCGAGGCAATTTCAGCCCTAGAACAAGCAATTTCAATCAATCCAAAAAATGATACAGCATATTATAATTTAGGCATTGCATACAAAAATGCAGGTCAACCCACCAGAGCAATTGAAAATTGGAAAAAAGCTTCTGCTCTCAATCCCACAGAACCAAAAAACCAAGAAGCTATTGGAGATTACTATTTTCAATCAGGTTATTATGTGGAAGCAGCGAAAGAATATGAAGAAGTGTCTAGAGCAAATCCATTCCAATACAAACTAAAATTAAAGTTAGCCGATTCCTATTTTAAATTAAAAAATTATGACCAAGCTGAAAAACAACTTATCTATGTATTAAACAATTCCAAAGAGTCAATAGAAATAAAGAATGCACATAGAAAGCTAGCACTTGTATATGCAGAGGGTGATTCTAAAAATAAATCTAGGGCTAAAGATGAAGCTTATAGAGGATCTCACATGGATCCTGATGATATGGAATCAAAATTAGTTTTAGCCAAAGTATTGATGGATTCCAATTCTTTAATGGACAGAGAAAAAGCAATTGATGAATTAACAGCTGTTGTTAGGTCTGATATAACCCCAAAAATAGCAGCCCAGGCATATAATTATCTTGGACTTTGTTTTTATAAAAATGGTGAGTACAAAAAGGCTCTCAGAGAATTTCAAAATTCAATAGATTTAGATCCAACTCTAACGGAAGCCTATGATAATAAAAGAGCCGCAAGGGCATCTTATGAAGATAGTATCCAGGGTAGAAATTCTAAATTCTAATAATTTATATTAGAATTAAATCTTATAAATAAATAGTAATCTATGAAATTTAAAGTAAACATAAGAAATTATTTAATAAGATTACTATTTTTACTAATTATCTTTAGTAATAAAATTATCTATTCTAATCCCGAGAAAGATATCCAAATAGTCACTGGATTACAAAGTGCAAAAATTGAAATTGTTGTAGAGACAATTAGATCAATCAAAGAATCAAATGCTAATCATTTTATACCTTCAATTTCAAAGTTACTGAAAAAAGAAAATCTGGATAGGGAAATTATAATTGAAATTATAAATTTATATGAATCCTACGGTGATGATCTTGTACTACATTATCCAAATGCATTCGAAGATTATGAATGGCTTCTTTTGAACCTAAAAGATGAAAAGCTTATCTTTGAACTAATAAACGTACTCTATCAAAAAAAAGATAAGAGATTTATCTACTCAATTTTATCCTTAATTACAAATAGATCATCGTCAATCAGAGAAATATCTTATAAATACTTAAAGATTTTCAAAGATGATCGTATATTACCTTATATTCTTGAATTGGGAAATTCAGACAATCCATTGTATAGGTACTATTATCTAGAATCTCTTGAGTTTATAAATGATGAAAGAGCTAACCTCCATGTTGCTAAGTTGATTAATGATGAAAGTGCAGCTATTCGTTATGAAGCAATCAAATTAATGGATCAGCTTCAAATCAAAGAAAAAGAAAATAATATACTTCTATTAGCTAAAAATGATCCAAATTATGAAGTTCGCAAAGTATCTATAGTTTATGCAAAAAATAGAAAACTAAAAAATAGGATCAATATTTTTATAGATGGTTTAGAAGATTCCAATTTAGAGGTGAGGGAAGCTAGTCTTGATTCAATTCATTCTTTCAAAGAACCATCTTTTGCAAAGTATGTTTCAAATTTTTTGGAGGTTGAAAAAAATCCAATTTTAAAACTCAAGGCAATTGATGCTCTAATTTCCATGAAAAATGATGGCGGAGGAAACGGTTTAGCAGCAATCCTTCTTCATGACAAAAATTCTGATGTGAGAATGATGTCTGCTCTTGCAATTGGAAATATATCTACACAAAAAAAATTAACAAATACTTTAAATGAATCTTTGAATTTTGAAAATGATATCAACGTTAAAACAGAAATAATAAAATCAATATCTAAGAAAAAAGAAAAATCATCTATTCCATCTCTGATTAATAAAATCAAAGATCCAAGAGAAACAGTTCAAATAAAAATTGTATCACTAAAAGCTCTAGAAGAGATCAATGATCCAAACGTTTTACCCGAATTATTTGATCTAATAGAAACTCAAAAAGACATTTCACAAGAATTAAGAAGTTTTGTAAGGAATATGCTAATAAAATTTCATGGTAAGGCTTCTACATATAAAAATTCATAGAATTTTTATTAAAAATAAAGTGGGTTTGGGCGTTAGACCAATTTGCCGACATGCTATCCTGTCAATTTTCAGTTAGGTCGAATTAGACCCTAGAGACATATATGACGCAAATGCAATTACTATTTTTTTCCGCCGGTAGGCGGAAAAAAACCTAGGATTGTTGCTAATAAATTTGCAAAAACTGATTTTTTGCAGGAACAT
>CAMCZP010000108.1 GCA_945887855.1 Leptospira interrogans serovar Manilae | reverse complement strand
ATATTCATTGGTCTTTCCTATTGCAATGATTACAAAAATTATTTTAGTCCAAGCCATATTTTCAATTATGAACTTATAAAGATTATCTATGGCGTTCCTGTAAAAAGTCAGTTTTTGCAATTTTATTCGCAACAATCCTAGGCTTTTTTTCCGCCTGTCGGCGGAAAAAGATAGTTATTGCAGTTGCGTCATCTATGAATATTTTATTTTTTCTAATTTGCAATTAAATTATGTACTACCTCAATTTAACTCCACGGTATCCAATAAAGTATTGTGCAAGATAATAAGTACCCATAATAATTGAACTATCTAAGCCCGTTTCCAGGCCAGTAAATTTCACCAATGCCAAAAAACTATCAGATAAAATGAAGAAAAGGCTTCCCCATACCAAAGTTTTATAATTAGAAAAGTCTTTTTTTCTACAAAGAGCCATCCAGCTCATTGTCAATATAATTATAAGATAGAACATAACGGGTATAAGCATATCTCCTGTCTTATCACTCAAATAAAAAGCCATGGAAATTCCCAATAGTAAGAGAGGAATACTATAAAAAAAATTAAGCTTTGTATCTGGATAGAATGCAATTATATAAAAGATATGTCCAATAAGAAATGAAACTAAACCTGGTAAAAATAAATTAGGAAACATTAATAGAATATCTCCTGTTATACCAAATAATAATCCTATGAAAATTTTACCAGAAAATGAGTACCATGATACCCATTCATCTTTTTTTAGTAATACCCATATTATTATAAATAAGATAGGCAAAGGTTTAGATAAATAATCTACATAACTTCCAGGTTGAAGTTCCCTTATTATTATATGAAATATTGCAAAGAAAAAAAATAGTACTACAAACATTCTTATCCTCCTATTTATTGGATTTTTTAATTTTTAATAACTTTTTATTATGATATCAAATAGTTTCTCCAATATATTCGTATATAGTAGAACTTGTCAAAAGGGAAATATGATTAATTTTAGGAAAGATTCTATATACCAAAAAGTCTTTTTGTAATGAATCTGCTGTTGAAAAGATTTCTCCCGTTGCACTTTTTTTTCCGACCAAACCATCTCCAAAATATTGAGATACCACATTGTTCTCATTTTCCATTAGAGTTCCTACGATGATAAAATATTTTACTCCTTCCATTGGAGGAATATTGACTCTTGTAACACCAAGTAAATCATTTGAATTAGGTGACTGCCAATCCTCATCTACCATAAATCCCCAACGTAGGTCTTTGATTCCGTTGCTTCTCTCATCTGCAATATTTGCAATCATCTTTGTTTGGAAATTCCATATTTTCCTAAGTATAAAAGTGGTGAGATGCCCTAACTTTTCTAAAAATGCTCCATCATTAGGAACTCCAATTAAATAAATCTTTTTAACAGTTGAAATCCATTTTTGCTTCTGGAATTTAGCATAGTGACAACTACTTCTAGTAACAAGTCCTCCCATTGAATGTGCTATAATTGTAATACTTTTTATTTTTTCTTCATATTTCAAAAATAATTGTTCTATAAGATTTGTTAAAGATCTTCCATTTTGAGATATATGACGACCAGAATTGTATCTCACATAGAGGACAGTTTTAACCTTATCTTCCTCAAGTAAAACCCCATATCCTTTATTTCCTCTGCTTGGCTCTATCCATAGCACTTCATCTGCCATTAATCCATGAACAAATATAACTAATTCACCATTTGATCTATCAAGCTCTCCTCCCAAAGAGAGATCATCTATTGAAATATCAGAATTATTCTTACGAAAACTCATTTGTATAGCTCGCTTACTATTTTGTTCTTCTAATTTATCTCCAATTGTTCCATTTAGAGCTGGTATAAGATAATGCTTGTGCTCATCTCCTTTTTCATAGATGTAAGAAATTCCACCCACTGTTGCCTGTGATATCTGCTTTATACCTTCCATCAGATCCATCCAAATAGATTTTTTTGTCTCCATGTAAGTTTATTCCTTTTGATTGAGTAAAAAATCATTTAAAAGAATGTACTAACAAAGTCAATCCAGAATCTTTTGCATTTTTTTTAAAAAAGTTTTTCAGTTGAAAAGAATAAAATCATTTATATTCTAGATTGATCTATGAATACACTGAAATCAATTTATGACTGGACTAGGGTACTAGTTTTTTTTGCTATCTTACTTATCCTTTTACTTACTTCTATATCTCAAAGTATAGTTTTTTATAATTGGGCAATTTATTCTATCGAGCAAGTGGAGCCTATTCCTTTGACCGAAGAAGAGATTTCTTCTTTTTGTTCAAACCAAAGCTGCTATTATTCCCATAAAATAAATTTCGATGGAAGAGTTATCACTTTTGATTGGCATGGTTTTCACTACAAAGATAAACTTTGGGTCTTTACTCGCAAAGAAGAGGGTAAAAAATTTATCGAACACAAAGAGGAATTTCTTTATGAGTATCTCTATTTTGATCTATTTTCTGTTGTCTATTTATTTTTGTATGTCACTTCCGTAAGGAAAGAAAATGAGAGTGATCCCAATAATTCCAAATGGAAAAGATGGCTGCAAAAAAAGAAAAAAAAAGAAGAAACTGAAAATGACATACAGCCTCTTCCTCCTTTTTTAGGTATTTTTATACTAGGATACATCCAAATACTACTTGGATTTGTTATCTCATTTTTATCATGGCAGTTTCTCCCCCATGTTCGTTGGATACAATTTTTAACCCCGTTTTCAATTATTATACTACTAAGTTATATTTTGTACCACATATCTGGAAAGAGGCTTGGAATTATAGGTTCTAGTATTTTAACTTTATTTATATCAATTTTTTCTGCAAAGGATATTAATTATATTTATAATATCACTCATATGGATTCATCCAAGGTTGGTCAGATAGAACAGGTTTATACTCTCAATGATGGTACTGTAGTTTTAGAAAATCTCGGTGTTTTCTCTGAAATGTCATACTCTTCTAGTAGAGGAAGCTCTAGACGATCATATACCTATTACTTCGTTGTACCTTATTTTCAAAAAGCAAATCCTGAGGATAAAACCCAATGGCTTTGGTTAAAAAGTGATTGGGTGGAAGATCCACTTCGATTAGAAATGTTTCTAAAAAAATGGAAAGAATCCAGATTGGCTGTTCAAATCTATGACGATGCCCCCCTATACGCTGTTACAGTGGTTGGTAACTATTATCAGATGGACTTGAGTGGAGGGGTAGCCTTATTAAAACCAATTCATACATTAAAAGAAGAAATAGTGAACAAAGCAATTCCTACTATAATTATAATTTTTGTATTACTTTCTATTTGGACTTTACTTGGTGGATTACGAATTTATGCAGGGAAAGTATCGTGATACTTAAAGATAGAAAGTTCTTCTTAAAAAAATTATAAAATAAAAAAGTTTTTAAAACATCATATTTCTCAAAATATCTTCAGCAAACTGCATAGGAGTTCTATTGAGTGCAGTAGCCTCTGACTTTGGAAATCCTGTTTCGAGATACAGATTGGAGTATCCATGCACCAATGACCAAGCCATGAGGGCATATTCTCGGGGATCGTTGGATCTACCTTTTTCTGCCAGATAATTTCTACAGGCATTCACCAAAATTGAGTAGGAACGTAACCTTGACCGTTTTAGCTCGTCTGAAGGATTCGATCGTTTCGTTAAAAACATAATCTTATAATAAAAAGGATTTCTAATTGCAAATAAGATATAGGCTACCCCAGCCCTTAAAAACCCAAGTTCAGCCGTTTTTTCCTTCATTAGAGCCATTTTCTGGGCTTTAGCAAGCCTTTCGAACCCATGAGTAGCCATAACCTCTAACAAAGCCTCTCTGTCTTTAAAATGACGATAAATAGCAGCATGAGAAACCCCAATCTCATCAGCAAGCGATCTCAGAGATATTTTATCCGGATCGGTTCTTTTTAATAACCTATGACATGCTAAAAAGAGTGCCTTTTTTAGATCAGTATGATGGTAGGATTTTTTTCTCATTGTCAAAAGCTAAACCCTATGTTACCAATGGCAACATTTTTTTGTTTACAATTTTCGATTGATTTATTTTTATGTAACCAATGGTAACATTATAGGTTTAGAAAGTATAAATAAGAAGGAAATGAGAATGCAAACATTGAATAAAAAAGAAATCAAAAATATTATGAATGAAATGAATGAAGGTTTCCAATCGGGAAGTCATAAAATTACACTCCCCCCTCCTTCCTTTGTAGATATGAATGCTGAGATAATCGAATATGTAAAAAATAAAAGTATTACAGTTATTTTTCCTGTTCGAACCAATCAAACTAATCCAATGGGATTTATGCAGGGTGGATATATAGCTGCGGCATTTGATAATGCCTTTGGACCTTTGAGCTATCTGGTAGCCAAGAAACCTGTTACCACCATTGATATGAACGTGCAATACATTCGTGGAGTTGCCAATAACCAAACTGTTACGGTAACAGCATCTATCGAAGCGAGAGGGCATACTACCATTCACATGATTGGAGAGATGAGAACAGATAAAGGAAAACTCTTAGCCACTGCTACAACTAATTTATTAATTTTAAAAATACCAACTGGAGGACAAAAAGATGAGTAATACAATCTCACTCAACACAGAGTACAGACCCTATAGAAAAGAATATTCTATCCCTAAAAAAATAAATATTCCAAGAGAACTATTTGGAATATTTGATTTAGCAGGCTTGGTTACACAGATTCCACAAATTAAGAATCTTCCAAAGTCAGGAAATGGTGAAATAGTGCTTGTACTACCTGGTTACGGAACAAATGATTCCATTATGGCTCCTCTGAGAAAATTCTTAACTCACTTGGGTTATTCTGCAAGGGGTTGGGGTTTAGGTGAAAATCATGGGAATGTACCACAACTTTTAGAACAGGTTAAAGACTTAATTGTAAACTTACATAGGGAATCAAATCAAAAGATTATCATTATTGGCTGGAGTTTAGGAGGTTATATAGGCAGAGAAGCTGCTAGGGATCACCAAGATCTAGTAGAGAAAGTGATTACCCTTGGATCACCTATCATAGGAGGTCCAAAATATACTTCTATTGGAGATGTCTATAGCAAACGGTATGACATTGACCTAGAAATTCTCGAAAAGGAAATTGATGATAGATTTGAAGTACCCCTCGAAATTCCACTTTATTCTATTTATTCAAAATATGATAATATTGTAAGCTGGGAATCCTGTATAGATAAATACTCACCTTGTATCACTAATCAGGAAGTAAACTCTACTCACATAGGACTAATTGTAAACTATGATGTATATAATTTGATTAGTGAATACTTAAAACAGTAAAATTTTTACTTTACAAATGAAGGGATACTCGTACCCTCTTTTCCTAGAGGGTTTGTCATGGATAAAATCGAGTTTTTGGAATCTAAATTCAAATCTGCATTCAATGAGGATCAATCCCAGATTCTTGCTGAAGTAATTTATCATAACTACGAAGATCTAGTAAAAATTTCAGATTTCACTGAACTCAAAGGAATTGTTATAGATTCAAGAAATTCTCAAAAAAGGACAGAATCTAGATTCGACGATCTGGCTGAATCCTTAAAAAGAACTGATATGAAAGTCGATGACTTAGCTGATGGTCTGAAAAGAACTGATAAAAAGGTCGAAGAGTTAGGTGAATCTCTAAAAAGAACTGATAAAAAGGTCGACGACTTAGCTGAATCTCTCAAAAGAACTGATATGAAAGTTGACGACTTAGCTGAATCCCTGAAAAAAACAGATAAGAAAGTTGATGAGCTGGCTCATGCTCAAAAAGATACTGATAAGAAAGTCGATAAACTCGAAAAATCAGTCCAAAACCTAGCCCGTCAAGTCGGAGGTCTCTCTGAATCCTTCGGTGGCTCCCTAGAAGATTTTGCTCTTGATATTGTCCCCGAAGTTTTAGAAAACAATTGGAACATGAGTATAGACTCTTCCTATAGAGAAGACTTTGTATTACGTGGTAGGACAATAGAAATTGATCTTATTATTGAAGGTACAATTCAGGATAAGCCTATAGTAATACTCTGTGAAGTAAAAAGTAATCTTACTCTCGAGGAAGCAAAAAAGTTCTTTCTTTTAGTGGAACTCATCAAAGATAAATTTGAGGCAGAGATCCGAGTTTTATTTTTTGGTTATCGTGTAAAACGAGATGCACTTGAATTTATAAAAGACATGGGAGGATTTGCGATCTCTACACGCGGTTTGCTTTTGTAGTTTTTTTCTTAGAAAGTATATTTCCTATTTTAAATTCAACTATTCTCTTGATTAAGTCATACGGTATTTCTTCATCAAGAGGAAATTGAACAGAACCTTTTCCCTGTTTATAACTTGCTAGTTCCTCTTTAAAATGTGTACGACCATCTGGAGTGGCGTACAAGCCTATATGATTTTTATAGCCTGCAAAGTATACAAGTGGTTTCCCATTTAGCTTATAAGCTGGCATCCCATAAGAAAAAAGTTCTGTAGCTTCCGGGCATGTTTTTTTTACCAATTTTCGTACCTTTTTCAGGATAGTTTGCACTTTGGGAGGAAAATTCTTTATATAGTTTTCAATTTCTTGCATGATTTTTTTATCATTTTTTTTAAACCAGAAAATAGGATCAACTGAATTATTTATTCAATTATCTTTAGATAAACTTAAAACCTGAGGAGCAATACTATAAAAAAAGAAATTTATTCCAAAAGAGATGGTATCACTTTAGAAGGAAATGGTCTTACAAATCCAGTGCTATGGTTGGTAAGAAACTTTTTTATAAGCCTATCACCCAAAGATTGGAATAGTAAGTCTGCTTTACAACAATCTTTAGATACATTCAAAGATCAGGTTTATTCCTCCAAAGGATTCTTATTTTTAGTAACAGAAGGGAAAGATGATCCCATCACATGGGTAAATACAGGAAGAGATTTTTCGAGAATCTGTCTTGCAATTCCACCAAATGGGTATGTATTTCATACGATGAACCAAGCATTTGTAGATTATCCCGAAAGTTTGGAATTTCAAACCCAAATAAGAAACCTACTAAACCTGAAACCCGATACCAAAATCCAACTAGGTGGACGATTAGGAAAAGCAGATTTATCTTTTTTTAGTCCAAGAAGAGATTTGATTTTATAACGGATTTAGACCTCACGAGATACGTGAAATTGAAAAGATTGTTTATGAAAATAAAAATATATTTTTAGAGACGTACCATGATTAAAACACAAATAATCAAAGAAAATAAAATTCCTATAGCTGTAGTAATTGATTATAATGAGTATAAGAGATTAAAAGAAATTGAACAGGATAAACTAGACTATTAAAGTGCGCTTAAAGTTAAAAAAAAGTTAAAATTATCTTAGATACTTTTATTTATTATTTTTTTATAAGATTTAATACTTTTTATTTCTCTTTTTTATTTATTCTCTTCTACTCTCAAATCATAATCATTTTGCAGTCCTATCCAAAAGGAGGGATTTAATTCAAAAAATTTTCCCAACCTTAGAGAAATAGAAACTATAGTAATTCTTTAATTAGTATCTATTTTTTCCCATACATATCAAAAAAAATCTTCCCCTAAATAATACTAAACAAATATTCTACAACTATGCGTTTACTTCCTCCTTCTAATAATTTTATCTTCAAAGCCTTGCTGGTGAAAAACGAGCTCATTGTTATTGACATCCTCAATTCATTCCCCGAATTTCAAGGAGACAAAAAAATCACTGAAATCAAAATCCTAAATCCTAAATCCAGAACTACTGAAATCTACGGATTCTGAAAAGTTATCCATTCTCGACATCCGAGCCAAAGATGAAAGAGGCAGAAATTTCCTAATTGAAATGCAGGGATCACCCCATCCCTTCTTTCCGGAGAGGCTTCTTTTTTATTGGTCAAAAGTCTATGGAGGTAGTCTGCAAAAAGGTATGAAATATGAAGGTCTTTCTGAAGTATATTCTATTACATTTTTAAATCAAAATCTAATAAAGAATACCGAAGATTTTCATACAACCTTTCAACTATTGGATTCTAAGACAGGTAAAAT
>CAMCZP010000107.1 GCA_945887855.1 Leptospira interrogans serovar Manilae | reverse complement strand
ATATAAAAACATCCAGGACAATTCCCCTTGTTTATTATTACAATTTAGTTAATTTTTCAAAAGCAGATAGAACTCTTATTTAGGATTGCATTTCTTATACTGACAAACTAAATAAAGTTACATTATAGTTACAAGTTTCTACTTATATGAAATACATTTTATTATAATTTTTTAAAAGCTAAGATTGATTTATATGGTTAATAATTAATTAATGTTAACCTAAATCTAAAATCAATGTTCTATTATTTTTTAACCAAATTGTATCATTATTATAATTAAAATGAATCTATTCTTACCTATATATATATATATGAAAGTGTGAAAATGTTAAACAGATGACTACCCAGATGAAACATTCAATGGTCTTATTTCCTCTGGATGCTTAGCATTAAAACATTTATCTTAAAAATAAGGAATATAGAGAGATGAATATAGCATTTTGTACGGAGTACCTACTTCCTCAAATAAATGGAATAGCAGTTCGTTGTGATGAGTATTTAAAACACCTATATAAGGAAAATCATACCATAGATGTATATGGACCAAATTCTCATAGTAAAACTACAACTGGAATTCATACGATCACAAACTATTGGAATAAAGGGAATAGAATTGCAATCTTACCTAATTTCCGTTTACTTTATAATATACTTATGAAAAAGTACGATATCGTTCATGTTGTTCTTCCATTGTTTGCATGGTTCCCTCTCATTGCTCTATTTACAAAAATGAGTGGAACAAAACTTATTTTAAGTAATCATGTAAACCTATCATTTTATAGTAGATCGTACTTTAAATCAAAACTTTTAATAAGTATTTGTAAGATAATAATAAGAAATTATTATAGATTTCAAAATATTGTGGCTGATATGATTATGGCTCCATCTAATTTTGAAGAAACTCAAAAGTTTATAAATCCTGAAAAATTTCAGATCATTCAAACTGGAATCGATACAAATTTATTTCTACCGAAACCTAAATCCATTTATAAGAAAGAAATTATATATGTAGGAAGAATTGCTCCTGAAAAAGATTTAGATAAACTATTTAATTTATTTTTACTCCTAAAAGATTACAAACTCACTGTCATTGGTGATGGTCCTGAATTACCTCGTTTTAAAAACTTGTATGCCAGTAATCCCAATATTCAATTTTTAGGTTTTGTGGATCATGATAATCTGACTCCTTATTACCAAAAAGCTGATTTTCACTTGGTATCTAGTTTATCAGAAACTTTTGGTTTTACCTTGATAGAGTCCATGGCATGTGGAACACCTGTTATCTATCCTAACTGTGGTGTATTTCGTTCACTATACTTGGAACAATTTCCAGAGCTCATCTATGATTGTAACGATGAATCTAGTTTTTTAAAAGCAGTAGAGAGTTTAAATGCAAACTTATCTTCTTTGTCTCATAGGTCTATTGCGTATGCTGAAAGACATAGCTGGGAATCAGCAACTAGGGATCTAGTGAGGAAGTACAATGATCAATTGCAACAAGTGCCCACTCGATATCCCCTAGTAAATTTAGTCTTCAATAGATCCTTATCTTATTTTATGATCTTAGTATACTTCGGTTTTTGTACTGTGAGATATGTAAAAAATTGATAGTTTTTTAGATGATTTATTTTTTGTTAAAATAGGATAGAGTATAAATTGTGATATTTAAAAATGTTTTAAAAAAATTTGAATTGGATCTATGTGGTGCTGACTCTCCTTCAGAAGAAATTCTTTTGAAGAGAAAAAAGAGTCTTACTAAATTTACTCAAAGTATGGATGTATCTAACATAGAGGAATCCTTACCCGATTTAGAGTTTTCAAAAAATTATAGGGTTCCCTTTCCATTTGTTGACCAAATTCTCAAATTGAACCAAACATCCTTACTTAAAAATAAAGATTTATCTGAACACGATGCATTTTCTAGCTATGGAGTAAATGTTTTTGGGAAAGAAGTCTATGAAATGTGCATAAAGAACTCGGTTGTTCAAAATGAAGAATATGGATTTTTTTTAAATTCAATTCATCCTGTGACACTCGAAAATATAGAAATTCTTAAAGAAATTAGTGGGATGGATGCAGTTTCATTTCATATGAGTGGCACTGAAGCAGTTTTAAATGCATGCCGTTTGGCAAAGTTTAATACTGATAGAAAATATATATTAAAATTTAAAGATGCTTATCATGGATGGGCAGGTATCACAGATCTTAAAGAAATAACTAGCTTAAAAGACTTAAAGAATTCTAGTAATTGTGCGGCTCTATTATTGAATCCGCTTCAATTTTTGTTTCCAAAGAATTCTATCAAAGCGGATGCACTTTTATTTATTGGCAATGAACCTAATAGAATGTCCTTACAAGAATATATAGATTACTTACAGGATATAAGAAAAATCTGCGATGAAAAGGGAATTATTCTTATATTAGATGAAGTATTTCTAGGCTTTCGACTAGCATATGGAGGATGTCAGGAGTATTTTAATATAAAGGCAGATATGGTGTTATATGGAAAAACATTAGGAGGCGGACTTCCTGTTGGAGTAGTGTGTGGAAAGAAAGAGTATATGAATAAGATGGATTCAAAATATCCGTTGAAATTTTTACCAAATCGTGGTACATTTTCAGCACATCCTCTAGTCATGCTCTCCATGAACCAATTTCTAAAATATATCACAAGAGAAATGTATAGTGGATTGGATTCCAAATGGAATATAAGAATTTTTAAACTAAATGAAAAACTTTCTAAATATTCAATAAAATTTCAAAATTTGGGATCTATTATCTCTATTAATCATGATAATCTATCTATTTATAATTGGATACTTCAATTATATTTTAAGAAAAATAAGTTATACTTAGGACCTTATGGGTCATCCCGGTTAATCTTTCAAATAAATTTGAGTGATACAGAATGGACTCAGATTGAAAAAATAATTATAAATTCCGTCCAAGAAATGGAAGAAGATGGATGGTTTTATAGCAGATTTAAGTCAAAAAAAGAAATATATTTATTTTATATAAAAAATATTATTAAGGAAACTTTTAAAAATGTTAATAACTAAAACTTTTATGGATGATCTTGAAGAACAGAGAATGGATGATCATAAATACTATCATCAGAGCAAATGGAACCAAACATTTCATTTTTTTTCGGCAATATGCTTTTTGATCTCAGAATTTTTGATTTTCTTTGATCCTATTTTGGCTGCATATATTAGTTGGGGATCTATGTTACCACGCCAGGCTGGGCATTTTTTCTTTGAACCAAAAGGATTTGACCATATTAATAATGTAACACATGAGCATAAAGAATCAATAAAAGTTGGTTACAATCTTTTTAGAAAAAGACTTCTACTATCTTCTATATTTTTAATAGCACCCCTTATGACATTTATTTATTCATCATCACTCTATGAGATGTATCTCAACTATGGATATTTGATGTTAGGGATTTCAGCTTTTGCTTTTTTATCCAGAATTACTTTTCTTCTTTTCCTTCATTCTCCCAGAATAGCTTTGGTATGGGCTATAAAGATTATAACTGATCCAATCAATGATATTAAAATATATTGGAGATCACCTTTTGATTTACTTTCAGGTATTAAATATGAACCGGGCGTAAAGATATGATTTTTCAATCTATTGAAAATAATTCTTTGGGATTTTATCTGACAAACTTTTTTCCACGAAATTTCTTAACGTATCTCATTGGTAAGTTGTCCCTCTCTAAAAACCCCCTCATAGTGAAGGGGTTACTTTTTCTATTTCGCATTTTCTCTGGTGATTTAAATTTAAAAGAGAGCAAGGAAAAAAATTTTAAAACATTTCATGAATATTTCATTAGAGAACTACAAGAGGGAGTAAGACCAGTAAATCAGAGTAATAATACAATTATAAGTCCCGTGGACTCATTGGTGGGTGCTTTTGGATATATTACCGATGGTCAGCTCTACCAAATTAAGAATGAAACATATTCACTCTTTAATTTACTTTCTCATGATGAAGAGATGACAAATAAATATAAAGACGGAACTTATTTTACCTTACGCATCAAGCCAAATTATTATCACAGATTCCACATGATTTTAGATGGAACTATTCATAAGGTAAATTTTATTCCGGGTGAGCTTTGGAATATAAACAATGCAACACTTCTTACTATCAAGTCTTTATTTACAAAAAATGAGAGAGCAATTTTGTATGGCAAACACGCCGATCTAGATTTTGCCATTATTCCTGTAGGAACTGTTCTTGTTGGAAGCATCAAACTAAATTTTCTAGTTCACTCCTTCAATCACTCCCAAAAATTTCCTTACTCTATAAATATGAACTACAATTCTAAAAAAGGGGAGGAGTTAGGAATGTTTCATTATGGTTCAACAGTTTTAGTTCTATTGTCAAAAAAAATAAATATTTCAGATTCTATCCAAACATCTAGATTTTTAAAATATGGGGAACCCTTAGGAACTTTTTAGATTATAAAAGTTCTTATGAATATAAGGAATTAGCTGGTTAAATTGATTTGTTTACTTTAAATCCCAGCTTCTTTCAATTGTTCTTCAGTGAGACCTGTAGTCTTTCGAATGATTGCAATGTCGATTCCCTCGGCTTTGAGATTTCGGGCAGTTTCTAATTTACCTTCGATTTTACCCTTTTCCATTCCCCTGAGTTCGCCTTTTTCCTCTAGCTTTTCTAAAAGTGTCATATATTCGGTCTCCAATGATTCATAAATCTCCTTTCGATTGTATCTCTCTGCATCTTTACGAGTACTAAAAATATATTTCATCATATCCAATAAAATTTCAATCCTTTTTGCTTCTCCTTTTTCTTTGGATAGAAGACTAAAGAGTTGGAGTGGATTCATAGTGATAAATAAAATATTTGTTTAGTAGTATAATAAGCAACTAATTTTTAAGTATTTATTTGGATGAATTTTTCTCTTTTATCTTATCAAAATAGTCCTGAATACTTTTCTAAATTAAATTAGCATTCTTAGCCCATTGTTTGACTGCATCTTCAGATGATGGTGCTACATCAAAAAATATTACTTAATAAATATTCCCTTTCTTTACTGCATCTGCAATATAGTCACTTTCCTGGTCTAAAAAAGCAGGTGCCCTTAAGGATATATAAGGTATACCTGAAGAAAATAATAATTTCCTTGCTAATTTCTATAATTATATATAATTGACTACAAATTTTACAAAAATTAAAAAAATCAAAATGCAAGAAAAACCATTACATATTAAAAAATTTTTTATTTGGCTATCCTATTCAATAGTAGGTTTCTTTGTTCTTGGTTTTCTCTTTAGCTGTGCTCCCACAAAAACCACTCCCAAAGCAGTGAACGGTGTATTGGATATAAGGGACTGGGATTTTAAACAAGATGGAATTCTCAAGTTGGATGGAGAGTGGGAGTTTTATTGGGGAAAGTTTTGCAAGGAAGATTTAGAGACTGGCAATGCAATACCCTTTGATTCATGTCCCAAAGAATCTTCAGTATTTGAAAATGTTCCGGGAGTTTGGGATGAATATGCTAAAGATTCACCCAATCCTGAAAAAGGATATGGGACGTATCATTTAAAAATACTTTCAAATACAGAACAAACTTTTTCAGTAAAAGTTAATACTATAAATAGTGTTAGAGATGTGTATGTCAATGGAAAGCTAGTTTCATCCTCTGGCACTTTATCCAGAGAAGAGAGTGAAATCATCCCCAAATTGGAAACAGAAATCCTCTCTCCAAACGAAAAGATTGAGGATATAACAATCTTTGTCTCCAATTATTTTGAAGCAACGGGAGGAATGGTTCAATCTCCTGAGATTGGTTCTAAATATTCACTTGAGTATTTTCATAGAAGAAACCAAGCCGTAGATCTCCTCATCTTTTCTGCCTTATTTGTAATTGGATTCTATCATTTGGGGCTTTTTATACAAAGAAAAGAATCTATGTATATTTATTATGGACTCACATGTATTAACCTTGGCATAAGGCAACCGATCGTAGGGAGTAATACTATTTACTATTTTTTCCCTGATTTTTCATGGTACTTAGGAATAAAACTGGCGAACCTTTCTTTTTATTTTACTATTCTATTGTTTACTAGATATATTCTTTCCTTCTATAATATCAAAGGGGGAATCATTTATAAATTTTATCAGCTAGTTTTTATTCTTTTGAGTTTAATACTCTATTTTACATCTATAAAGCAATTAAATGAATTGACCAAATATTCTACTTACCTTGTTCCTGTAGTACTTATCCACATTATATATATAATTTTTTCAAATAAAAATGAAGCCCATGGAAGATCATTTTTCTATCTATTTCTAATTTTTAGTTTATTTATCATGAATGATTTATTATTTTTCTTAGGAATTATCCAATCTGCATATATGACCTCACTTGGATTTTTAATCTTTTTTTTGGGACAGGCAAATTTACTTTCCTCCCTATTTTCTAAAGCTTTTTCCGATGCCAAAGAAGCAAAACGTATTGCAGAGGAACAGAAAAGTCTTTTAATTCTCTCCAATCATGAACTTGAACTCACCAAAGAGCGTGCTACAAAAGCGTACCTCGATCTAGAAGCATCCCAAAAACAACTAGTCCAGTCAGACAAGATGATTACCCTCGGAACAATGGTAGCGGGGGTTGCCCATGAGATCAATACACCACTAGGAGCTATCAAGGCAAATTCGGAAAATATCCTAGAAGCCTTACGGAGTCTTCTCCACAAGCTAAATCCAAATCTCAGCCTTATCACAGTGGAAGATCTTAAAAATATTCTTAGTGTATTGGAATTGGCAAAGGAATCTTCAGCACTCTCTAGCAGGGAGGCAAGGGCACTGCGTAAGAAAATAATTTCAATGCTAGAAATGAATAACCATAAAAATGTAGAATTTGTTGCTGATTATATTCTGGAATTAAATCTTTACGAATCCTTAGAATCTGGCGAAGAAATTTTAAATCATCCCGAAATTGAAAAGTATTTGAGTATTGCAGGGGATCTCTATGGAATTCGTAAGAAATCAAGTGTCATACAATCTTCTGCGGAAAGAGTTTCGAAAATCGTCAAATCATTAAAGTCTTTTATGCACTTTGACCAAGATGAAGTGAAAGTAGTTTCCGATCTCACAGAGGGTATGGAGACGGTTTTAATCATATTACACAATAAAATCAAATATGGAATTGAGGTTATCAAAAACTATGGTGAAAATGTACCACAGATTCTCTGCTATCCCGATGAACTCAATCAGATTTGGACAAATCTTATCCATAATGCAATACAGGCAATGGATGAAAAGGGAACTCTCCAAATAGATATAGAAAGTGTCACAAAATTGGAAGGTACACCTGACATAGACAAGCGGAATCCAGACTACAAAAGTGGCTATGTTTCAGTATCCATCCAAGACAGCGGTTCAGGAATTTCTCCTGAGATACGAGCAAAGATTTTCCAGGCATTCTTTACCACCAAACCAGCAGGCGAGGGATCAGGGCTTGGGCTTCACATAATCGGGAAAATTTTGGAAAAACATGGAGGTGCATTGTATTTGGAATCAGAACCTGGAAAAACTCGATTTACTGTAGTACTTCCTATAGAGTCCTATCCAAATTGATACATTCTATTAAAATAATTTTACCATCCTATAAATAAAAAAACAAATACGGTTCCCAAGTAGGGGATATACCTAAAAGCATGGTCCCCGAGTAGACGATATATCTAAAAGCATGGTCCCCGAGTAGGGATATCTTCTCATCCCATATCGAGGGGTCGAGGGGTCGATATACTAATAGATATCCCTAAATCCCATTCTTCATAAGATCTTCTATGGTAAGACCAGTGATTTCCATGATTTCCTCTTGGGAAAAATCTTTATTTTTCATAACCCTAGCCGTATTCAGCCTATTCCGGAATTCCCCTTCGAGAATGCCTTCTTGCTTTCCTTGAACTTCCCCCCTCCTAAACGCATCCGCCATGCCCGAATTGTAGTCCAACTCAGCCTTGAGACGCTCCTCGTAGATCTGGCGTGTCTTTGCATCCTGGGAGAGAAACTCCAGCTCACCAATGGCTTTGGACAGCATGGGATTATTAGAGCTCAAATTTTGCAAGGGTTCCTCCTTAAGCTTGTGGGCGTTTCGAAAAAAGTAGATCCATCGTTCTAGGTCACTTTGAAG
>CAMCZP010000106.1 GCA_945887855.1 Leptospira interrogans serovar Manilae | reverse complement strand
CTCATTTTTATTCAATAGTTCTTGGAGATTTCTTCTGGCATCCTTTGTTTTAATTTCTCCATCCAGGATTTTTCTGGAATGAGATAGATTATCAAACAATTGCACACCTGTGGAGTTGAAAGAATTTTCCCCAGTTCCAACATACTGTGGACCAAAACCTGGAATTCTTTGGATTCCATTTCCATCCTCCTGAATTCCATACCTACCGGTGGATTGAAGGGAAGATGAGCCAAATGGTAGTACAAATGTAAAGTCTACACCATAGCTTGGATGGCGGGAACGCATAGAATCTAGAGAATTTTTACCGTAGTACCCACCAGCAAATAATTTAGGTTTCCAATGGTTTTCTGCGACTTCTAACTCTACTTTTGATTTCTCTAATACCAGTCTGGCTTTTTTTGTTTCAGGAGATTCAAACTCAGTTTCAATCTGAAGACTTTGAACTGGCGAAAAGACTTGAAAATCACTCAAGATATTTTCAACAAAGAGAAGCCTAGCACTTTCTTTTCCCACCAATCTAGAAATCTCCGCACTACATTCCCCATATACTAATTTGGCTCTATGAAGTTGTGATTCGGCTTCGGTGAGTTTTAGTTCGGACTCAAGTCTATCTACATTCCTCTTTAGACCCAATTGGACTTCTTTGGATGTGGCTTTATAGTATTTTAGAGCTTTTTCTTTATTTTTATTTCCCAGTTGAACTTTGAAATTATTTGTGAGACATTTAAAATATAATCGTTTAGAATCTAATAGCATCCTATTGATTTTTTGCTTTCGATCCTCGCCTTCTAACCTAGTTGCCAGAAGTATAATATCCTTTTGTCTACTTGTATCACCTCCGTCGTAGAGAAGCTGCTGAATGGTGAGACGGTATTCATCAAATCCAGAATCAACTTGGTTTTCATTTTTATTTTTAAAACCAAAATAACTTACTCCAACCTTAGGAAGGTATTCTCTGATTCTCTCCCGAAAGAGTAATTTTTCAATTTCTTTCACTTCTGTTTCAGGCATACCGGATACATAGTTTTCCAAAACATATTGTGATACGTTCTTATACGTGAGGGTTTCCTCCACAGCGTACAGAGAAAGTGTAAGCAGTATTCCTATTAAGAATGTTTTCATAGCGAGTGAATAGTTCTAAAAAAAGCATTCTACTCCCTATTGGTTTGAAATTATTTTAAAAAAACTATTCCTTAGTTAAAAAATGTGGGATGGGATGTAATTTGGGAACCTGGTAGAACTGTTTATAGCGTAGAGCTACCAATACCCCAAGGCTAATTCGAAACTAATAATTTGTTAAATAAATACTTAATTTTATCAATTCCTATAGACTAAAACCATATAAATATATGTACTGTCAAGTATAGAAAATTTTAATAGAATAAATCTGAAAAAGAATTTCTTACCTTGACCTATTTTTGTTAAGTTTTGAATCTGGAAATAAATTAAAATAGTAGTACAAATGGAATAAACATGGATATACCTGAAATTATCAATCAACTGTATGCAAACATTCTCTCTTTTGGAAATACCCATAAATATACTAATTTTCCATTTCCCAAAGATTCTAAGTTAATTAGGTCTGCCGCAAAGGAAATGGAATCATTTATAAAGCCAACAGATCCCTTTTACTTTGTGGGGCATAGGTTGGGAAATTTTCAGAATTATCCTAAAAATATCAACAACCCAAAGTACATTCCCACGTATAAAAATACCATCGAGCTGATGGAATATGGATTTTTAAAAAATGGTTTGAATGCTCTGGAATTTGATGTTCGGTTGGGTCATGATGAAAATGTATATATCACACACGATGAATTGACCATCACCCCTGAATCACCCGGTTGGGAATATTTAAAAAAAAATACTTTAAATATTTTTTTAACACACTTTATTAAAAATAAATACTATCTAACTCAAAAATTATTCATTGAGCTCAAAGTATCTCCAAAGGTAATTGATACATTGGGTATTCATTACTTCCCTGATATTTTAACAGATAAAGAAAAGAAACTTATTGATAGCACACTAATTGTTATAGATAGTTTAGTATATAATTATCCGGAAGAAAAATCACTCATTTTAAAATCTATCTCGTTTTTATCGTTTAGTCTATCTGCTTTGCGATACACTACCCAATCTTCTCAAAATAACCAAGAAAGCTATTTGATCACTACAACTAACCAGCCATTTAAGAAAGATCTATCTCCCCTATTCAACTACACACCCTTTATTGGAAAAGAAATTGAAAGGATCCGTCATGCAGAATGGCTAACGGGTATTTGGTATGATCCATTCCACATAGATAACTCCATTGATCTCTTTACCAATTTGAATGCATTTCGAGCAAATAAACTCAAATTCTATATTTCAACCTATGGCATGAACTTTGAAGAGTTAGTAAATAAATTATCTAGAGAGCCTCACAATGAAAAACTACCCGTGAGTGGTATAATCTATGATGTATCCTAAAAGCCTTATACTTTATTCCGTTTCATAGGTTTCTTCCACTTCTTCTTTTGGAATATACAAATTGTGCTTTTCAATAAGGTATGTCAGAAGTGACGCAGAACATCTTTCCACAATGTCCTGCACATATTCAAAGGAAGAAATAGGACCCGAATAAGGGTCAGGTACATCCGGTGGTTCTCCCTTTATGTGTGGATCAAACTTCCTAAATTTAATTACTTTTTCTTTGTGGTCGGGATTTTCTGTAAGACGTGTTACATTGAAATAATTATTTTTATCCATCACTAAGATATAGTCAAATCGATCAAAATCTTTTGCAATGAATTGCCTGCATTTATGAGTGAGCGTAATACCCCTACTTTCCGCCACCTGTCTTGTAGTTTCATGGGGTAGCTCCCCAATGTGATAATTTCCCGTACCACAAGAATCAATGTGAAAAAATTCCATGAGTTCACTTTTTTCTACAAGATCTAAAAAGGCACCCTCAGCAGCAGGCGATCTACAAATATTCCCCAGACAAACGAATAAAACCCTAACTTTTTTTATTTGCACTATTTATCTCTCATGAGGGAATCTTTTAATTTGTAGTACAAAAAATCTGGTAAAAACTTTAGGAAGGTATGCAGAAGACTCCAGGGAAACCAGGGAACAAAGCTAAGTTCTTTTTTTCTCTCAATTGCATTGCATATCTTTCGAGCCCCTTTCTTGGAATCGATTATGAAAGGCCTATCCCGGAGATGATTGTTCATGGGGGTATCAATGAACCCCGGTAGGATTGTAGAAACTAAGATTCCTTCTGATTGTAATTCCAAACGTGCCGCTTCCAAGAAATTTGTAAACCCTGCTTTGGATGCCGAGTATGACGCATTTCCAGGAAAACCCCTCACCCCTGCAAAGGATGAGATCCCTACAATTTGCCCTTCTTTTTTTCTTACTTTTAAAACTTCTACCCCAGCGTCCACTGTAGCCATTGCTCCAATGAGATTGGTCTCAATTACATTTTTATCATTTTGGAAATTTCCAGATCCCAGTGGTTTGGAACGGGCAACACCAGAATTTACAACCAGGATGTCCATTCCTCCCAGAGAATAGTCCAGCTCTTTGATCACTCGAAAAATGTCCCTATAGATAGTGACATCTAACACTCGCAACTCCACCTGGATAGTTTTACCATGGATAGAGTTGATTTCCGTTTGGAGCTCTTTGAGGAGCTCATATCGCCTGGCGGTAAGACCCAAAGAGTAACCCCTTCTGGCAAATTCTAAAGCCAAATCCCTACCAATCCCGGAACTTGCACCTGTGATAATCACTGTTTTTTTTGCCATAGTTTTAAATTCCCTTACTCTTTATCCTCATGAATTGAATACGCTCTGATTATGTCTGGAAATTCAATCTTTAATTCTTCCACACTAAAAAGAATTTCATCGAAACCCAAGTAGATCCTTAGCACTAAACTTTTTTTATGATTGGTGAGTGAATAGATTTCAAACTTTGTTCCATGGGCTTGTAAGTAGGAAAATATCTTTGGAAAATCTGAGTTTTCAAGAACATAAAGCTTTAGATAGAAGTAGTGAGAATTTGTATTTATATATTTCTTTAATATATATAAAATAAATGTTAAGAAAACGGAAGATATACCTGTAAGCAAAATCTGTCCCGCACCCAAAGCTATTCCCGCAGTGGCTGAGAAGAAAAAGAGAACTGTATCACGAGGTTCTCTTAAAATGGTTCTAAAACGTATAAAACTAAGGGCTCCAAAAAGACCAATGGCATACGCAATATTTTGACCCACCACAAGTATGGTAGCAGTGGAAGTAAAGGTGAGCAAAAACTGAGCCTGTAAAATGGAGGGGTCAGACTTTTTATGGAGGCTGAACAATTGAGAAACTTTGCTGATATAGTATCCAAAAAAAGCGGAAAGCGTTAGACGCAATAGAATGGTTACAAACTCTAAATTTCCATTTAAGTTGTGTTCAAAATTAGAATTTAATACTGATTGAATGTCCATTTTTTTATAAGTAAATAAATTCCAATACCGACCTTAATAATAGTACGTTCATATGATAATCATCCAACCAGAAAATCCGGGATCCAAAGAAGAAATCCTCTCCTGCCTAGTTATTTTGCAAAAAGAAGTGGATCTTTTCTTTCAAAAAGTAAGCCCGGGCTTTTTCTTCTCGCACTCCTTGGGTGGATGGTCCCCTGGAGAAAACATCTCTCATATAACTTTTACAACAAATATTCTGGCACTGAGTTTTAAAATCCCCAAAATATTTTATAGAATTTTTTACGGAAGACCAAAATCTGAAAAATCCTACATGGAATGGAGCTCTATTTATGCAGAAGCTATGAAACACCCAAGAGATGCGGGTTTTTATAGTCCAGCCATCGGAAAGTCACCCCGAGATCTACTTCCTCAAATCACCATCCATCTCAAAGAATGGAACACGGCATGTATCAACCTCACCTCTGCTTTAGAAGTTCTTTCGGAAAGAGAGTTTTCTGAATACCTAATCCGCCATCCCTTCATGGGAAAAGTTAGCTTTCGGGAAATGTGCTACTTACAAATCTTACATATCATCCACCATTGTTCAAAAGTAGAATTAAAACTAAAAAATACCTCGAAAGTTACGGATTTAGCCTGAGGTTTCTCTTTTGGATTTTGGGATGGGGGATACCCCTTTTCTCCGAACCCACCACCCTTTTGGAACCACTTGTAGAAAAAAAAATTCGCACATTGATTTCCTCTACTCCCAAAGTCTCCAAGAAATGGGAAGCCAGCGGAATTTACTTGAAAGATGATTTCTTTTATATTGTTTTTGATAATTTCCACTCTATCGCCAAAGTAGGAAGAGATCTCAGCAATTCTTCTGAAAACTCATGGATGGGAAAAGAGTTTCCCGCTCAATCTGGATTTGAGGGTATTACGTTCCAACCCGAAACAAAGAAATTTCTCATTACAAAAGAATCGGATTCCTTTCAAAACCAATTCAAACCCGTAGTACATGAATACTCCCCTGATTTTGAAACACTCGAAGTGTATCCTATAGACTTTCCTCTAAAGAAAGCTAACAAGGGAGCGGAGGGGATTGCCTATTTCAAAACTAAATCGGATACTTTTATTCTTTTGCTTTTAGAAAAGCCATCTACTTTGAATCTGGGCAGCAAAGAGAGGGGGAATATATTGGTCTTACGTAAGACAAATAACAAATACCAACAGGTCTCCTTCCTTCCTATCCCACAAAAAGTAGGATTTTTAGATTATTCGGATATTGCATGGAATGGATCTAAAATTGCCATTTTATCTCAAGAATCCTCTGCCCTCTGGATTGGAGAATTAGATACAGCCTGGAACTGGAAAAACTCTGGAAAGATTTACAATTTCCCCTTAGAGGAAGGATTGCCAAAGTATTGCAACCTAGAAGGTATCACATGGGTCAATGAAAATACTGTAGCACTGGTATCCGATTCTGCCAAAAAAAAACAATCTCCCCGTTGCAAAGAAAAAAGTGAGATGATTCATATTTGGGAACTCAGAGAATAAGCATCGCATCCCCATAAGAATAAAAACGATATTTCTCTGCAATAGCTTTGTGATACGCTTTCATAACCAAATCCTTTCCCGTAAAAGCTGCCACCAATAAAAGAATACTACTTGCCGGTAGATGAAAATTTGTAACCAACCCATCTATGGATGCAATTGTATCATCCGGTGTGATGAATATATCCGTAGAAGATGTACCACTCCTGTAGGTGTTGGTAGATTTTTCAAAGGAGGATTCCAATGCCCTCAAAGTTGTGGTACCCACCGCAATGATTCGACCTTTCTTTCTGGTTTGGGTGAGAAGTTTGGCAGTGGATTCTGAAATTTCATACGATTCTTCGTGGAGTTTTTTCTCTTGGATTTGTGACTCTTCTAGGGGAGCAAAGGTTCCATACCCCACGCTGAGGGTGATTTCGGCAAGCCCCACTCCCATATTGGAAAGAGAGGTTTTTAGACTCTCCGTGAAATGCAGACCCGCAGTGGGAGCTGCCACTGAACCCGGTACCTTGGCATACACTGTTTGGTACCGAATTTCATCAGAACTCTCCGCCCGACGTCGTAGATAGGGAGGAATAGGAATTGTACCAATTCGATCAAATACAGCCTCTGTGAGAGGTTCTGAGGGCATAAGATAGGATTTTCCACCCGACCTACTGTACCGAAACTCAATGTGTCCAGAGACTTCCCGTAAGAGATCCCCTTCTTTGATCTTAGCTGAATTTCTCACCAAACAATACCAGACTCCCTTGCTTTCTTCGAGAAAGATGCATTCGTGTAACCTACCCTTCGGGGTATTTAGGAATACTCTCCGCTTGCTAACTTTTGTATTGTTGAAAACCAAGAGATCCCCCTTTTGCAAATAGGAGAGTAGACAGGGAAAATTGGGCTCAGAATGGAGAGAGGAAGTTGAGCGGGTGACAACAAGGAGACGGGCATCCTCGCGATGGGGGGGAGGAAACCGGGCAACCAGAGCATCATCTAGCTCAAAATCATAGTCTTGGAGGCTCCAGGTCATCTCTACGAAATGGTTCTGACCCCAGAAAGAACAGTAAAGTATAAATTTAAAAATCTATCCTACGGGATGGATATTTCTCTATCCCTTGTAGAAACTAAAGGGAAAAATGGCAAGTATGAGCCGGTTAGAGAAACTGATTCTATTAGCTAATTTTCTTTTTCTGTTAGCCCTTTTGGTTACGGGAGTCAATAAATCAAAGGCTATTTCTGATTTTCGAGACTACCACAGAGCATCTATTTTACTCCACGAACACAAAGATATTTACCAATACGAAGAAATCAAGGATCTCCAGGATAAATATACCCTGGATGATCTCTTTAAAAATCCTGATCTACTCAATAAATTAGATTCTCTGCGGGGGAATGTAGCATCCTATATTTACCCTCCTACGTTTGCTACTCTACTGATACCTATTTCTTATTTGTCATACGAAAATGCGTCCCTTATTTTTTCCCTCATTAATTTTGCATGTCTTATTGGTTCTCTCTATTTGATGAAAGAAATGCTATACCCTTCCCGCTTTACATACATTCTCTTCTTTACACTTTTATTTGGATTTCGATTTTTAGAAAATCATGTAAACAATAACCAAGTAGCTTTTATTCTCATGTATCTTATCCTCCTCGCACTCTCTTCTAAAAATAACTATATCACCGGCCTATCTCTCTCCCTAGCAGTGATTATCAAGCTCACCCCCTTGGTATTCCTTCTCTTTTTGTTATACAAAAGAAGGGTCAAAGCAATTCTCATTTTCTTCTTGGGATTGGTCTTTTGGGCGGGGATTCCTCTCCTCGATGGCTATGATTATGGGGTTCAAAATTGGGCAAATTGGTTCGATATGGTACTTTTGAGTGCCATGAAAAATCCTGTATTTCGTGCCTGGAAAAATAACCAGAGTCTCATTGCTACTTTGGCAAAGTATTTTTTAGAAGGTGCCGACCCTGTAAACCAAATGTTGTTTCGTATGCCCTTCTATTCTCTCTCCATGGAAAGTGTAAAACTAGTATTTAATTTTTTAGCCCTTTTAATTGTAGTACCTCTTTTTAGAAAATATAAGAATGGGATTGATACAAACCAAAATATAGCCGCTCTATTTATTTTATCTGTAATTTTTAGTGGGATCAGTTGGATCCATACCTTTTCTTTTTTGATTTT
>CAMCZP010000105.1 GCA_945887855.1 Leptospira interrogans serovar Manilae | reverse complement strand
AAATCAAGGGCAAAACTATATATCACTCCTCCTTTTGGGAAAGATACTCTGCGGGCAATCGTATCCAAAGAACCTCTTCAATTATTTAAAAAAGAAGATTTAGAGGGAGAAAGTATCTCTACTGTTAAAATGGGATTAGGTGGAACACTGTCTAAAGGAATCTCCATGAAATTCAGATCCGTACCTTCCGGCGATTGGGGTATGGCTGAAATTTCCTTTACAACATCTAAATAATAAAGAATAGTATAAAAAATCAAAAAATTATAGGGCAAACCATGGAACATATCAAAACTAAATTGAATTTATTCTTCAAATACCAAATAGTTAAATATTTTTTAATTTTATTTATAATTTTCGGAAATGTATCTATTTTTACCTCTCCTAAAAAAGGACAATGTATAGGTGATTGTGAAAATGGAAAGGGGAAATTCATTTTTGAAAAATCATTAGATCAATACGATGGTAATTTTCTGGATAGTAAATTTCATGGGTATGGTGTTATGAAGATTTACAAAGGTAAAAATAATAAAGTCAAATTTTTTGATATTTATGAAGGAATGTTTTCACAAGACCAAATGGAAGGTGAAGGAATTTATAAATATGCTAATGGTGATACAATATCTGGTATATTTTCTAAAAATAAACTAAATGGAATTGGAACTGCTAGAAATGGATATATCGATAAAAATTATGGTTATATTTATTCCGGTACATTTAAAGAAAATAAATTTAACGGATATGGAGTCTATAGATATCTGGATGGTTCTTTTTATGCGGGTGAGTTTAAAGAAGGAAAAATGAGTGGATTGGGATTTATCAAAAAAGGAAAACTAATTACCTTTATTAATGGATATGATAAGACGGGGAAACCAGAAAGATCTTTTAGTTATACAATAGCATCTGATTATTTTATAAGAGTAAAAGATGGTAAAAAACAAAAAGAAGCATTGATAAAAAAAGATAACTTTGTATATGGTGGTGATTTAGAAAGTAGTACATTAGATGGAATTGGTTTTTCAGTTATAGAGAATGGAAAGATCTACTACGGAGAATGGAACGATGATACTAAAAATGGAACAGGTTTATTTCTTTATCCAAATGGAATTTTATATATAGGAATTTTTGAAAGAAACCAACTAAATGGATTTGGTTTAAAGTTTGATAAAGATGGGGACTTATTGTACTCAGGGGAATGGGAAAAAGGCAAAAGGAAAAATTAATGTTTTTTTTGAAAACTATATTATCCAAGAAATTTTATCTACTTTTTGTACTTCTGTTTCCTTTAATAGAAGGTTTATATCCTCAATCTGTACTTGCACCTATCCCACTATCTTTACTACCAGATAAAAACACAGAGATCCATTATACTTATTCTATAGTTGGAAAATCAAACAGCACTAGCTCTATAGTAAATATTCTTTCTGAATATAATTTTATAGAAAATAAAAATTCTGATTATATTATAGATTTATCCTCTAATTCTTTTAAGTTTACTCGAAGAAAAAAGAATATTTTATTGGGTTCCTTTGACTATTCAACGCCATCTCTGAAAGAGTTTTCAAGTATGGTTGATACGGAAGCAGGCTACTCTCGCCTGATCTCTTTAAAAAATAATGGTAACAATGACTATAAAATCAATGATCTATTTTCTAAAGCAGAACAAGGAAAAGAAGGTGCAAGAATTGGAGAAAGTATTGAGTTAGAGTTTGTATATCGCTCTAAAACTAAAAAAATAGGTTATTTAACAATATATTTATTTACAACAGATGGGATGATTGCTCAAATTTTTCCAAATAAATATGATACAAATAATATATTAAATCCTAATGATAATTATAAGTTTCCTACTCAAAATGCTATCAAACCTTATAAGCTAGAAGCCGTGCCTCCTGTTGGAAATGATAGATTGGTATTAATTATTACCGAAAAGTCCTTTTCTTTTAGTTCAAATAACATAAAAAATTATGGACATTTAATAGTACTACTGAAGAATAAATATGAAGAACTCAAAAAAATTACAGAAGAACTTAAATCTACAGAGTCTTTTGGTTTATATGAAATAGTTCTTGATATTAAAGAATAAAATAGTTTGGAGATTTAGTTTATGTTTTTAATTTCTAATTGGAAAAAGAGTTCAAAATTTCTTTATTTTCTTTTTGTTTTGTTACCA
The DNA here is from genome assembly GCA_945887855.1 of Leptospira interrogans serovar Manilae. Lineage (GTDB taxonomy): Bacteria > Spirochaetota > Leptospiria > Leptospirales > Leptospiraceae > JACKPB01. The sequence goes on along the minus strand of CAMCZP010000105.1, from coordinate 6,102 downwards.
TTTTTTGTTTTATATTCTGATGATATTTCATTTGATTCAGAACTCTTTGCTCAAATACAAAGAACTTCAGATGTAAGTTATAAAAATTATATAAAAGGTTCTGGTGGCGAAGTTAAAGACCACAATGGCTGGAGAGAAGTTATCGTAAGCACTTTCCGTAGGCTTTCTGAAAAATCGGGGCATGAATCTTTTCCAATTGTATTTAGTATCATCAAAAATAATGATTTTAATGCTTTTGCATATCCAACAGGTCAATTTATTATTCATACTGGAGCTCTAGACTATATTGATAAATCAATTGGAAGCCTTCCCGAAAAAGAAAAGTTTCTTATCAGAGGAAATTATATATCAGCTATTCTTTCTCATGAGTTAGCTCATTATTATAATCGTCATACGTTTAATTCTATTAAAAAAAGTATAGAGGATTCAGGAGAAGTTAAAGACTCCCTTATTTCTATAAAATTCCAACAAGATGATGAACTAGATGCTGATTTAACAGCTTTTATACTACTACAAAAATCTGGATATGATACAAGCTACTTTATTAAAGTATTAAAAATCTTAAATACAATGAGGCAGGATAATTTAGAAGCAAATAAAAATTCTCTAAATAAAAACAATCCATACTTTTCTACTCATCCCAGTCCTCATGAAAGACTCTCCCAAATGCAAAGTAACGAACAGGAACTACATAAATTTGCAGCTAGTATGGAAAAAGTTTATGCTGACATACAACTAGGTAGGAATTTAGAGAAATCTGTAGATATGATAAAAAAAGCTTTGATAACCTATGAAGATAATCCTGAGTTATTAAAAGCATTAGCTGTGGCATATCATAAAATGTGGGAACAGTCTGTTGCTCAAAATGATCTTCAAGTTAAATCTATCATAGATATCCCTGCATTTAGAGATAAAATGATTTTTCTTAAAGGAGAATCTGTAAAAAGGGTAGGAAAAAAGATTCCTGGTGATAAAAATCTTTATTATAAAGCTATGGAAGCTTATAAAAAAGTTTATAATAATTCCCCTGAAAATTTTTTCTTATCTAATTACTCTGTTTTACTATCTTATTCCGATAGAGAAAAAGATGAAAAAGAAGCTTTAAGTATAGCGGATTTTGTTTTTAATTCAGATCCTTCTATTCAATATGCAAATAATTTAGGAGTGGTTTATTTAATTACAAGAAATCAAACAAAAGCCTTAGAGTGGTTTCGTGTTCTAGGAAAGAATATAGAAAATGGAATGGGAAATAATCAAAATATTTCAAAAGAATCTCTTGATAAATTAAAAAATTTACAAAAGAATTTGAAATTAAAAACACAGTTGGATCCTGATTATGTTGAGGCTGATTTTACTCCCTTATTGAATTTAGCTCTCGTAGAGTTTGAATATGGAGATAAAAATGAAGGTAAAAAGATAGCAGCTAATTATTTAGAAAACTATGAGTCTCTCTCTAAGTGGGCACAGTTTTTATCAGAAAAAACAGGAACAAAAATTACAACAGAAGTAGCTGGTGAATCTAGCTTAGAAATAAATGGAATCAAATCTGGTGATACACTTAAAAATCTCCTCTCTAAATGGAAGGCTCCTGACAGAAAAGAAACTCTAGATAATGAAGAAGTATGGTACTATTCTCTCTATGATTCAAAAATAGTTTTATCAAATGGTATCATAACAGAAATTGAACTCTCTGGAAAAAATAGCCCAGAAATAGTTCGAGCAAACTCTAAAGTTTCTATTGGTATGACAAAAGCTCTTGCAGAAGAAGTTTTGGGAACTGATCCCAAAAAGATGAATTTATTTTTTCTTTATAATAAGTACGGAAGTGTGGCTGTAAATTATAGACAGAATAAGATTAAAAATATTGTTATTTATAAATGAAAGATTTTGGAAGCACTTATTGTTCCCAATCCATAAACTGCCTCTGTTATATTTCTCTTTGATGGATGAACTACAATTAGATTATTACTACTATTTTTTATAATTAAAGTAACTATTAGTACTAAAATTGGAATAATTAAAAAAAATAACTTATTTTTATTCATAGTTACAATTTTTTAAATATTAGAAAATTCTAATAGAAATTTATTTTTTGTAATGGATAAATAATTAAAAATTTATATAATTTTTATTTCGTCTTTATACTATAAATTGAATAGTTGTAAATAAGGCATAAAACTATTGAATTTTTTTAATAAAGACCAACTTAAAAAAGATCTTCCAGCAAGTATTGTTGTATTTTTAGTAGCTCTACCTTTATGCCTTGGTGTTTCCTTAGCATCAGGTGCTCCCCTTATTTCGGGTATAATCTCTGGAATCATTGGAGGGATTTTTGTTGGATTTATTAGTAAATCCCAAACCAGTGTAAGCGGTCCTGCGGCTGGTTTAACATCAGTTGTCTTTTCTTCAATTAATGAGCTTGGATCTTTCGATACTTTTTTACTAGCATTGTTTTTAGCAGGCTTTTTTCAAATAATTATGGGTATCACTAAAGCAGGTGCAATTGCAGATTATATACCCACAAGTGTAATCAAAGGGCTTTTGGCGTCTATTGGTATTATTTTAATTATAAAACAAATACCACATGCTATGGGGTATGACGCAGATCCTGAAGAAGATTTTTCATTTATACAAGCGGATGGTGAAAATACATTCTCCACACTCATTACCTCACTTAACTATTTCAAACCAGGTGCAGTTATTATAAGTTCAATATCTTTGATAACCCTCTTCTTATGGGATAGATTTCTATATAAAAAAGTAAAATTTATTCCTGCATCTTTATTTGTTGTAATATTGGGAACTCTTACCAATATTTTATTTATAAACTTTTTTCCTTTTTTATTGATTGAGCCTAGCCACTTAGTAAACATCCCTAAGTTTGAATCAAGTGACCTCAGCAGTTATTTTCATATCCCTGATTTCTCTCTATTAGGTTCTTCTAAAATCTGGTTTATTATTTTTACCATTTCTCTTGTAAGCTCTTTAGAAACTCTTCTCAATATTGAAGCTGTTGATAAAATAGATCCTCATAAAAGACAAACTCCACCTAATAGAGAATTGGTAGCTCAGGGTTTTGGGAATATGATAGCAGGTTTTTTAGGAGGAATCCCTATCACTTCTGTGATCGTAAGAAGTTCTGTAAATATTCAGTCTGGAAATGAAACTAAAGCATCTACAATTTTTCATGGATTTTTTATACTATTGAGTATTATTTTTATTACTCCTATTCTTAACAATATACCCCTGTCATGTTTGGCTGCTATCCTTATTTTAACAGGTTATAAATTAACAAAAGTATCACTTTTTAAAGAAATGTATAAGAAAGGATTAGATCAATTCATACCATTTACCATGACAGTCATTGCAATTATTTTCACTGATTTGCTTTATGGGGTAATTATTGGATTAGGTTTTAGTATATTTTTTATCTTAAAAGAAATATTTCATAATCCACTTACAAAAGAAGAATTTAAACTTCACATTGGAGACGTCATACATATAGAACTATCCAGTCAAGTTACTTTTATAAATAGAGCAAGTATTAAAAATACTCTTTGGACTATTCCAGAAAATTCAAAGTTAGTTTTAGATGCATCAAATGCAAGTTATGTGGACAATGATATTTTAGAAATCATTCAAGATTTTAAAGAAGTAAGAGCTCCGGAATTGAATATAAAATTAAATATTATAGGACTAAAAAATTCTTATACATTAGAAGAACATGTTGAGTTCATAAATTTTCTCGATAAGAAAACCCAAGAAAAATTAATACCTGAAGAAGTATTAAATATACTAAAAATTGGAAACCAGAGATTTGTCGATGGTAAAATTGCAGATAAATTTCATCATTATCAACTCTCTGCACTGAGCTCGGAACAAAACCCAATGGCTATCATCTTAGGATGTATTGATTCCAGAACATCACCAGAGATTTTGTTTGATGCAAATTTAGGTGACCTTCTAACTGTTAGGGTAGCAGGAAATATAGTGAACAAGGAAATTATTGAAAGTATTGAAATTGCAGTTTCAAAATTTGGAGTTAAACTTATCATCGTAAAGGGTCATTCACAATGTGGTGCAATACAATACTCAATTGATAGTACATTTCATAATTCAAAAAGTAGTATAGTAAATAAGATTCTTAAGTCAGTTAACGAATGTGGATGTACAGAAGCAGACATAGAAAAAAAGGATCCAGTTCTGCTAGAAAGAATTACAAAAATGAATGTTAGAAACTCAATCCAGGAAATTCTACAAAACAGTGAAATTATTCAGAAAGCAATTTCAAACAAAGAGCTTGGAATTATCGAAGCCTATCATGAAATTTCATCTGGTAAAGTATTTTTTGGGAATTTGAATTGATGACTGATACTATTACTCATTATTTAGAACACAATAAACTACTATTATTATTTATATTAATTGCTTTAGGATATTTTCTTGGTAAAATAAAAATAAAGGGATTTAGCCTAGGAATAGCAAATGTTTTATTTGTAGGTTTAGCATTTGGATCCCTTTCAGAATCTCTAGCCTTGCCTGATATTGTATACATTTTAGGACTTGTTCTTTTTGTTTACACATCTGGTCTTCAATCCGGTGCAGGATTTTTCAGAAGTTTCAATAAAATGGGTATTACATTTAATTTAGCTGTTATTTTTGTACTTTCAATGAGTTGTATATTAACTTTATTTTTAGGAAAACTACTTTCCATTGATGCTTCACTTCTTTCTGGTTTATATTCGGGCTCTCTAACCAACACACCTGCATTAGCATCTATAGTAGACACAATCAAACAATTGAACATGGGTAAAACTCAACCTGAATTAAATTCAATTCTAGGAAAGCCAATAGCAGGATATTCTATAACTTATCCTTTTGGAGTTATTGGTGTAATACTTTCAATGTACTTTTTTAAAATTATACTTTCAATTAACCTGGATAAAGAAAGTATAAAGATTGCGAATATACTAGGTTTAGGTGGAGAAAATTTAGATAATAAAGATATACGTATTACATCTAAAGATTTAATCAATAAAAAGGTTTCAGATATATTTTCGAATGAGGAACTATCAGATATAGTAATTTCAAGAATTAAGAAAAAAGATAATGTACAAATAGTAAATGGAAATACAGTTCTAGAAGAAAATGATATTATTACCCTAGTAGGAAGTATATCTACTCTTAATAAATATAAAACATATTTTGGTGAAGAAATAGCTTCTGACTTATCTACAGATAGAGCCTTTTTGGATTTTAGGCGAATATTCGTTTCCAGTAAAAATGTAATCGGTCTTTCTATTAGAGAATTGGACTTACATAAAAAGTTTAATGCAACTATTACCAGAGTCAAGAGAGGAGATACAGAAATAGTTCCTACTAATGATACTATTTTAGAATCAGGTGATAGGATTCGTGTAGTTACAACTAGAGAAGATATGGATAAGGTATCCCATTTTTTTGGAGACTCATTTCAAAGCTTATCTGAAATTGATTATATTAGTATGTCATTAGGAATAGCATTAGGCTTATCATTAGGTGAAATACCAATACCACTCCCAGGTGGAAGCTCATTTAAATTGGGAGTTGCTGGAGGTCCTCTTCTTGTATCCTTACTTTTAGGGTACTTAGAAAGAACAGGAAATATTGTCTGGGGAATGTCTTATAATGCTAATTTAACAGTAAGACAACTAGGTGTAGTACTTTTTCTAGCTGGTATAGGCTTAAAAGCAGGATATTCATTTGGAGATAATTTAGCAAAATATGGAGCTGTTTTAATATTATTGGGTGCTTGTATTACTCTTTTCAATACTATTCTTATGATTCTCTTGGGAAGATATATATTAAAAATTCCATATCCTCTTCTTATGGGTGTAATCTCAGGAATGCAAACTCAACCAGCATGTATTGCATATGTAAATGGAGAGGTTAAAAACTCAGTCCCTAACTATGGATATTCATTGGTCTTTCCTATTGCAATGATTACAAAAATTATTTTAGTCCAAGCCATATTTTCAATTATGAACTTATAAAGATTATCTATGGCGTTCCTGTAAAAAGTCAGTTTTTGCAATTTTATTCGCAACAATCCTAGGCTTTTTT
>CAMCZP010000104.1 GCA_945887855.1 Leptospira interrogans serovar Manilae | reverse complement strand
TAAAAGATGAAGTTCAAAAAAACTATGACAGTGACCGAGTGCAATTCTATATCAACCAATGCCTTAAACAACGGAGAGATGGTTGAGTAAGAATTTTTTTGCCATTGCTGGTACTACTCTTATACTATTAGGTATTTTGATTGGTGGTTATGTACTTTCCAGAGAATTTAAAAGTATCTCTGCCCAGCAAACTATCAATGTAATAACACCTGAAAATGTAGAAGAAAAATTAAAGGAAGGAGAAATTTTACTTCTACAAAATAACAGACAAAGTACAGAAAAAGCATTATCTCTCTTCAATGAGCTTGCTGCAAAAAATACATCTCTTGAATTCAATACCAGAATAAGGTTTGGGTTAGCAGTATCACTTTATAAAAATAAAGATAGGTTAGTTGCCTTAGAAATCTTTAAAGAGCTAAACCAAATCAAAGAACTAAAGAGAGAAGAAAGAGAAAAAATAAGCTATCATTTAGGGAATATATTACTACAAATCAACCAAGAAGAAGAAGGAAAAGCTCATCTTGAGGATGTGCTCAGATCCAGTGACAATCACAAACTTAGGTCTGGTGCATTTGTATCATTAGCAAACTTTTATATGAAGCGCAGAGATTTTGATAAAGCTAGAAAAAACTATATTTTATCTGTCTATGAAGACCCAAACAATATCCATGCTAGAATTGGTTGGCGTAAATCAATTCGATCCCTTGGAAGAAATATGGACTCCTTAGATTTATTTGACGATTACCTAGAAGAACAACCAGTTGCCCAATACAAAGAACAGGAAAGCCAGGAAAATTCTAGAAATGGAATATCCAACCTAGAAAAAGGGAGATATTTTTTTGACAGAAAAGAATATGCAAAAGCAATCTCTCACTTAAATAAATCTTTGCAATTCCCGCTAGACAGCACATCCAGAGAAAGAGCGTATCACTATTTAACTGAATCATATTTTGCTTCTGGAAAAAATTCCCAAGCACTCAAATTTGCACAAGAAACAATTTTTAATCCAAGCCCTAGCCTAGATCCTGCAGCATACTACAGACGTGGTACAATTTATTATAAACAAGGTAAATACGCTGAGGCAGCAGCAGAATTTGAATATGTAATTGATAAATTTCCTGAATCCACATTCTCACAAAAATCCAAGGCATACAAAAAAGAATCTTTGACCATGATCAAAGAAAATAATACCTACAATCCTGACGGCAATGTGGACAAAGATGATCCTAGAATGGATGAGACAGAAGACGAATAATTTTTAATTTAAAAAAAAGAATCCGGAACAATGTAACATTGCCCCGGTGGTTGTTCTAGTAATGAGGGATGGAAGGGTCTACTTCTGTGGAATATAGATCAATTCCACCTTTTAAACTTTTCACATTTGGAAGACCATGTCCTTTAAAATAAGAAGCAGCTTCTAAGCTTCTCACTCCATGGTGGCAGTAAAAAACTGTTTCTGTATTTTTATCCCATTTGTTTAAAATTTCATAAGCTAATTTTTGACTAATTACTTCACTATTGGGTAGCTTTGAAATTTCAATTTCCCAATCTTCTCGAACATCTACAAGCTTTACTTCAATTCCAGCATCAAGTTTTGCTTTGAGTTCAAGAGGAGAAATCTGGAGTTGCTTGTCTACCTCTGCGGATTCATAGATAAACTGAATTGCATTGGAAACTTCTTTGTCTCGTTTGTGATTTAACATCACTTCTTGCAGTGTTTGGTCTAAGGAATACCCACAACTGGAGCAGCCACCAATATGATATTTTTGAAACAATGCTCTTTTTGCACTTGGGTAATTGGTTAGAATATCTTCCATGCTAGTAGATGGAGTTATCTCAACTAAGGTTGTAGAATTCATAATTTTTCCTCATCTTATAGATTTCTAATTTCTGATGCATTTGTGAAAATCTTTCCCCCCTTTGTTGAGAAAGATGGAAAGAATCTTCTTGCTAACAGATAGAACTGTTTTTCTCAAAGAATTACAAGTCCTATTTTATTCCATCGTATAGAATCGCAAAAGATGGTAAATCTATTTTTAGATTCATTATAATTATTGAACAGAGTTGGATTTTGGATCAGGATAACCAACCTAATTTGATTGCATAGTAGTATACAAGAAACCTCGGTGCTCTAGAAAGACTGCTCACCAGAAATTTCCAATATTGCATTTTGAGTGTGCCGGCAAGAATGGCCATCCATGAGTAGGGAAGTGGAGTGGTTGCTGCCAGTACAACTGCCCAAACACCATATTTTTCTAAATGAACAACCAATTTCTCCTCATGGGCTTGTAAAAATGATTGGATAAAGGCAATTTTTGGAAATACATACCTACCTAAAAAGTAAGAGATACTTCCTCCAGTTATGCTCCCGATGGATGCAAAAACAACCACAGGTATATCTTCCAGCTTACCTGCTACTGCTAGAACCAAAAAGGCATCTGGAATCATAAATGCAGGTAGGGAATCACTCAACAATATTCCTAATCCTACACCATACACTCCAAAGATATCAATGAAGAGGTTTGAAAGTTTTTGAATGGGTTCTTTTGCAAAATGAGAAAGGAAGACTATCACCACCAGAATTCCTACGAGTGCAAACAAACCTTTCCATAGAAGATTTTTTAAATCTTTTTCCAAATTATTTATCCTTGAATGGATAGATTTTTAAACAAGCAATGAATTGTATATTCTTACAATTGCTTACTTTCTGTGAAACATTTTTTCCAGATCATTGCGTGTCAATTTAATCAAAGTGGGTCTACCATGAGGACATCTAGAAGGATTTTCACAATAGCTCAATCGATTCAGAAGCTCACCTAATATATGATCAGATACAAAGTCACCCTTCTTGATGGCGGATCGACAGGCAATGCTCTTTGCAAGGATATCGTACAGTTCTCTTTCTTCCGGGTTGGCTTGGGTTCTGTTTAAAAACTCTAGAATGACTTCTTTTTCGGAACCGGATTCTAAGAGCACAGGTGTTTCTCTGACTAGAATTGTTCCGCCCCCCATGCTTTCGAGAAGGATCCCTACCTTTGCATATTCTTCCAAACGCTCTATAATTTCTTCTGCTTCTCCGAGACTGAGTTCAAGGCGGATGGGGGAGAGGAGGGGTTGTGGTACGCTTCCCCTTCTTTTTAGTTGATTTAAGATTTCTTCATACCGAATTCTTTCATGTGCAGTATGCTGATCAATGATATATAAACCATCTTCTGCCTCAGCTAATATAAATGTTTCAAAGAGAATTCCAAAGTGCTTTTTGGGAATAAATTCTCGGTGTACTACTTCATTTGAACCTGTTAAAAGGTGCAGATTATTTCCAGCACCAACATCTTCCACAGAAAATCCTTTCACAGAATGTGGATTTTTAAATAGATCATTGTGTAGAATAGATTGAAATACAGTTTGTTCGGGTACGGGCTCAATTCCTTTTTTAGATAGGGGCATTGGAGAAGATAGTCTTCGTTTCATCTCTAAAAATGTGACAGGAGTTTTTGATCGTAGTACGGTATTGATTGCTTCTAAAAAAAAGGAAGTAAAACCTTCATCATCTAAAAATCGTATTTCTTTTTTAGTTGGATGAACATTTACATCTATGTATCTCGGATCAATGCTAAAATAAAGGAAACACCAGGGATGGGCTCCATGTGGTAAAAGTTCATCGTACGATTTTTTGAGTAGGTAGGAACTATTTTTGATTTCTACAGGTCTATTATTTATAAAAAAAAACTGACCTAACCTATTGGATCTATAAAATTCTGGATCACTGATATAGCCATGGCATTTGATTCCCCTTCGATCCAGGCTTACATCTAAAAGGTGATTTCCAATATTGTCACCAAAGATATCTATAATTCTATTTGCTATTGAATTTGGTTTTAAAGAATAAACCTTTTTTTCATTTTGGAAATATTCAAATTCTACGTCTGGTTTAGATAAAGAGAGCAGTACAACTTTATCTTTGATTTTTTTATCTTCAGATTTATCAGATTTAAGAAATTTTCTTCTAACGGGGGTATTGAAAAAGAGGTCTTTAACCTCTACCAAGGAGCCGATTCTTCCCTGAACACTCCGAGTAGAAAGAACAATCCCTTTTTCTGATTCTAATTTTATGGCAGGTTGGGAATCATCTTTTCCGGAAATGATAGAGAGCTTGGAAACGGAAGCAATGGAAGAGAGAGCTTCCCCCCTAAACCCATAGGATTGCAGTGACTCTAGATCACCATAGGAATGAATTTTACTTGTAGTGTGACGTTTAAGACTGATTTCTAGGTCATCGCTATCAAAACCGGTTCCATTGTCGGAAACAAGGATTTGGGAGAGACCACCAAAACTAGATTCTACCCTAATTTTGGTAGCATTTGCATCTAAAGAGTTTTCAACTAATTCTTTTACTACGGAGTACCCAGCCTCTATAACTTCTCCAGCAGCAATTTTATTGATTAATGAAGGATCCAGTTCCTGGATTTTACCCATTAGACCCCGGCTAGATTTTCTTTACAATCCATGCAATTTCCTCTAATTGTTATAGAAATATCTTCTGGATGAAATTGAAAATTAGAAATTTTCATTTGCTGTAAAAATGCTTCATTTGGATGATCCATAATTGCACCACAGGATTTGCAGATTAGATGTGCATGGCTTTCTAGCATGGCATCGTATCTTGCAGATTCTGAATCAATGTCTAATTTCTTGATCAAACCTGATTCAACTAAATATTCAAGGGAATTGTATACTGTTGCAAAACTAAGTTTATCTGTAATATTTCTTGCAGAATCATAAACCATTTTGGCAGTAGGATGATCCATTCTGGATTTCATATTTTCTAAAATGATTTTCCTATGGCGTGTAAGATTTTTCATATTTGCCTCTTTGTTTCTTTATTCTATTTATATTTTAGGTAAAAAAAGTAGGTAGGTCAAATCATATTCCTTGAAAATCCTGTATCGGGAATGTGATTTTTATCATATAAAATTAGGATTAGTCTAAAAATAAACTATGAGAATATCCGGTATCAATTTACTTTCTGAAGATTGTGTGCATTCGGCTGAGGTCTATTCTTTTGTCTTTGGTTTTACCATAGAAATAAGTGGAAAATACCACTCTGAGGTCAAAACTGAATCAGGATTGAGTATCCTATTCAGTCCAAATTCAGAAAAATGCAGGGTGAGTGTGGGTTCTTTTTCCATTGAGGGAGAGCCCACTCAAAAGTTTAAGGAGTCAGGATACTTTACAATTGAGCAGACATTTCCTGATAGAGGGTATCTATCTTATTTGGATAAATATGGAAATCGAATTTGGTTTATAGTTCGTTGATTCTCTATTGTTCTTTGTCTCTCTCTTTTTCTAATTCTAATAGCTCCGGACCCAGGTATTTTGCAATGATTGAATGCAATAGGTAAATGATTGGTGTAAGACTAATAGCAACCAGTAATTTGTAAAAAAAGTTTGTGCTAGCAATAGAAATTAATTTCTCAAAAGGAAGGGTTTTTCCAAAGGCTATAAAAATTACAACATAGGAATCAATCAATTGAGAGATTATTGTAGACCCTGTAGCCCTAAGCCATATATGTTTGTTTTTCGTTTTCATTCGTAAATAATGAAAAACATTGATATCAATCATTTGACCAATTACATAGGCAATAATAGAGCCTATTATCACCAATCCAGAGTTTGCAAATACTCTTATAAAAGAAGCGTCATCTACCGGAGAATCGGAGACAGCTGGTATTTTTAGGTCAATGACTATAATAGCATAAGCAATTAAAATCATAATCATTCCCAAAAAAGTGGTATGTTTTACAGCTTTTTTTCCATAAAATTCATTAAGAGTATCTGTAATTAAAAATGTAACTGGAAAAGGTATTACTCCTAACGTAAGGGTAAAACCTAAAAAGGAGATTAATTTACTTCCTGTGAGCTCTGCCATTAATAAAAATGTAACAAAAGCTGCACTCAACCACATATAGAGTTTAGATTGTTTATCTTTAAACATTTAATTTTCCTCTTCCCTTTGTAGAACTGGAATTTTTAACTCCATCAAAGGTTTATCTTTCCCACCTGGGGTTATTTTAACTATTGAGGTAGTTTTAAATTTCTTGTAATAACATAAAGATAAATTTGTTTTACTACAAAAATAAATAATTGAATTTATTGTGATTTCTGTACTTCCCTCTTTTTTTTGACTCGGAAAAAACTCTGTTTGCCCTGTAAAGTTTTCAAACACCATTGTATGATTATTTTTAAAGTCTAAAACATCAGGATTTGAAGATTGAATTTTAAAATAGAATCCTCCATTGGGATCCCAGACATACTTCTTACTAATAGCAATTCGAAGTTTCAGTGCTAAAATATCTGGAGAAAGAAAAATACTTTTATGTGGAAAGGAATCTTTTAAGGGAGCAATTTTTTTCTTATTTTCCATTACCAATTCAGGCTCCATCCGTATATAAAATGTAGAAACTTTATTAGTATTTAAATTTATAATCCTAATACAATGATTGTTTGTATCTGCTACAAAAAGCTCTGAGCCATAAAGGTAAACACTTGAGGGTTCATGGAAGGTACTTTCTTTCAGACTAGAATTTTGACTTCCCTGTTTCCCTGTGCCTGCGAGAGTACTAACTATTTTTCTCTTTAAATCATATACTTTTATTTTATGATTCAAAGTGTCGGCTATATATACTAAATTATCTTTGGCGTATATGCCTTTTGGAAATTGGAGCCTAGCTTTAAGTGCTTCTCCATCCATATCACCTACATCTCTTGCCTTATTTCCTATCAATATTTTAACTTTTGAAGGAAAATCTGAGACAACCGACTTTAAAGATCCCGAAGAACTATCCGTTGTAAAAATTGTATCTCTATAAATTGTCATACCAACTTTAGAGAAAAATTCTGGGTTATAGTTTATATCTTTTGTTTCCGAAAATAAAGATTCTATCTTCCCTGAGTTTGTATCAATTTTAATGAATTGATTGAACCCGGTGTTTGAAAGGTAAAGAGTTGAGCCATCTCTTGTGATACCATATGGGAATGAAAAACTAGTTACAGGAGCAAATCCAGTTTGAACAACTTCGTCACCTTTTTTTCCTGTTCCTGAGTAGAGTGTTACTATTTTCTTTTCTAAATCAACTTTTCGTAAAGAATGATTTTTATTGTCCACAATATATAATAATTTATTATCTAGAGCTAATCCCGTGGGATAATTAAAACTAGATTGGTTATAATTACCATTTTCAAATCCTATATTTCCATTTCCAATTACTTCATGAATTAAACCTGTGTCTCTAGTGATAACTAATATCCTATTATGATTGCTATCACTAACATATAAATATTTTCCATATTCATCTAAAATGACATTTTCGGGAAAGGAAAGAATACTCTCAGGGTATTTATTTTTTTCTAAGAGTGGAGATTCCTCATCTACCTTTGATATATTTGGTTCAACATCAAAATTTAACAACTTTTCAAATATGGGATCTATTCGTAATAAATTTTTATCAATAGAGAATCTTCCGATCACTTTCGTATCTTCTCCAATCACAAGAAGTGAATTCCAATTGTTGATCCCATAAGTTCTCCAAACTGTGAAATTGGGATCATGGAGAATGGTAAGCTCAATTCTATTTTTTAATATGGTATTTTTAACATAACTAAGGTTAGCTTCTCCACTAAATTTAGGTGAGTGTATTGCAATTACTCGAACTTTTTCTTTATTTTCAGTTTCAAATGTTTTAAAACTATTTAGGATTTCTAAAGACTTTAAATTGCTCCCTGTCCAGAAAAAAAGTACAAGGACTTTTCCTTTGTAATCACCCACTTTAGGTGGTTTTTTAACATTGAGCCAATCCATACCTTGGGGAAATTCAGAAGCGGGAAAACTTCCGGAACCCAGTTTTGTTTTTGAAGAGTCTGAACAATGGAAAAATAAAAAAGAAAGAGAGATCCAGAATAGAAATGGGAGATAGAAAAAATAATGTTTTATGAAACAGATTGACAGAATTGGAGAAAAGAATTGTTTTAAGTGAAAAAAAGAGAAATATAATTTTAGCATTTGAAGGTTCTGACTTTGAAAAAAAAATTCATACTTGTAGTAAATGTATTCTTTAAAATATTTAAAATCAATGTTTTTTCCCCGAAAAATAAAAAACATCCGAATTCCTCTTTCAGAAAAGTATATTCATCTTTTCTTCTGAAATCATTTGCTTTCTTTCTGATTTTTGCAACAACCCAATGCAACAAACCCTATTTTTGGGAAACCAATGAACAAAAACAAAAGCCTCCAAAAGTAGATGAATCACAAACAGAAAAAGAAAAATATTTATTTATCACAAAATCAATAGGTGAATCAAAAGTAAAACACAATGATAAAACGGAAGAAAAAGGTAGTGCAGGGATCTTTTTATATGAAGGAGA
>CAMCZP010000103.1 GCA_945887855.1 Leptospira interrogans serovar Manilae | reverse complement strand
AAGGACAAAAGGAGATCTTCTAGAATGGAAAGGTATCCTTCTACGGTTTTTCTTTCCACTCCTGACTCTCTTGCAACATTGGAAGTATTCAAAATACTGGCATGGGAAAAACTTACTGCTTCCAAAAATCTGGAAAAATTTCCAATATTTCTCACTAAGCCCTCACTGAATACTTCTTCCTTTATATAGAGTCCAAGATAAGCACGCAAACTCGAACTAGGATCGGACTTGTCATACACTAATGGTAACAATCCAAATTTTAAAGCAGACTCTAAGTTAAAATATGATCCCAATTCTTTAGCAGTGAAAGGATGCATTCTGCATAATTCTGCTCTTCCCCCCAATAAATCCACGCCTGTTCTTTTTAATTTTCTTGAGCTAGAGCCTGTGAGTATAAATTGAACTTTTTTTTTAGTTTCTATAAGTTGGTGTACTACAGTTAGTACCTCAGGGATTTTTTGTATTTCATCGAGGATAAAAATTTTCTTATCAGAATTACCTTCTACAATTTCTTTTAAAATTTCTGGCCTACCTATAAAACTCCTGTATGTCCCTGGATCTAAAAAATCAATCAGCTTTGCATTTGGAAAATTGTCTCTGAGATAGGTGGATTTTCCCGTTCCGCGTGGTCCGAAAAGAAAAAAGCTTTCCTTAGGGGCAATAAATGTGCGTTTTATACTTTTCATTTTGGAATCTCTAATTCCATTTTTGCATGCAAAATGGAATTAGCAACTCCATTATTAGATTCTTTGTTTGATTTTCAAAGAAATATGGATTTTTATATTCTATACACTAAAGCAATTCTACATATGAGCACTATATCAAGTGAATTGCTTTTGCAAAAAGCCCCAATACCACTGACAATACAGCCCATAACAATTTCTGTTGAAATGAAAACTGTTTCTCTATATTTTTCTCATTGGCTTTGATTTGATTTTCTAAATTTTCTCTAGTGAAATCAATTTTTTGATTTATCCGTAGAAACCGTTCTTCCCACTTCTGATCTATTTTTTCAAACCCATTTTTCATAGTCTCCGCAAGTATGCGTATCTCAGTTCGAATACCATCTGTCTCTTTTTGAATGGGTGTAATAAATTGGTTCATAATTTTTTGCTCACTCTGAAGTACCTTTGAATCTACCCAAATTTCAAATTCTACCAATTCGATTTCCATGGTTTAAAATAAAGAATAGATTTCTCCTAATTATAGAAAAAAAATGAATAACCTAATATAAAAAAAATTGGGACTTAATCATAAATTGAAAAAATAATGATAAAGACTCCTATGAGACATAATCTTATTATTAATGTAAAAAATTAATAACTACTCACCCCATTTCAGTTTGTTTGAAATTAAAGAAGAATTTTATTTAAAAGTAAATTCAGTCCTTTTAGAAGTATATGATAGTAATTTTAGTTCACTCACTTCAATTGAGTTTTTAGATTTTAATATCATCTTTATTTAAAGATAAAAAAACTTTTTTTGTTTAGCCAAAGGGACATAGTACCGATGTTTTTTTCTCAAATCTACTCAGCAATTTTTAAAATCGGTCGATGAGAACTGGTAAGGAGTGCTCTCATGACGCAAGTAAATTCCGAAAAAGAAGATGACTTAGAGTATATATTTAAAGAGGAAATTTCTGTCTACAAGAGCCTTCTCACTCTAGAAACAAGCAAACGGGATAGTATTTTACAGTCTAAAGGTAGAGACCTTGAATCCACTTCTAAGCAAATTTCTCACCTTTTAGCGGTAGCAGGACAGGTGGAAGAAAAAAGACAAGTAGCTATATCTAAGTTTTTTGAAGCGAAAAATGTTAAGCCTAGAGGGGAAACCATTGTCCTTTCAGAGTTTTTGGAATACATCCAAGAAGATGAGAGACTTGTTTTTGAAGAATTAGCAAAAGATCTCCGGGAAGTTGTTTCAGAACTAAGAGAAAAAATCAATATCAATGAAAAACTTTTAGAAGCAAAACAGGAAATATTTGAGCTCTCCATGGAGGCTCTCAAAGCGGCTTCTGTAGGACTTCAGGAGCTAGGTAGCTATGATGCTCCATCGAAGGTAAATCGTAGTCGAATGAATGTAATGTTAAATACAAAGGCGTAGGTTGGAAAAAATATGGGATCAACATTTTCAGGATTAGAAATAAGCAAAAGGGGGCTTTCTGCTCACCAGCAAGCTCTCAATACCACAGGTCATAACGTTGCCAATGCAGATAATAAGCATTATTCCCGTCAAAGGGTTACTATTTCTGCTGCCGACCCCATATTTGACCCCACGTTCAATAGAGCCAATGTAGCAGGTCAGATAGGACAGGGATCTGTTGTATCGCAAATTGAACGAATTAGAGATCATTTTATAGACGAAAGAATCATTGAGACCAATACAGAGAAAAATTATTGGTCTGTAAGACAAGAGTATCTAGCTCAAACAGAAATTATTTTTGGGGAACCCGGTGGAAATACAATTCGAACCCAAATGGATCAAGTTTGGTCTGCTTTTCAGGAGTTGGGTAATTAT
Organism: Leptospira interrogans serovar Manilae; assembly: GCA_945887855.1. Classification (GTDB taxonomy): domain Bacteria; phylum Spirochaetota; class Leptospiria; order Leptospirales; family Leptospiraceae; genus JACKPB01. Next base: position 6,515 of record CAMCZP010000103.1, on the reverse strand, counting down.
CCCGATGAGAGCGCCCACCGTGCGGTCGTAAAAGAGAAGGCAAATGGACTTGTCTCACGCTTGGATGATACTTATAAGAAGTTAGCATTTTTAAAAGACCAGGCAAACAGAGATTTAGAAACTAGAACCAATCAACTTGTATCACTTTCTGAAAGCATTCGTATATTGAATGAAAAAATTCTTAAATCGGAAACTGTAGGTGACACTCCCAATGATCTTTATGATAGAAGAGATAAGGCGATAGAAGAACTTGCTGGATTGGTAGATATCACAGTTGGTAGAAGTGATAAAGACGAATTTATGGTATACATTGGTCAGCAGATTTTAGTCCAGGGTGGAAAAAAGAGTGAAATCGCACTGGTGGGAGATGCAGATAGGGATGGAAAGTTAGATCTTTTTTGGAAGAACAGTGGCGACAGAGTGCTAATGAAAGGTGGACGAATCCAAGGATTGCTAGAGATTAGAGATTTCGTGATACCTGAAAAAATAGCTCAGGTTGATTCTTTAACAGTGAACATAGTGGATTCTGTCAACTCTATTCATAGAGATGGATTTGGTATGAACGGAAAGACAAATGTTAACTTTTTTGATATCAAAACTCTCTCCAACAATAGCATGGGAGAATTTGATTCCAATGGAGATGGTATTAACGACATGACCGCAATCTTTCGTGTTTCAGGTAAAACATCCCTTGAAAAAGATAGACCAATTGGAATCGCTGGAACTCTTACATTCCACAAAAATGATGGAAATAGTACACCAGTTTACGTGTCTTACTCAAAAGATGATACTGTAGGACAGGTTATTGCAAGAATCAATAACTCACGAGTGGGAGTAAATGCTTCCTTAAACCATGATTCTCAGCTAACTATTAAAGCCACACTCTCTGAAGACAATCCTAAAATGAATTTTGTAATACAGCACTTAGAAGATAGCGGTCAGTTTTTAGTGGGTCTTTCTGGCATACTTTCTGGTTCAGGAGTGTCAGGATCTTTCGACTATCGTAAGACAGGAGAAATTAACAAATTTCAGACAAGTTCTGAGGACATTGCATTTACTCCGTACTACAATCCTTCCGCTAGAGTAAAAATATCAGATGAAATTCAAGGAAATGAGATGAGCATTGCTGCATCCAGAGGAAAAGCATTGGGCGGAGCTCAGGATTATAATTCAGCCAATGGGCATAAAGATGGAGCCAATGCCCTCTTGATTGCATCTGCTCTGAGAGATAAGCCAACTATGGTGGAATATGATTCTAATTTTAATTCCTTTTATGCATTTTCTATTTCAAAATTGGGGACAGAGTCTAGGGAAGCAAAGCAGGAATCAGAGACTAGAAATGTTCTTATGACAGAGTATGAAAATTTAAGACAGTCTGTAAGTGGAGTAGGGCTTGACGAAGAAATGGCTTCCATGGTTCAATTTCAACAGGCATACAATGCTTCGGCAAAGATGATCAACCTTCAAGCAGAAATGCTGGATGTAATTATAAATCGATTGGTGAGATAAGTAGGAGATTATAGTATATGAGAATTACAGGACAAATGACAAGCAATTCCCTAGTGAAAAACTTAAATCGTCACCAGGGTGAGTTAGATGAAATACAAACACAAATTGGTACAGGATTAAAAATTAGAAAACCTTCCGACGATCCAGGACTTGCTACAAACCAAATGTATTTCCGCACACGTCTTCATGAATTAGAACAATTTGGTAGAAATCTATCCGATGGGAAAGCAAGGTTAGACCAAGCAGATGGTGCTCTTTCTTCGGCTACAGATATCCTACAGAGAGTTCGAGTTCTAACCGTTCAAGCTGCAAATGGAATCTACCAAGGTGACAAAGGATTTGAACTAGAAGTTGCTATTGGGAAAGAAATTGACCAACATCTAAGAGCTCTAATAGAAATTGCTAATAGCCGTGATTCAACTGGTAAATTTATATTTGGTGGTCATACAATTGATAAATCTCCTTTTGAAGCGATTGAGACTAAAGAAAAAGGTCTTAAAGGTATTTATGTTCAAGAGCAAATCGCAGGGGTAGAGTATCGGGGAGATATCGGTGAGCAGATCAGAGAAATTGATCGTGGTGAATATATAGGTGTTACAGTTCCGGGTAATAAAGTATTTTGGGGAACAAATACCAGTGTTACAGCAGGTAAAGATGTGACAGATTACTCTGTGCCCTCAGACCAAAGAATAAAAATCAATGGTGTTGAAATTTCCATAGCAGCAGGTGATAAATTAGATGATATAATAGATAAAATCAATAGCTCACCACTGGATGTAAAAGCTACACGATTAGGAAATAATAATATTTCTCTCACAACAACTACTCCTCATCAAATGTGGCTACAGGACATTGAGGGTGGTACAGTACTAAAAGATCTCGGTCTTATCGAGCCAACATCTGCAGAACCTCCTGGGAATTTTTCTAGAACCGCAACTGTCACAGGACTTTCCATTTTCGATGTATTGATCCAATTAAAAAATGATCTTACATCTAAGGACCAAGAGAAAATATCTGGTAAAGATTTAGCAGACATTGACTCTGCACTGGAGAATATTTTGCGTCATCGTTCTGGTATTGGTGCAAAGGTAAATCGTATTGAACACCATTCACAGAGAATGGACTTTGATAGAACCTTTATGACAGAACTTTTAGCTAAAAATGAGTCAGTAGATCTTCCTGAAGCAATCATGAATTTAAAATGGCTGGAAAGTGTTCATAACTATGCATTGAATATTGGATCTAGAATCATTCGACCTACTCTCATGGACTTTTTAAGATAATAAATGAGTTTATTAATTGAGTCTAAACCATTTGGAAACATTGAAATAGAAGAACGCCAAATAATTCATTTCGCTAATGGATTATTTGGATTTGAAAAATATTCCCGATATGCATTCATAGAAGAAAGTGCGGATAGTCCTTTTAAATGGTTACAGTGTCTAGAAGATAAAAATCTAGCATTTATAGTAATACAACCCGAGTTATTTACTTCATCTTATCATCCAATTATCCCACCAAGTGAACTAAAAACAATCAAAGTCACAAAAATCGAAGATGCCTTGGTTATGGTGATAGTAACTATTCCAGATATAGATCCAAATCTTATGACAGCTAACTTACAGGGTCCGATTTTAATCAATCCAAAGGAGTTGATTGGGGGTCAATTTATCTCTAGAGATGAAACTCATCCCGTGCGTAAATTGATTCTTGAGAACAACAAAACACCGGAGCCAGTTTAAATGCTAGTTTTAGCGAGAAGGCTCAACCAATCTATCATGATTGGAGAAGATGTAGAGATTGTAATTGTAGATATAAAAGGGGATCAAGTAAAACTAGGAATCAAAGCTCCCAGAACAGTTTCCATCCAAAGATCTGAGATACTTCAAGAAATTCAGGAAGAAAATAGAAATGCAGTCAATACAAATATAAACCCACAAGCATTAGACAAGTTGGGAGATATATTCAAAAAGAAAGGAAACTCACCTAAAAAATAATACCCTTTTAAAATATAAATCTAATCTCTTCCTTTTTTTACTTGAAAAGTTTTAATTCTTATGATTCATTTATTTAGGCTCACTTACTGGAGATTTCTAGATATGAAAATTTTTATTCTCATTCTTTCTTTCCTTCTTTCTGTTTCTAATTTTTTATATGCAGATGGGTTAAAATCAATCAGTCTTACCGAAGAATGTGAAGGTTCTACATGCAAACCTCATACATGGTGGCTAACAGATTCTTTTTCTCCGGAATTTTTAGGGGGGAAAACAGATAGCCCTATCTGGAAAGAAGTGAATGAATTCCCTGTATGGATGAATAAATACTATAGTGCAGAGGGTAATCTTAAAACATACTCAATGGTTACGTCATTTGACTATCCCGAAGCCTTAAAAGCTCAGAAAAAAATCAAAGGTATTTCATTTGGTGAAATAGGAGAAGTGTTTGAGATATACGTCAATGGGAATCTTATTGCAAGTGAAGGGAAGGTAATAGAAGAGAAAAAGGTTGATTTCCATAGAACCGTTCGCGGGCAATCTTTTGAAGTACCGGAAGAGTTTCTAAAAGATAAAGCTAATATTCTTGTAGTTAAACTTCAAGGTCATCCAAAGTTTGATCATACAGGATTTTATCTTAAATTTGGATATGAATTTGGAATCCACGAAGACTTACAATTTGCAGGTAGAGATTTTTCTACACTGGTACTTATTGGAATTTATTTAGTCTTTGGAGTTTATCATATATTTTTATATATTAAAAGACCTAAAGAAAGCGTAAATTTATTTATGGGTTTGGTTACTTCCTTTCTATCAGTTTATCTCTACACCAGAACCAGTGTAATCTTTGAAAACAAAACATGGGACACAGAAATTATCCAGAGGATTGAACTTATTTTCTTATATCCCATGACTGCTATCATTTTAATGTTTCAAGATATACTATTTTTTGGTAAAATATCAAAAAAATCAATATATTATTTATACTTCACCTCAGCACTTGCTCTTCCAACATTTATCACACCTATGTATATATCAGAACATCTTTTGAGAGTTTGGCAACTAAGTGCACTATTTTTTATGGCACCGAATATGTTTATTATTTTATTTAAGGCTATTCGAGATAAAATTCCTGCTGCCAAGAGAGTCTTTTTTGCTTTTGTATTAACTTTATCATCGGCTATTTATGATATATTGGATTCCGCCATTTTTAATAGTGGGCTCTCATTTACAAAATATACATTCTTCACATTTATTATGACTTTTATTGTGTTATTAGCAGAAAAGTTTGTAGAGCTGCATAATAGTACAGAAGAGTTGAATGCTAATCTTGAAAAGAAAGTTGAAGAAAGGACAAGAGAGCTTACAGAATCACTTAAAAAAGTAAATGAATTGAAAGTTCAACAGGATGGTGATTATTTCTTAACATCTCTTCTAATTAAACCATTGGGTAGAAACTTTGTACAAAGTGATACAGTACATATTGAGTTTTTAACTAAACAAAAGAAAAAATTTGAATTTAAAAATAAGCACCATGAAATTGGAGGAGATCTCTCTACAGCACATAATATTGAATTACAAGGTAGAAAATACATACTTTTTATGAATTCCGATGCTATGGGAAAGTCTATCCAAGGGGCTGGAGGCGCATTGGTATTAGGATCTTTATTTCAATCCATCATTGAAAGGACTAAATTAAGCGCCCTAATTTCTAACCAATCTCCAGAAAGATGGTTAAAAAATACATTTGTAGAACTTCATAAAATTTTTGAAAGTTTCGATGGAAGTATGTTAGTATCCTTAGTGATGGGATTGATTGATGAAGAAAATGGGTTTATGTATCACATGAATGCAGAGCACCCATGGATTGTACTCTATAGAGATGAAAAAACAGAGTTTTTGAATAATGATTTAGATTTTAGAAAACTTGGAAGTATTGGAGAAGAGGGGCAGCTCTTTATAAGAACATTTCAGTTGATGCCTGGGGATATACTCTTTGGTGGTTCTGATGGAAGAGATGATATTGTGGTAACAGATCCAACAGGTAATAAATTTATAAATGAAGATCATGAACTTTTCTTACAGCATGTTATCATCGGTAAGGGAAAAATGCAAGCAACAGTAGATTCAGTTCTCTCTAAAGGAGAATTATATGATGATTTATCGTTGATTAGAATAGAGTTTACCGGAGTAAAAATCCCTTCTCCAAACTACGAATATGATAAAAATCTAAAATTTGCAAATGAACAAATTGATAAAAATAAATTGACTGAGGCAAGAGGAATTCTCAATAATTTATTTGAGAAAGAAGGTGTCCTACCAGATGGTCTAAAAGTACTCGCTAGGCTTGAGTGGGAGTCAAAAAATTACATAGATTCTGCTCGTGCAGGAGAGAAGTATATTCAATATATTCCGGGAGATACAGATATGCTTTACTTTACGGGTGAATCTTACTTCAATGCTGGTGAAAACGAAATCGCAATTAGTTTTGGAGAAAAACTAAGATTGAGAGATCCTAATGATGTTAAAACATTAAAGCTACTTTTTAATGTATATCATAAGATTAAAAATAAAAAACAATCAGCAGGGATTTTAAATCGAATTACTGAGATAGATCCCAAAAATGCAGATCTTACAATATATTCTAATCGCTTAAAAGAATTGGTTGAAACATAAAAAAAACTATATCATGAAATGGGACATCATCTTAAGATCTAATAAGATTTTTACTGCCTTTTTCTTTATAGTAGTCCTTATAGGATGCGGTGGGGATGGGACAGGATCAGAAGAAGGATTTTTGCATGTAAAGATGTTTGATAATGTATTCATACCTCCCATTGCTTCTACACCTGTGGGAGGTAAGGTTAGATTTGTAAATATAGGTGGGAATCCTCACAATGCTATTTCTGTGGATAAGAGTTGGAGTACTGAAAAATCGTATGGGAACATAGCTGTTCCTCACGGAGCTCATGCAGATGTGACATATCCTGAAGAGGGTGATTTTCCATACTA
>CAMCZP010000102.1 GCA_945887855.1 Leptospira interrogans serovar Manilae | reverse complement strand
CCTCCATAAACTCACAAAGCTGACCAAAGGCAAACCTAAGATTTTGAAACCTCTGTTTCCATCGAATTTCTTCCATACCTCCGTTTTAAGAGAGATCTTGCAGAAATAAACTATTATTTAATAATAGATTTTTAACTATTCAGCATATTATGAATAAACGGGTTTGGGCGGTAGCCCAAGTTACCGACAGGCTTCCCTGTCAATTTTTAGTAAGGTCGAAGAGAATTCCTAAGTAATTAATGACGCAACTGCATCTAAACAAAAAAAGCAATGCGACGTTTCCTTCGCATTGCTTACAAACCCATTTTTCTGAATACTTTTTTGAAGCCTAGAAAAATCCGAGTGGTTTTTCTGTGTAACTAACCAAAAGGTTTTTCACTTGCTGATAGTGGTTTAACATCATTTTGTGATTTTCTCTTCCAATCCCTGATTGCTTGTATCCACCGAATGTAGCATGAGCTGGATAGAGGTGGTAACAATTTGTCCATACTCTACCTGCTTGTATGTCACGTCCTGCACTGTATGCTACGTTTCCGTTTCTAGTCCAAACACCTGCTCCTAAACCATAGAGAGTGTCGTTTGCGATTTCAATTGCATCTTCGTAATTTTTAAATTTAGTAACAGCAACAACCGGTCCAAAAATCTCTTCTTGGAATACACGCATTTTGTTATGACCTTCTAAGATAGTAGGTTCGATGTAGTACCCTTTATCTAGTCCACTGTTTTGGTGGTGTCTCTTTCCACCTATTAGACACTTAGCACCTTCTTTTTGTGCTATGTCAAAGTAAGAAAGTATTTTTTCTAACTGATCGTTAGAAGCCTGAGCACCTATCATTGTGTCTGTGTCAAGAGGGTTACCCATTTTGATTTTTTTGGTTCTTTCTATTGCCGCATGCATAAAATCATTGTAGATAGATTCTTGAACCAATGCTCTAGAAGGACAGGTACAAACTTCGCCTTGGTTGAGAGCATACATTGTAAATCCTTCTAATGCTTTGTCAAAGAAATCATCTTTTTTAGACATTACATCTTCAAAGAAAATGTTAGGTGACTTTCCACCAAGTTCTAGTGTTACAGGAATGATGTTCTCAGAAGCGTATTGCATAATGAGTCGACCGGTACTTGTTTCTCCAGTGAAAGCAATTTTACCAATTCTTTTTGAGGAAGCTAATGGCTTTCCTGCTTCAATACCAAATCCATTTACAATATTTAAAACTCCAGGAGGTAAAATATCTGCTACCAACTCAGCAAAGAGCATGATAGTAGCTGGTGTTTGTTCTGCGGGCTTAAGTACAACACAACATCCTGCTGCTAAAGCGGGAGCTAATTTCCAAGCTGCCATTAATAAAGGAAAGTTCCAAGGAATAATTTGTCCTACAACTCCCAGGGGCTCTAAAAACTGATAGGATACTGTATTACCACCAAAAGAATCATCTATTTCACTGAGTGATCCCTCTTGGGCACGAATACATCCTGCAAAGTATCTGAAATGATCAATAGCTAAAGGTAGGTCAGCATTCAGAGTTTCTCTAATTGGCTTACCATTATCCCATGTTTCTGAGAGTGCAAATCTTTCTTTGTGGGCTTCCAATCTATCAGCGATCTTTAATAGCATATTGGAACGAACTGTTGCTGTAGTTTTTCCCCAAGCAGTTTTTGCTTTGTGTGCCGCATCCAGTGCTTTTTCTATATCTTCTGATGTAGATCTTGCAAATTCACTGAAAGTTATTCCGGTAACAGGAGAAGGATTTTCAAAATAATTTCCCTTAACTGGTTTTACCCACTCCCCACCGATAAAGTTCTCATATCTAGTTTTGAATTCTACTTTAGAATCCTTCTGATTAGGTGCAACGTATAACATATATTCCTCCGATGACGACCTTCTATTGCAACAATCGTGCCAGATGAATTATCCAATGTTTTTAAAGATTTTAGATGAAATTTTGTTTCAGGAGGGAACAGATTGTGTTTTCATTGTTCCAAAATGGGACAACTAATTTTATTTTTTTAGTTTACAGAATCCTTATACCAAGTATACTCTTTTCTTGCAATGCAACAGCCTTCCAATGTAGAATCTTCCTTCAGTCGATGTGCGGGTCTGGGTCTAAAGAGAAATGACCCTATGGATGACGTACTTTTATCTCCTAAAGTATTGAGTGATCTAAAAAAAGAGAACCATTCTCTCATGGAAAATGCTATTCCTGTTATGGAAAAGATGTATCCATTCTTAAAATCAGCAGGGCATGTAGCAGTTTTAACAGACCAGCATGGAAATATTTTATTAAGTTTGGGTGAGCCACAGTCCCTCACAAAAATGCAGAAGTACCAGCTCCAGCCGGGTGCCAATTGGTTGGAAGAGAGAAAGGGAACCAATGCTATTGGGACAGCTATCGTAGAACAAAAGCCCATTCGTGTCCATGCAAGTGAGCATTATTTTAATTCAAATGAAATTTTGACCTGTTCAGCATCTCCCATTTATACACCCGATGGAAGGATGATAGGGGTTTTTGATATAAGCGGAACATACCAAAGTGAAATTTCTTATGCGTTGAGCCTAGCCAGTATGGCGGCTGAAAATATCCAAACCAGGATGCTTATGCAAACATATAGAGAAGAACTATCCAAGAAAAAATTTCAGGTCACTGTGCCATCGGCATTCCAAAGACCAAGCCAGTTGGCATACTCTTTCAAAGATATCTATGCTGCCTGTGATAAAATGAAATCCTGTATTACATTGGCAAAAAAAGCAGCAAGTACCGATTATACAATTTTACTGGAAGGGGAAACAGGCACGGGAAAGGAGGCATTTGCACAATCCATTCATGGGCTGAGTGCAAGGGCAGAATCTCCCTTTGTGGCGATCAACTGTAGTTCTATTCCGGAGTCATTGATTGAGAGTGAACTCTTTGGGTATGTCGGAGGTGCTTTTACGGGTTCCAACATACGCGGAAACACTGGAAAATTTCAAGCTGCCAATGGTGGTACTCTTTTTTTAGATGAGATCTGTGGGATGAACCTCCGTCTCCAAGCTGCTCTTTTACGGGCAGTCCAGGAAAGAAAAGTAACACCTGTGGGATCTACAAAAGAAATCCCTGTGGATGTGAGAATCATAGTAGCAGCAAACCAAAGTTTAGAGAAACAAGTTCGAGAGGGTACCTTTCGCAGTGATTTATATTACAGATTAAAAGGTATCACAATTTCTTTACCCCCCGTTAGAAATCGAACAGATTTAGAAGGTCTGGTTCAGGATGTTTTAAAAGATATAGGTACGGGAGATGCTCATTTAGATACGGGTGCTTGGAATCATTTAAAAGCATACAATTTCCCTGGAAATATTCGTGAACTTCATTCAATCTTATTGCAGGCAAGTTTTCAGGCAGAAGATGGTTGTATTACTTCCGGAATCATTGAATCTATATTGTATAGTAATTCAATGGCGGAACCTTTTTTATGTAAAACGGAAATGCCTAATAGTATCACAATGAGAGATTCTGAAAAAAATGCAATACAAACTGCTATTGAATCAACAAGAGGTAATTTAAGTAAAGCAGCTAAACTCTTAAAGATTGGTAGGACTACCCTCTACCGAAAGATGCAAGAGTTTGGCTTGAGTGCTTGATTACTATTTAACTATAATATTTATTGTTTTACTCAGTTCAGAGCCATAGCTTTGATGTGCACCATTTGCAAATTGCATAGTGAGTTTGTAAGTACCGGGCTCTAAAGAAATCTGAGCTTCCGTTTGGGCTTTACCATAGTGGATATGAGTTTGGTCAGCAGGAATGGATTCCCCGGATGGAGTGGAGTCTGAGTTGATGAGAAGATGATGATGACCTGATCCCGCTTTGATCTCTCCAGCAGGCTCTACAAGTAAATTTTTTACACCAAACTTTACAGTAAAGGGAGATGCAAGTTCAGCTCCATCTTTTGGCTCTACAAAGAAAACCTCACTGGTTGGTGATTGTTTGCAACTAATGAAAGCTAATGCTAATATTAAAAAGTACTTCATTCATTTACTCCTTAAGGAAAGTATGTTACCAGTTTAATTTTACTAACTTAGAATAATAGCATTTTAGATAGTATCTAAAACCATCTTTTCAATCGAAAATACCCATACATCAAAAATCCAACAAATATCATTGAACCCAAAGAAATATAAAAACCTGTATCATCTTCAAGCAGAGGAATGTGCTTAAAATTCATTCCATAGATTCCAGAGATCAGAGTCATAGGAAGTAATACGGCGGTCATCATTGTAAGAATAGTTATAATTTCATTGGATTTACGCGAAGAAATTGTGAGATGAACCTCTAGAGCAGAGGAAATCATTTCTTTGACTGTCTCAGTTATATCTAAAATCCGGAGAGAATGGTCATGTACATCCCGAAAGAATACATCCGATTCTACTGTTATAAAATCTGTCTTAGAAGTTTCTATCTCTTTAAGGATCTCAATGTGTTGGTTGATCACTTTTTTAATTAGCTGAAGATTTCCCCTCATTATAAAGATCATACTTATATCTAGACGTTTATCATTGTTGAATACTTGTGATTCTAATTCTTCTGCTTGGTCTTCAATACGAAATACAATAGGCAATATATGGTCTGTTTCTACGTCTATAATTCTATGGATTATAAATTCGAGACCTTTTTCCATGAGCTCCCGATTTTTATTCCAATCCTGAATGATATCCATAATTGTATTACGATGATCTAGGGCAACAGTGATAAGTGTGGTTCTGGTGATAATAAAATTAAAATTCTTTGCTGCTATTTGGTTATTCTCAAAATGCAACCCACGAAAAATTAAATAGGTATAGTTTGGGAACTGCTCTTTTTTTATTCTACTCTGAGGATTCATAATATCTTCAACAGTGAGAGGATGGATATTATAATTTTTTAATATTTTGCTGAGTTCGGATTCATTTTTTGGGGTAATATGAATCCATGTTTTTAGTTTGTATATGGGGAGGGGGATTTTTTCAGGATCTATTGGCGTAATTTCTTTTAAGCTCATGACCCAAGAATTTGATGTAATCATTTTATTTAATTCCTCCCTTCAAAGAAAAACAATCCTAGTGGATTATTTTCATATTTGAATGAATCCAGCTTATAGTTGTACAAGTTTTTAGCTGTGAATTTTCTTTCTATAATTTTATCTCTTCTGGAGATAAGGAGATGGATTTCTTCTCCATCTTCAAAAGTAGTTTTTATCCTCTCTAGGCTATCTCTTTGGATCCTCTTTTTATTGACTGCAATCAATTCATCACCTGTTGAGATATCTAATCCACCTAGATGCTGCATGTATACTTTTGAAATAATTTCTTTGCCGTTAGAAGTTCTAGTTTCAAAGGGAAATACACCTTTTGAATAGGATTTTGAGATATGAACCCCAATTTTATCTAAATAAAATTTAAAAGGAAGCTTTTTAGGAAATTCCAGATATTCAGAGAATAAGGAGTATATATCAACATTGGTACAGTCTTGGATAGCTCTAAAAAATTCTTCTTTTGTAAAACCACGTTTCTTTTTCAAAAAAAATATTTTATACAAATAGAGTAGCACATCAAAAAAACTATATTTCTGTTTGGATAAATCTCTTATGTGTATATCAATACAAAAGATAAATAATGATCCTTTGATGTAGTAAGATATCCCAAAGTTATTGTAATTGGGATGCTGCTTGTAGTACTTTGTCCAGGCTGTGAAGGAAGATTCTTCTAGGCTCATCCAATCTTCGCCCCAGTTTTCTTCCAGCCGGTTAATATCAGATATTATTTCATTTAAATATTCAGAGATAGAGGTAATACCACTTAAAAAAAGAATATAATTATCATAAAAACTAGTAATTCCCTCAGCTATCCAAAGTTCTTTGGTAAGGGCAGGTTTTTGGTAATCAAAGGGACCTAATGCAATTGGTCTGATTCGTTTTACATTCCAGAGATGGAAGTACTCATGGCACAAAAGTCCCAATAACTTGAGATATTCAGAATGGTCAGTGATTTTTGCAGGATCAAACATATTCACACTGCATGCGGAATGTTCTAAACCACCATACCCTGACTCTGTAAGATTGAGTATGAATAAGTAGTAACTATTAGGATTTCCGCCAAACATAGAGGATTGCTTATCTGTGATACGTTTTAAGTCAGTCAGTAAATTGTCTTTCGTAGTAGTTGGTATATTTCCCTCTATGATTACCTCATGGCTACAAGAGTGAGAATCAAAAGTATAGGAATTTTTATTGGAGAGATGAATTGGCGAATCGTAGAGATGATCGTAGTCAGTTGCAAATAGAAAATTATCATCATTGAAAGTTAAGGGGCTGTATATATTTTTAAATGGACTTTTTTCAAATTCTATTGTTATACTTTGATCTAAACATTTCTCTGGATAGAGAAAAAAAGAAGGAGGATTTATAAATCCATATTCTGAATCTAAAAAAGTAGTACGAACAGTGGCTTCAAATCCAAATACATAATATGTTATTACAAATGTTTTGTCTTCAGACATTAATTCCCAATGGGAAAGTCCATTTTGCTCGACCTTACACTCTCTCCCTCTTTTGGATTGTGCATCTAATCCTAATATATTTCCACTATAATCACGAATCATATAAGAGCCGGGTGTCCAAGTGGGAAGATACAACCGAATAAATTCTTTTTTTAAATCTAGATGAAGCTCAACTCTATACTTATGTAACTGGGGGGAAAGAATTTGAATTTTAAAATGTATTCCTGAATTTGAATATTTTTTTTTGACTTCTTTTTTCATTACAATTAGTATCGTTACTTTTTTATTTTGTTTGACTTTATAACTTTTAATTTGATGGGAGAGAGTTGTATATCCGCTATCGTACCGGGTGGAAATGGATAATTTCTTTCTGTAAGGGAATCAATGGAAATCCCCCCATTCATCTCAGATATCACCCGAATAGATCCATAAATTTTCATGTCTGTAAACTTAAAGAATTCCCTAGCTTTTCTTGAAAGTTCTCTAGAAAACAGTTTAAAGTAATCTGAATTTTTTGGAAAAATATCAACTTCCATATCTCCTAATCCCTTGCAGGAAGTATACCAACCGGTACTCCCTGCGCCTGTATAGATCAATAATCCTGAGCTCTTTTGCTCTTCTGTAAATCCATCATATTGTATTACATATCTGCTTGTGAGGTCGGGTGAAGTGTTTCGGATAGAGATTTCATTTACACAACTTACGGTTTCGAGTTTTTTACCTTCTGGATATTCCAGTCTTGCATAGATCATATTCCAATCTTCGAGTTCAACATCCAGCCAATTTTCTTGGACTGTTTGTCGTAGGGTTTCTGGAGTAAAGGAGAGTAGGGCTCCAATGGAGGTTGCACTATCCGAGTTACACCCAACCATTTTCGTAGAACCTGCGTGGTGGGCAACATAGGTAAAATGGTTATCACCACCCAGAGATACGATCATCTCATAATCCGATGGGTTGATGTGGTCTAATTCGTCCCGAAAGCAAAATTTTCCTGTGGGAAATACTTCTTCTTGGAGGATTCGTCTGCTTTCTAATTGCCTGAGGTGAGAATTGAATATTCTATCAAACGAGTTATTTTGTATCATAGTTATTTTTCGATAAAATTCACGATCCGGGTATTGGATCTCATCCAATTCAAATTTTGTCTTTTTAATTATAATAAGTACTTGCTTCACAGTGAAATAATGACGTAATCTCAATTTACCGACAAGTAGAATATTATTTATTAAGGGAGAAATCATGCCAAAGAGTACGGATGAAATGAATGTGGATGAGTTAAAAGCTTATATAAAGAAGTTAGAGTATGAAAACACTAGCTTACGGGATGAAGTACAGGCTGTAGAAAAATCTCCTTTTCTTCCCCAAACAGTAGCCAAATTAGTCTACAGAGTAGTTCTACGTAGGGAAGACATTGTAAAAAATGAACTGAAATCTAACGTAAATGAAAAACAAGGTTCCTTATTTGAAATTAAAAATCAGATCCGTAAATATGCGCCTATCCTTGGGTTGGATCCTGATTCCATTCGTATCATTGTAACAGAAGCAATACAAAACATCATAGAGCATGGACATGGAAATTATGCTGAAATAGAATTGGAGATCAACAATGCCTGTCTCAATCCCTATTTTAAAACTTCTTTCAAGCATGGAATGCCCGAAGGCAAAAAGTACACCTTAACCCAGATTGAAGAAAATGCAAAAAAAGGTGATATCACCTCAGAGGCGTTTGATTTTGAAAATCCTCGAGGTAGGGGGGAGTTCTTGATGAAAGAACTTTCTGACGAACGGCAGATCATCAATGGTGTGGATATTGATGAAAATGGTAATAGAATTCATTATTTCAAGAGGATACTTATCAACTATAAGGATTCCAATGGTGCAAGGGTAGAGACAAGTTTTGATGAAATCCGGGATGAATTAGATCGTTTAGACGGTGATGAAGTGGTTTGCTACTTCCATATTGACCACAAGATGAGTAAGCTTAGTTCTATTACGGTCATAACGAATAAGAGCAAAGAAGTTTCTGTACGAGCTTTGATGGAAGAAGCTGGTTTTACACTCTCCCACAAAGATACATACTCCCGAACAGTGTTTTCTTCTTTTACTCCAACACGCTCCATGACAGAGGAAGAAATAAATAAATTATTTGTGGCTGTTAAAAAAGTAGTCAATGCAGAGGTTTTGCATAAGAGCCAAGCATAAAAATATTGAAAAATCCTTGATTTTACTGATTAAAATTCTTCAAAACTTAAAATTTTCTTGCATTTTTCAAAGTTTTAAAGTCGATTGTAAAAATAAATTAAGATATTACCAAGAAAGGAAGAATATTCTATGGCAGCAGTAGCAAAAGCAACTCCCATTAAAAAATCTCAAATCATCACTGAGTTAGCTAATAAACTTGAAATCTCCAAAAAAGATGTAAATTTATTTTTAGAAACATTTGTAGAGTTAGCATACAAAGAAACCAAGAAAAATGGAGCATTCATTATTCCTGGGGTTGGAAAACTTATTCTCAAAAGAACTAAAAAAAGAAAAGGTAGAAACCCTGCAACAGGTCAGGAAATTGAAATACCAGCTAAAACAGTTGTGAAGTTTTCTCTCTTCAAAGCATGTAAGGAAGCTATCGTTCCTCCCAAAAAGTAATGCAACCATATCCCTTTTTTCCATTAGAGGATAGTCTATTAGGGCAAATCCTCAGTGAGATCTATTCAGAAAAGGGAAAGCTTCAAAACTTACAAACTGCAATGCAG
>CAMCZP010000101.1 GCA_945887855.1 Leptospira interrogans serovar Manilae | reverse complement strand
TTCCTTTCCAAAAAAATCGTGTCTATAAATGGCAAGTGCTGAAAATGTTCCGAGCACTAGGGCTATCATAGTTGAAATAAAAGCAACTTTCAATGACAATCGTAGTGCATTCCAAATATCTTCTCTCTGGTAGGCTACACTAAACCATTTCAATGTATAACCTGAAGGTGGAAACTCCAGAGTTTTTTCATCGAGGGAGAAAGAATAAAAAATAATCAATGCTATTGGAATATGTAAAAATAGGTAACACAATATTGTGATAACTGTTGAAAAGATTTTGCCAATTTTTATCTTAGATAGCATCAAAAGCACCTATTCTCTTGGCTAGCATCAAATAAATAAGCATTATTATAATTGGAACAATAGAAAATGCCGCCGCAAGTGGAATGTTACCTGCAGTGCCTTGGTGAGTATAAACTGCCATACCTATGAAATAGCTTGAATTTCCAATGATGGTGGGAACAATATAGTCTCCTAAGGTTAGGCTAAAGGTAAATATTGATCCTGCTACTATTCCAGGTACTACAAGTGGAATTATGATTTTTCGAAATGTTATGGAAGGAGTTGCTCCGAGATCTTCAGAAGCAAGAATTAGATTTATAGGAATTCTTTGTAAACTTGCATATATGGGGAGAATCATATAAGGAAGCCACATATATACAAATACGAGATATATGCCCATATAGGAAAAGGAGAGAGATGTCCCACCAATTACCGGAATCGAAAGGAGGGAATCTAAGAACACTTGGGTATTTGTTAACTCAAGAAAAAAACTTATGATTCCCTGTTTGGCAAGAATTAGTTTCCAGGCATAAACTTTGACTAAGTAACTTGACCAGAGGGGCAACATTATTCCCAAATAAAGAATAGGTTTAAGAAATTGATTTTTGTTGTTGTACATAAAAAGTGCAATTGGAAATGCAATCAAAATGCAGGTAATTGTCACAGAGGAGGCCATTGCCACCGTTCTAAAAATAATATCGAGATTTGTTCTCTGTCCAAATAAATCATTAAAAGTACTCAAACTAATTTCACGAACAATCACACCTGAAAAGTCATCAACTCTATAAAAACTATTTAGAAGGAGAGTAAAGAGGGATCCTAAATAGACTAAACCCAGCCAAATTAAAAGTGGAAGTAACAAAAGAAAGATGGTTAATTTTTTTTTGTAATACAATTTCCACATTTTAATTTACTCGCTCAGTGGTCGTAAATCTTTTCGATATAAGCCTAAAATGATTTTTGATCCTTTTTCTTTTTTTTCTTGAGAGTAGGCTATATAATCTTTGTTGTCTTTGCTTAGAATATGCTTAATTGTTATACCGGTATAGATTGATTCTTTGAGAATAAATTCTGTTTCAATATCATACTTTTCAGTAGAATCTTTTTTAAAATTTAGATTTTCAGGACGAATCATGCAAGATTTGGAAATTCCAAATAGGGATTCACTACTAGTTTTATCAAAAATATTTGACTCACCAACAAACCCCGCCACAAATTCAGATGTAGGATCTGCATACACCTGTTCCGGTGAACCTATTTGGACTATTTTACCCTTATTAAAAACGGCTATTCTATTGGACATGGAAAGCGCTTCCTGTTGGTCGTGTGTTACAAATATAAATGTGATACCAATTTTTCTCTGTATTTCTTTAAGTTCAATCTGCATTTCTTGCCTCAGCTTCAAATCAAGTGCACTGAGTGGCTCATCTAATAACAAAACACGGGGTTTGTTTATTAGGGCTCTGGCAAGTGCAATCCTCTGTTTTTGGCCACCACTGAGTTCTGAGGGCTTTCGATTGATTAAATCCGGGAGACGAACCATTTCAAGTGCCGATTTTACTTCTTTTTCAATTGTACTTGCACTTTGCTTTTTTATTTTTAGTCCATAGGCAATATTATCAAAAACATTTAGGTGGGGGAATAGGGCATAGTCTTGGAATACAGTGTTTACATTTCGTTTGAAAGGAGGAATGCTTGAACTTTCTTTTCCCTCTATCAGAATTTTTCCAGAACTGGGTTGTAAAAATCCTGCAACCAATCTAAGGGTAGTTGTTTTTCCAGAACCGCTCGGTCCTAACAAAGAAAAAAATTCACCCCTTTCCACACCAAAAGAAATAGAATCTAAGGCTAAAAAATCCTTAAATTTACAGGTTGTATTTTGAAATTCAATGTCTAACAATTCTATCTCACTTGAAAAAATTTAATTTCCACTATAAAATTTTCAATAAGTTATGATTGACGTATAAAAGGAAGAAAATTTTTAAAAATGAAAGAGTATTTAGAGAAATAATACTCTTTATCCTAGTTAATAAAAAACCCCAGAATAAATAGTTATTCTGGGGTAAGTATTAAAGAAAATTATTTTGAGCCAATGATGGCTATATAGTCTTCAGACCATTTTTTATAAGGAACGCACTTGCGTCCATCACCACACTCTGCAGTTGGAGTTCTCCAAAAACTAATTTTAGAAAAGTTTTCAAAACCATTTGTCTTACATCCTTCTTCACCAAGCAATGGATGACCCTTACATGCTTCGGGAGTTACGGGAACTGAACCAAACCAGGATGCAACACTTCCCTGTACATCTTTTGAGATGGAATGTTCCATCCACTTGTAAGCACAGTTGACGTGTTTTGAATTTTTATGTAACATTGTTGTATCTGCCCATCCGGTAGCCCCTTCCTTGGGGAACACAGAACCCACGGGTTGGTTTTCACCTTTTAGTAAATTTACTTGGAATGGCCATGAGGAAGAAGCTACTACACCTTCTTTCTTAAAGTCATCAACATGCACTGCTGCATCATGCCAGTATTTTGGAACCAATGCCCTTTGTTTTTTTAGAAGTGCAATGACTTCTGCGTATTGTTTTTCATCGAGTGAATAGGGATCCTGGATTTTGAGATCGGGATTTTTCATCTTCAAATAGAGAGCGGCATCTGCTATGTAAATGGGTCCGTCAAATGCTTGGACTCTACCTTTGTTAGGTTTTCCATCTGGAAGATTCATTTCTTCGAATACAACTTCCCAACTAGTAGGTGCTTCCTTAAATACTTTTGTATTGTACATGAGAACGTTGGGACCCCACTGGTAGGGAACTCCATAATGCTTCCCATCAACTGTATGCCAAGCTGCGTTCTGTAATCTTTCATCCACACTTTTCCAGGAAGGGATAAGATCAATATTTACTTCCTGGACCTTTCCACCGCTCACCAAACGCAAACTGGCGTCTCCTGAAGCAGTTACCAGGTCAAAATCACCATTTTCTTGGTTCATGAGTGCTACCATTTCATCAGAAGTTGCAGCTTCTTTTACAGATACCTTGCATCCTGTGGATTCCTCAAATTTAGTAACCCAATCATAACTTTTGTCAGATGCACCGCGTTCGATGTATCCGGGCCAGGCGATGATATTTACTGCACCTTCTCCCTGTCCAACTTGTTGTAACTTGGATTCTTTTTTTCCACAATTTATTGATAATAATAAGGTTGTTAAGAAAAGTAATCCTATTGTTTTGGTTTTATTATTCATTAAAAACTCCTTTTGATTTGTTTAAAACTTCTCAGTAACGTATACTATCTTTTTCTTTTTAAAACTGAAAACCCAATTATTTTTATTTACTAATTTTTTTTTATTTCCTGCCCAAAGTTCATATAGTTTGTAAACGGTTTCCACCCTATCATATAAAAGAATAGACTCACAATTACTTTCATAAACATTTACATATAAACCAAAGAGAATTGGAGGAAGTTATGGAATCGGGAAAAAATTCAGATCTCCTTGCTAGAAGACAAAAAAATATTCCCAGGGGAATTTCAACTGCATTTCCCATCTTTGCTGGCAGTGCAAAAAATGCTGTAATACATGATGTAGAGGGCAGGAGATACATAGATTTTGCGGGAGGTATTGGTGTTCTCAATACCGGGCATTGCCACCCAAAAATTGTGAGTGCCATTCAAGAACAGGCAAATAAATACATACATACCGCTTTCCAGGTAATGGGGTACGAACCTTATATAGCTGTTACCGAAAAACTAAACCAACTTGCACCCATCAGTGGAGATAAGAAATCTATTCTTTTTTCTACAGGTGCTGAAGCTCTCGAAAACGCAGTGAAAATTGCAAGGTTTGCTACCAAACGCACTGGATTTATTTCCTTTACTGGAAGTTTCCATGGAAGAACAATGATGGCACTCGCATTGACGGGAAAAGTTGTACCCTATAAAAAAGGTTTTGGACCTTTTCCGGGAGATGTTTACCATATTCCTTTCCCAATACCGTACCATGGTATTACAGAGGAAGATTCTTTAAAGGTACTACAAAACCTATTTAAGTCAGACATAGATGCTGATAGAGTAGCCGCTATTGCCATTGAGCCAGTGCAGGGTGAGGGTGGATTTTATATTGCCCCCTATGGTTTTTTAAAGAAATTGAGAAAGCTATGTGATGACAATGGAATACTTTTGGTTAGTGACGAAGTACAATCTGGTTTTGCCCGCACGGGAAAGCTCTTTGCAATTGAGCACAGTGGGGTAGAGCCCGATATGATCACCTCGGCAAAATCACTTGCAGGTGGAATGCCTCTGAGTGCAGTCATTGGAAAGGCTGCCATCATGGATTCTGTTGAACCCGGGGGGCTTGGGGGTACATATGCGGGAAATCCCCTGGCATGTGCTGCGGCTCTGGCAGTGATGGAAATCATCGAAGAAGAAAGAATTTTGGAAAAATCAATACGACTGGGTGATATCTTACAAAGTTCTCTTAAAAAAATGGCAGAATCTATTCCAGAGATTGGAGAGGTGCGGGGTCTTGGAGGGATGGTAGCGGTTGAATATGTGAAGGACGGGGATCCACACAAACCCGATGCAGATCTAACCAAAAAAATTAGCATGAAGTGTTTAGAAAATGGACTTATCATACTGAGTTGTGGTGTGTATGGAAACGTACTACGTATCCTTGTTCCAATCACCGCAGATCCCAAAGAAATTGAAGAAGGAATTGAAATATTAAAAAAATCTACATTACAGGTATTGAATCGCTGAGGTACATATGAAGGAATATAAACTTTGGATAGATGGAGAGTGGAAATCTCCAAAAAATGGTCAGACAAGAATAATAGAAAATCCGGCAGATGAATCACAAGTTGCTATTGTAGCCGAGGCAAGTAAGGAAGATGTGGGAGTTGCTGTAGAGTCTGCAAATAAAGCCTTTTATGATGGTCGGTGGTCGGGGCTCACACCAGGAGAAAGATCAAATATTCTTTGGAAATTTGCAGATCTATTGGAGGCGAATAAAGAGGAATTGGCAAGAGCGGAATCACTCAACACAGGTAAGCCTTACACAACTCTCAGTCTTGCCGGGGATATTCCATTTAGTATAGATAATCTCAGATTCTTTGCAACTGCAGCTCGTGATACGAATGGAAATAGGGCAGGTGAATTTGCAGCAGGTTATACATCCTTTTTTCGAAAAGAGCCCGTGGGAGTGGTTGGTCAAATTGCTCCCTGGAATTACCCTTTTCTCATGGCAGTTTGGAAGATAGGTCCCGCCCTGGCAGCTGGATGCACTGTGATACTAAAACCCGCTCCCACCACACCCCTCACTGCCCTTATGATGGCTGAAATTTCTAAGCAAGCAGGAATTCCAGATGGAGTTTTCAATGTAGTCACCGGACCAAATGAAGCGGGACAGGCATTGGTTGAACACCCACTCGTTCGAATGATCTCTCTTACTGGTTCAACAGAGACGGGTAAGAAGATCATGGAAATTGCCTCGAGATCTCTCAAAAGGGTTCATTTGGAATTGGGTGGAAAGGCTCCTATGTTGGTGCTTTCGGATGCAGACATTGAATTATTAGCAGGTAAGGCAACCTTCGGGACAATTTGTAATACAGGACAGGATTGTACTGCGGCTACCCGACTCTATGTACACAAATCAAAATTGAATGCTGTAACAGAAGCATTAGTAGAGGGAATGAAAAAAGTAGTGTATGGCAATCCTTTTGAAGATACCACAGAGATGGGTCCCCTTATCTCAAAAGTACAAAAAGAAAGAGTTTCCGGGTTTGTGGAAAGGGCAAAAAAAGATGGTGCAAAAATTCTTACCGGAGGTGATACACCCAAAGGTTTTGAAAAGGGCTACTACTATTCACCGACAGTGATTGTAGATGCTAAGCAGAGATCTGAAATTGTCCAAAATGAAGTTTTTGGTCCCGTTATAACTATCCTACCTTTTGAAACATTAGAAGAAGGTATCACACTATGTAATGATGTAAATTATGGTCTGGCTTCCTCGGTTTGGACAAAGGATGTAGGGCTTGCCATGAAGGTTTCTAAAAAGTTGGAATTTGGTACGGTTTGGATCAATGACCATCTTCCCCTAGCATCGGAAGCACCCCATGGGGGATTTAAGCAGAGTGGATTTGGAAAGGATCTTTCAATTGAATCTGTTGGAGACTATCTGGTTACCAAACATGTAATGATTGGAGGAGTTTAGGTAATACAATTAAATAAATTAGGCTATGTAATATTTAGAACTATTTTTGGATATGTCATAGCCTTGAGTTTTTACTTATTGACATTTATCTTTTGATCGCTCACAATAGAACACATGCAAACCACTTTGGATCTCAAAAAACTTTATGAAAAGGATGAGCATCTCTGGCTCTTCGAAAATGCAAGGTTACTCCGGGAAGGTAATGTGGATTTGATAGATATCGAACACATAGCAGAGACTTTAGAAGAGATGGGAAAAAGGGACTTAAGGGAGATACTCAGTAGAATGAGGGTTCTAAATTCTCATCTCTTGAAATGGATTTACCAGAAAGATCGAAGGGGTAACAGCTGGAATTATACCATCACAGAGCAGAGGATTCAAATCAAAGAAGAGTTTGAGGACAGTAAAACTTTAGAAAATCACGCAAGAGACAATTTCAAGAAGTCATACAACAAAGCGAGAGAATTAGCCTCGGCGGAGACCGGTCTGCCACTAACTTCATTCCCTGTAAAGCCTCCCTATACCTTTGAAGAGGCTCTAGATGAGGGATTTCTGCCTGAGTAGGGTTCTTATTGATTTTGGATGTGTGAATTTAGAAAATTAATCATAAAGGATTCATAAAATTCATCCCGAACGGGTATAAATATTAGAAAAATGCTTGCTTTCATCCCAAACGGGTATAGTTTTATTATATGCTTTCAGAATTTGTAAAATTAAAACGAAAGACTTTAGGGCTCACACAGGAGAGACTTTCCGAAATCAGCGGAGTAGGTATTCGTTTTATTAGAGATTTAGAGCAAAATAAAGCTACACTACGTCTCGATAAGATTAATCAAGTTTTGTCTGTTTTTGGATGTTGTGTTGGTGTAGTACAGATTCCTAAAGAAATGGATGCAAGTCAAATAAAATGAGAAAAGGGTTGGTCTATTTTCATTCGCATTTAGCAGGTGTGCTATTTGAATCAGATAAAGGATATGTATTTCAGTATGACCAAAATTATTTAGATTCTTTTCATGCAATGCCTATAGGATTAAATTATCCTCTAAAGAGAGAACCATATTACACTAAAACTATTCCTCCTTATTTTGATGGTTTGATTCCCGAAGGTTGGCTATTAAACTATATCACGAAAAATTGGAAAATTAATCCTAGAGATAGAATGAGTCTTTTACTCAAAGTATGTAATGACTGTATAGGTGCTGTCTCAGTCATAGAGCAGGAATAAATATGAGAGTTTGTTATATATGTAATAAACAAATTAATGAATCTCAAGAAGGGTATCACAAAAAATGTAGTTTACAATTTTTTAATACATATCCTCCTCCGAGTCTAGATATAAAACATGAACTTTTAGAAGAATATGCACAAATTCTAACAGGCCATAAGATAACAATTCCGGGAGTACAAAAGAAAATTTCCATAGCATATACTGATGATAGCTTAGAAAATTCATCACGTCTAACAGTGATCGGTCTCGGGGGTGGTTTTATTTTAAAACTTCCCACAGAAGAGTTCCCTTTTTTGCCAGAGTTAGAATATGCTAGTATGCATTTAGCCAAATATTTTGAAATACAAACTGTACCTTTTGCCCTTATTCCTATGCAAACAGGCGAATTGGCATATATTACTCGAAGAATCGATCGAGATCAAAATACAAAGAAGAAAGTTCCAATGGAAGACTTTTGTCAAATTATGGAAAGATTGACCGAGGATAAATACAAGGGATCTTTAGAATCTGTTGGAAAAAGATTGAAATCTATTTCCATTTATTCTGTATTAGATGTTTATAATTTTTTTGTAGTCAATTTATTTTCATGGCTTATTGGAAATTCCGATATGCATTTAAAAAATTTTTCAATGTATTACACTATAGATGGTTACAGGCTTACTCCTCTTTATGATCTATTGGCTACTCATTTACTACTTCCAGAAGATAAAGAAGAAGTAGCTCTTACCTTAAATGGAAAAAAGGCAAATATTAATAAAAGAGATTGGTTTTTATTTGCTGAAAATTTAGGTATTACAGAAAAGACAAGGATGAAACTTTGGGCAAGAGTTCAAAAAATAATTCCCACTGTTTTAGAATCTATCTCAGAGTATCCTTTACCCACTGAGATACAAAATAAATGGAAAAAGCTAATTTTAGATAGATGGAAGTTAATTCTTTAGAGAAAGATAAGAATTCTATTATAGATTAGATGAGCATTCAAAAAAACTATTCTCCAATTCAAAGTAAAACTGCTCCGATGTTAAATTATTTATTATTAGTTTACCCAAATTGAACTTGATTGAAATTTCCCGAACAACTCCTTATCCGACATTTTAAAATCTTTTTTGAATTCCACAGTCATTTTGCCTTTTAGTGTTCCCAGCTTTCGTTTCTTGGATTGTTTGTATGCATTGTACGACACTATTACAGCTATCATTTCTTTTTTTTTACCAAAGGATATAGCAAATTCTTCTCCTGATTCCACTTCTTTAAGTATAGAGGAAAGATTTGTTTTAACATGGGCTACGGAAAATGTTTTCATGGGACTATGATGACTAATTTGACTAACTTGGTCAAGGAGAGAATTTTTTAGGATTTGTTAATCTTTCTCAGCCAAGATAAAAATACTAAATTTCTTTTTTATTTCAATTTTTGTAATTACTCAGCAAGTTTGCCTTTAACGCTAAAAGACTAAATTTTTTTTAATTAAAATTCTTCATTAATCTCAAATTTCTTTTTACTTTAATTCTTATTTTTTAATTCCTCAGAGATTAGAACCTTATTGTTCAAGTATATATTTCATTTTTAATTTCAATTTTTCTTTAATCTCA
>CAMCZP010000100.1 GCA_945887855.1 Leptospira interrogans serovar Manilae | reverse complement strand
TTTTCTGGAGATAACCCGGATCGAATATTTTTTTCAAAGAGTCTTTGGCCCATTTTTGTATAAATCAAATAGAGATCATGTAGCTTAATGAATCCTAAGAGGAGTTTATGATTGTTTTTATTGGATTTTTCTAGGTGATTGTTAATTTCAATTTCAAAGCGAAAGGATTTGTCTGTTATTTTAAATTTTGCAATCCTTTTATTTTCATTGGAAACAAAATCTACAGTTAAGCTAATTTCTCTTTTTTTAAAATAACTATCTATAATATATTTTTTTGACTCGAGATCTTCTCGTAGGCTTGAAAGTGTAGCACTGTTATTTGCTTTTTCCGAATCACCATTGAAAACAAAATAAATAAAAATTCTGTTGATACCGTCAGCATTTTCATACAATGTTCTTCTAAATTCATTTAGAAATTTGGATGTGGATTCATCTAATGAAAAAAGTGATTCCAGCCCTGGTTGGAGGAGGGATTGGAGCCTTTCCTTAAAAAGTTTATGATTTTCTGTCCAAATAAAAGAATAGAGGTATAGGTTTTTTCTATCTCTATCAAAATAAAATGCATTGATACCGGGATTTGTTTTTTCCGTGCATAGGTTGGGGAGTAGATCGTGTTCTAGTTTCTTAAATTCTTTGGAAAGATACATAATTCCAAATGATAAATCATTCGTATGGGGAAGATCTTTTAAAATTTTATTGCCATTTTCCAAGTCTATTTTTGAAACCATCATATACATAACTCCCAAAAATTGAATATCCTGCTTTCAGGATATAATATTTATATTTATGGAATATTTACAAGTAATTAAGAATTGGAAAGTAATTTTTGACTCATTTTATAAATTAAAAATATTCTTTTTTAAGGTATTTGCCGGGGTATGGCATTGTGGTTCGGAGGAAGCAGAGGTATAGATTCGAAAAAAGACAGTACCCAGACCTAGGCAAACTAGAAGGATTCCGGAATAGGAGAGTGCTTTTGGGGAGAAGAATTTTCGAAGGAAATGAATGGATTCGCCTGCAAAAAAGAGAGCTGGAAATGTACCCAAAAAAAACGAGCCCATGATCAAACCACCACCAAATAAATTGCCGCTAGAAAATGCCAGGGCATAGGCAGGATAGAGGACGCCACAGGGCAAGAATCCACTTAAGGAACCAAATAAAAAGGCAGTAAGGTATGGATTTTTATTTGGCTGGCTTCGTCGGTTGTAGATGGGGGAAGAGAATTTTGCAAAATAGGGTAAGAAGGGATTGTGAAAGGAAGTGCCCATTATGATTTTAGATCCCATATAGACCAAAAACATTCCTGAAATCATACCAGACATCCATTGGATTTGGGTAAGGTCACCTAGAGAGTCTGCACCTGTTCCGCTAAGTCCTAAGATCATTCCCAATACGGTATATGAAAAAAACCTACCCATTTGGTAGGTTCCATTGGATACCCACTTAGAGCTTGGTATAGTTGTCACTGCTCCTAGAAGGGGACCACACATTGTCAAACAGTGAAAGGAGCTACTAAATCCCTGTAGGAGTGCTAGGGATAAAATAAGGGTAAAGTTATCCATTGGAATCTTTCTTTTTTTTGGGAAATTCCTCATCAAATAAAATGCGATACTTAGCAGCTTCTATATCATCGTACTGGCCATTCTTCATAGAAATAAGAAAAATGATAAGTGCAAACACGGCTAAGATCATTGCAAGTGGAATTGTTATATACAATGCTGTCATACGGATGATCTCCATCTAATGGAAAGGGAATTCAATAAAACAGTTAAGGAACTTAGGGTCATAAATCCTGCACATAGTACAGGAATCATAAGACCAGATATTGCAAGGGGCAGCATGATAGAATTGTAACACAGAGATATTATTATATTTTGTTTGATAACTTTTGCCGTTATTTTTGCACTTAAGATGGCTTTGTGAATACTCAATAAATTTCCAGAAATAATGATTAAATCGCTTTTATCAATTGATAAATCTTCTGCATCTGAATGGCTAATACCCACATCTGCACCAGCCAATGAAAGGCTATCGTTGATACCATCTCCAACCATTGCCACCACCTTCCCTTCTTTATGCAAGGTATTTACAAGATCGGCTTTCATTTCTGGTTTAAAATTAGCCTGGTATGTGGAAATCCCTAAAGTGGTAGCTGTGGATTGAACAATTTCTTCTCTATCTCCACTGATTAAGCGTATATCAGGAATGATTTTTTTTAGGAGGGTAATTAATTCTAAAGATTCTTTCCTTGGCGTATCACTCAGTAAAAGATACCCTTTGAAATCTGAATTAACACTCACATAGACAATTGAACCTTCTTTGTTTACGTTTGGAACGGTAAAACCTTTTTTTCTAAGAAGGGAGGCAGTTCCAATTACAACTTTTTTTTCTAAACCCATATCTAGGATGGTTGCTAGAATTCCTTCTCCACTCAAAACTTGTATGTCATTTATTTCTATATCACTTTGAAAGTTTATGAAATTTGGATCTGTAGATTCTATGTATCTTAAAATTGATCGCGCTATCGGGTGTCTACTTTCTCTTTCTATTTTGTACAAATAAGATAATAGAGTAGAATCTTGGATTGTAGATTCCATAACTCGAAATTTGCCCTCAGTGAGTGTTCCGGTTTTATCAAAGAGGATGGTATCGAGTTTAGAGAGAGGATCAATTGCATTTGGAGATTTTAAAATAGCACCAAATTTAGAATTTACAATGTGATTTGTTACAAGAGCAGTAGGGACAGAGATTCCCAGTGCACAGGGACAGGCTACAATAAGAACTGATATTGTATACACAAGGGCTTTTTCTAAATCATGAGTGAATGCAATCCATCCAATAAATGATAAAATGGCTACAAAGAAAACTGTTTTAATAAATGTGCTTGCAATACGCTCGGTAAGTATTTGGATTTTTGGTTTAGAAAGGATTGCTTCTTCAATTCTATTTTTCATTCTAGATAGCGATGAATCTGAATAAGAACTAGTTGTTAATAATAAGCAAGAACTATCCAAACAAATAGAACCCGCCTGAACAATATCCCCTTTTTTTCTAGTAATTGGTCTGGATTCTCCAGTTAAGAAAGATTCATCTACATTGATTTTATCTGTGAGTAGTTTCGCATCTACTGGAATTCTCTCACCTGTTAGAGCTTTAATTGTCATACCCGCTAATATACTCTCTGATGGGATTGTATTTTCTAATGAATTAGTGATACAAATACTCATCTCCGGTAACTTACATAAAAGTTCATCTATTTTTTCATGGGAATTTACTCTGGATTTTTCTTCGAAATATTTTCCAATTAAAATAAAGAAATAGATCATACATACAGAATCAAAATAAACCTCACCATTATCTGAAATTGTCACATAAACACTATAGAAGTAAGCTAGGGAAATACCTAAAAATAGTAGTACGTCCATTGTGAGAGTTTTTCTCTTTATGGATGAAAAAGCTCCCTTCATAAATGGTGAGCCCGAGAATAGATACGCTGGTGTGGCTAGAGCCCATGATACATAGTGAAGGAGGCGTTTATAGCTCAGTTCAATTCCAGAAAAATATCCCGAATAGAGCGCCACACTGAAAAGCATTATATTTCCAAAACAAAAAGCTGCCACACCTATTTTCAAGAGAAGGGATTTAAGATTATTTTGACCTTTTTTTAATTTTTCACCGGGTTTGAATAGAATGGGTTTGTAACCAATTGAAAGTATGCAATTAAAGATTTCTGTGATAGAAGTTTTATTTTTATCAAAGGAAACCATAGCGGTACCGGTGGCAAAATTAATGACTGCAGTATGCACACCATCTATTTCTAAGAGTGCTTTTTCATTAAGCCATATACAGGCTGAGCAGTGGATATTTATAACTTTGATATACACTTCTGATGTTGAGGGATTTTTTTGTACAACATATTTTTCATAAATTTGAGGAGTGTCAAGATTTTCTGGGGGCTTGTTGGATAAATTCACTCTATCAAGTGTATTGCTTCCCTTAAGACTATAGTATAAATCTTTTCCAGAAGAATGAATAATTTCAGATACTGTAAGACATCCTTCGCAACAAAAGGCTTCTTCTTTATTATCTATTGTTTTAAATATGGGCTTTGAATCTACTTCATTTCCACAATGATGACAAAGGAGAACATTGATAGTTTGCATTCCTAATTCACTACATCTATTGGAAAGTATTTTTTTAATACCTTTCCATGATCAGTTCCTGTGATTGTAAGAAACCACTTTCCTTCTGTTTCAATATTTAACGTGCCTAAAAATTGACCTGATTCTGATTTTAATAAGGAAGAACTATGTGTAAATTTTTCTGTTGCTCTTTTTTCAATTTTTACTTCCACAGAAGATTCGGGTAGATTTTCGTTTCCTTTTAAAAACTTAATTTCTATTTCGTTTATCCCTGTCTTTAATGTTGGGGAGGTGGAGAGTAGGGAGCTTTCAAAATGGTATCCTTCTTCTTTGAGTTTTTTTTGCTCTTCAATGACATGCTCATATTTTAAACCAATTTCATAATAGTTTTTATTCATCACACCCTCATTGTTAGTAAATGCAATGGTCAGTGTATGATAGGTTGCAATGAAGAGTCCAAGAAAGATTGTGAAAATACCATAAAAGGTATATTTGAGAGATGGATCCATGCCTTTAAACATAATAATTCTCCTTAATTTTTTGCTAATGGAATGCTAAGTGGTATTTTTTTCTCTACATGAATACTGGGATTACCTGTATCAACTACATGTATTACAACAGGAACTGATTTGAGTGCTTTTTCATCCTCTTTTATATTTAATTCAAGCATGATTCTTTCATCTAAAACTTCGCCACTTTCAACCTTGTAGATATTCCCTTCAATTCCAGTCCTAACAATTAACTCTCTATTTCCATCTTCTGTAAATGCTTTGAATTGAAGGTTTTGGGTGGAATAGCTAATGTTGTATAACTTAATTTTATACATTTGGCGTAAGGTATCTTTATCTATGTAGGAAGGTTCAATAGTGGGGTCTGCTAGTGTTTTGACAGAGAGGGGGATTCGTGTTACAAGTTTAAATACAGCAGTGCTAACTACAATAGTGAGTAGGGTTCCATAGAGAAGTGTGCGGGGACGAATCCATTGGATTTTTTTATCTTGTGTTGCTACTTGGTTCAAAGAAAAATAATCTATTAAAGTTTTTTTATTTTCTTTTGCCATAATTATTGTACATGCATCTGCACATTTACCGCATGCAATACATCCAATCTGCATTCCTTCTCTAATATCTATTCCTGTTGGGCATACTACAAGGCACATGTTACAAGATACACAATCACCTAATTTTTCTTTTTTATTTCTACGTGGTTCACCACGCTTGTAATCATAGGTAATGTTATAAGAATGTTCATCCATTAAAATGGTTTGGAATCTAGCATAGGGACATCCGTATTTACAAAATTGCTCTCGGACATACCCCATATCCAGATACATTGCAACTGTGAAAAAACCTAAGAAGTAAGGATAAGACTCACCTATTATATTAAAAGTAAGTAGATCCCCAACCATCTTATATGGACCTGCAAAATATGCGATCCAGTGAAAACTAGCTATTAGTGATACAAGTATCCAAACAAAATGGACTGCTACTATTCCGGCTTTAGGTGCATCAGCCTTTCCGTATTTTTTACCAAGAACCATTCTTCCAAAAAAATCAAATACATCTGTGTAGACTGTTTGTGGACATGCCCAACCACACCAGACTCTTCCAATTAAGGCTGTAAAGAAAAAGAGAGAAAGTCCCATAGTGAGGAGAAATAGAAATAAAATAATACCTTCTTGGGGAATGTAAAAATTTCCTAAGAAGTGGAATCGTCTCGCCGGTATATCCAACCGAATGAAGGGAGTACCGGATGGCATTACAATCCAGGGGGATACAAAGAATATTCCAAGGAGTAGAATTTGGACTAGTGTTCTATTGGATCTTATTTTTCCAGATACCGGACGAGAGATAATCATTTTAAATTCCTTTCTTTAAGCTTGTATTATTTTTGGCTATCCATGCCATGATTTTTAGAATTTTTTCAGAACCTAAACTTTTTTCATGTGCGGGCATTGCACCTTTTCCTAATTTTAAATTTTCGCCATTTACACCTTTCATGATCACATTGTAAACTTCTTGGTCTGTACTACCATGTATCCAATCTTGATCCATTAGGCTAGGCCCTACAAGACCATTTCCATCTGCATTGTGACATGCTCCACAGATTGCAAATGACTTTTGCCCATCTACAATGGCTACTTCGTTGTCTCGGAATGGATTTGTCCCTTCGGCAGTGAGACCAATTTTTTTCTGGGAACCGAATTTTTTTTCATGTTCAGCGACTTCTGTTTTATATGCATCTGCTTGCAACCATCCCGATCCCGCATGGAAATAAATTGCATAAGCAATGCTACCAATGATAGTTAAAAGCCATACTAGCTTCCACCACTCGGGCATGGGGTTGTCTGCTTGGTATATACCATCTACTTCTTTTGGTTCTTTCATTTTAATCCTCCTCTAACATTCTAAATTTTGCCTGTTCAATTTTTTCCCTTCTCGCCTTATTGCCATATGTGTACCACGTGATATATAACAAGGCAGCTACTAAAATGGGGAGTCGTAGTGATTTATAGATCACAAGTAATTCAATTTCTCCCATAGGGTTACCTCACACTGCTTTCTAGGTTTGCAGTATCTTTCCCGAGTTTCATGAGATATGCAATCAATGCATCCCCCTCAAGTTTTCCATCTACAAGTTCTTTAGCACCTGAATAGTCAGCATCTGTGTAAGGCACACCCACTTTTGAGAGAGCTTTCATGTGTGATACTATTTCTTCTGAATTTAACTTGGCTGATTCCTCAAAAAGCCAGGGGTAGGGAGGCATAATAGAATTATTAACAGTTGCCTGTGGATTTATCAAATGACGCTTATGCCAATCTACTGAAGGTTTTATTTGAGATTCATGTGCCAAATCGGGCCCGGTACGCTTTGAGCCCCATAGGAATGGATGGTCATATACATATTCTCCACCTTTGGAGTATCCATCTTTTCCATATGCCCCACTTGGATCAAATCGATCTACTTCCCATTTAAAGGGACGGATCATTTGTGTATGACAATTGTTGCATCCTTCTCTTGTGTATATATCTCTACCTGCAAGTTCTAGTGCATTGTAGGGTTTCACTGCAGAGATCGGAATAACAGACTGAGCCAAAAAGAAGGGAGGAATCAACTCAAATGCTCCTCCAATGATAACGGCTATGGTTGCATAGATTGTAAACTTAATAGCATTTGTATCCCAACGGTCTGCAATCTCAGAAAACCAATTTAATAGCTTATCCATAATTATCCCCTTACCCCAACTCTAAGATCTGTAGCTTCAAAACCACTGTCCTTATTTTTCATGGTCATTATAAAATTAAATATCATCACACAAATTCCAATGAAAAACATACTTCCACCTATTGCGCGTGCTAATCTGAAGAGTTTTAATTCTTCCGTGATACTTACCCAGTCTGGATACATGAGAGTTCCATCTGTATTTAAAGCTCTCCACATAGATCCTTCAGTGATCCCTGATGCCCACATAGATACAATATAAAGTAGGATTCCAAGAGTTCCTATCCAGAAGTGAAAATTTGCAAGGTTTTCAGAATAAAGTTTAGAGTTCCAAAGTCTGGGAACTAAGTAATACAATGCAGAAGCAGATAAAAATCCAACCCAACCCAAAGTACCACTATGAACGTGACCTATAATCCAGTCGGTGTTGTGACCTATTGCACTCACTGCACGAATAGAGAGGAGTGGACCTTCAAAGGTTGACATCCCATAAAATGTAATGGCAACAAGCATCATTTTCAATGTGGCATCTACTTTGATTTTATCTCTAGTTTGGGTGAGTGTTAAAAATCCATTTAACATACCACCCCAAGAAGGCATCCAGAGCATGATTGAAAAAACTACACCCGCAGTTTGTAACCATTCAGGAATAGGAGAATAGAGAAGATGGTGTGGCCCTGCCCAGATATATATAAAAATTAAACTCCAAAAGTGAATGATAGAAAGCCTATGACTATAAATTGGAAGGTTGATGTGTTTTGGTAGATAGTAGTACATCAATCCCAAGAATGGAGTGGTTAAAACAAATGCAACAGCATTATGACCATACCACCATTGGATATTTGCATCAAAAATTCCAGAATAAATTGAATATGATTTCATAAGACTAGCTGGTATGACAAGATTATTTACAATAAAAAGCAATGGAACTGTAACAAAAGATGCTATATAGAACCAAATAGCTACATACATTTGTTTTTCTTCCCGTTTGATAACTGTGCCTAGGTAATTGATAAAAAAGATAACATACCAAATAACTATCAAGAGATCGAGAGGCCATTCTAATTCTGCATATTCTTTACCCTGACTGTATCCTAGAGGCAATGTGATTGCTGCTAGAACAATTGTGAGGTTGTAAAGAACAATGTGTATGCGAGATAATCCATCACTCATCATTCTTATTCTACATAGCCTCTGAACTGTGTGATATGCAGTTGCAAAAATGACACTCAATGCAAATCCAAAGATAGCAGCATTTGTATGGAGAGGTCGTAATCTTCCAAAGCTTGTATATGGAAGTCCTAAATTAAGTTGTGGATAGACCATTTGAAAAGCAATTATCACACCAAATAGCATGGAAGCAACACCCCATACCATAGCGGAAATGATAAATCCTCTTACAATAAAGTCATCGTACTCTGTTTTCGTAGTAGCCAAGGTTTTATCTCCTTTATCTTTACTATAATCATTATCTTGAAAGTGATAGAAGTGGAAATATCTTTTTTGTATTTCTCTGTTTGAATACCTATGATATTTATCAGAGGACTTATTAGAATTATTCTAATTATTATAATAAATTTATTAAATAGATGTGTTAATTTATTTCTATAAATATTAAGTATAATTAATATATTTAAAAATATAAAAAGATTGTATTTAAATTTTAGTATGTTGACAAAATACTTGATAAAAATAGGGTATGAAAAGGTGCATTGAAAAGTAAGCTTATGAATTTAAAGTTCTCAATACTTTTAAAAAAAGGTTTATTACTATTATTCTTTTTTTTCTTTGCATTTATCAAAACCGTAGACAATGAAAATATTTCCAGTATCTTAACTTTACTTGTAATACCTGTTGTCTATTCTGTATGGTACGATCGTAAGACATAAGTAGAATATTTATGCTCCTTTTTTACCTAAATTCTCAACTTTAACCAACCACTTTTTTCTGTAGTCTTCAGAGGAACGTTTTATGGGAGAAATAAAAGTTACACCTACTGGAGTAATACCACAAA
>CAMCZP010000099.1 GCA_945887855.1 Leptospira interrogans serovar Manilae | reverse complement strand
ATATTCCCTATCCGACTAATCAAGTTAATAGAAAATAATATTTTAAAATATGTAGTACATAATAACAAAAGAAGAGATTGACAATAATGGAAAAAGCATCAATTATAAATTGGAATAGAATATTAGCCTGGCCAAATGCATTTGGATATATCTTTGTCCATTTGTACTATGATATGAAACATGGGGATCCGATGGAGCTTATGCCATTGCCTGCATCCATCTTTTTTGGAGTGTCTTCTGTTTGGCTTCTATGGCATATATGGGCAGCTTGGAAAATTTATGGAGTACCTAAAAAGTTAAATTTACATACTCTGTTTGTTTTATCCTCATATTCTATGGTATTTACAACAATTCCTATTTTTTCAATACCTCATTTGGGAGGTAATCCAATTTTGATGATTATTGCATGGATACCATTGGCTCCTCATCTAGCATGGAATATTTGGAGACTTCAACTAAGGTTTCAGATTGGAATTTTAAAGTTTCAAGTCGTACGTATTGCGGTGACTCTCTTATATATAGGATTGGTACTTATGGGAGCTGTAAAGAGTTTTCCTGAATTCTAATTATTGGGCTTTAATTTTGGTCATAAAAAATAAATATTGGGGTATCAAATGAATGATAAACAAGAAAAAGTACAATTAATTTTAGATAAAGCAATTGATAAAAAAAAAGTATTCGGGGCATCTTTTTGTATTAAAAACAAAGGAGAATTATATTTTGCTGCTAGTGGAGATATGGAAGAGAACTCGCAATATTTTATTGCAAGTACTACCAAATTATTTACAACGGCTGTAATACTAAATCTTAGATCAAATGGTAAATTAAAGTTAGAAGATAGTATTTCAAAGTATATAGAACCATCTATACTGGAAGGTTTACACAAGTACAAAAAAATAGACTATTCATCTCAGATAACTATTAAAAATTTATTAGCACATACTTCAGGTTTACCTGATTACTTTCAGGGAAAAAATGACAAAGGTCAGAGTTTAGAGATGGAACTCATGGAGATAGAAGATAGAGCATGGAGTTTTGAAGAATCAATCCAAATGACTAAAAGGTTAAATTCCTTATTCCCACCGGGAACTAATGGAAAGGCGAACTACTCGGACACAAACTTTCAAATTTTAGGAAAAATTATTGAATTCATAACCAAAAAATCACTTTCGGAA
Organism: Leptospira interrogans serovar Manilae; assembly: GCA_945887855.1. Taxonomy (GTDB): domain Bacteria; phylum Spirochaetota; class Leptospiria; order Leptospirales; family Leptospiraceae; genus JACKPB01. The sequence continues at coordinate 8,344 of CAMCZP010000099.1, read as the reverse complement.
AATTACCAAGAGCTAATTATTAGTCCATTACAATTAGAAAAAACATATCTCTATAGTGATACTTCAGATAAAAGACCAATAGATATGTACTACAAAAATATAGTACTACATATTCCAAAAGCAATGACATCATTTGGGCCGGATGGAGGCATAGTATCCACATCCAAAGATATGATAGTATTCATAGAGTCTTTTTTTAAAGGGAAGTTTTTTCCTGAGTCTTACATACTTGAGTTAAAAGATTGGAATTCTATCTTCTTTCCCATGCAGTCTGGAATAGGGATTCATCGTTTTAAACTACCTTGGATATTCAATCCATTTGGGAGTGTTCCAGAATTAATCGGTCACTCCGGGCTTTCAGGTGCTCTCGCATACTGTAATTTAGAAAAAGATCTATTCATAACAGGAACTGTGAATCAAATTGCCTATCCTGATTCATCTTTTAGATTAGCTATTAAATTGATTCAAAGTATTAAGTAATGGCGTTCCTGCAAAAAGTCAGTTTTTGCAATTTTATTTGCAACAATCCTAGGCTTTTTTCCGCCTGTCGGCCGAAAAAGATAGTTATAACAGTTGCGTCAGTAATCGTTAAAATCCATATCTTATGCTGTATATTAATCTATTGTATTTCATATACTACTCCTCCTCATCTATGTCTGTAAGTAGTAGATTAGAAGTACTTTTGGGAATCTTATTTTGTACTACACCTAGTTTTTTCATTTTGTTTACTTTAGATGTGATACCACCTTTTCCTGTAAATTTAGTACTTGCTTCTGAGTAGGATTTTAATGCTAAATTGAGATGTTTTTCAATATCTGTCAAATCTTCTGTGAAAGCTGTCAGTTTGTCTAAGATATCAGATCCTAGAGTTACAATTTCTGCTATGTTTTGTTTTTGGGATTCTTGTTTCCATGTATAATTTACAGTTCGTAAGCTGGAGAGAAGGGTAGTGGGTGTTACAATAAATATATTCATCTTTGATGCAGTGTGAAATAAAGAGGGATCCGATTGCATTGCCAGAGTGAATGCAGCTTCAATGGGCATAAACATAAATACAAAATCTACAGATGAGTCGAGGTTTTTTTGATAGGCTTTTCCGGAGAGGCTTTCTATGTGTTTTTTTACTGAAATCAAATGATGCTCCAAGTGAGCCTTTTTAAGAGAAGGAGTATCCTCGTTGCAAAAATCTGTATAAGCAGTGAGTGATACTTTTGAATCTACCACAATTGATTTTCCATCTGGAAACTTGACTATTGCATCGGGTCTTACATTCATATTATCTTCAGTTTTTATATTTTCTTGTAGAGTGTAATTCAAACCCTGCTCTAAGCCCGATAGCTCAAAAATTTTAGATAATTGGATTTCTCCCCAATCTCCCTGTACCTTACTTGATCCCTTGAGTGCAGATGTTAAATTTGTAGTTTCTTCCGTCATTTTTTTGTTGAGTTCTGTGAGATTTTGAATTTGTTGTCTTACCTGGTTGCTTTCAGCAATATCCTTTTCAAAGGTTTCCTGAACTTTTTTTTCAAAATCTTTGATTTTTTCACCCAAGGGACCTAGGAGATTATTGAGGTTCACCTGATTTTGTTCTGTAAAACGCTTTGACTTTTCTTCTAGTATTTCATTTGCCAAATTTTTAAATTGATCTTTTAGTTTTTCTCCTAAATCTACTAATTCTTGTTTTTGTTCAGTAATTTTACTTTGGTAGTTTTTATTTTCTGTTTCACTTGTAACCAATTTATTTCGAATGGAAGTGATTTCATGATCAGATGTACTTTTTAGATTCTCTAATTTCTTAATTTCTGCTAGAGAATGATCTAAATTAAATTGTAGTACTTGAAATTTTATATTTTGCTCCTCACTGGACTTTCGTTCCATCAAAAGTTTGTTTAGAAAAAGGATATATCCTAAACCAAATCCCAATAAAATACTCAGTAGAATTTCTCCTATAAAAAATAAATCCATATCTTCTCCTTTTTGTTAAGTTAATTTATGGTATGTAATAATGATTTTTTGTTTTTAAGTTAAATAGAATCTCCACACCTGGATCATTTCTAATCCATTGATTTATTCTAGTCTTTGCAATTTCAACTATTAAATTTTTGGCAAAGATGAGTAAGCATGGATTATAAAATGTAGTACTCATAATAAAAATAGTACTACTTACTTAATAAGAATCCATCTTCTTCTTTTAGAGATGACCATTCCCACATAGAACCTGAATAATTTCTACTTTGTATGCCATAGCTAACTAAAATTGCAGTTACCATGGCTGACCGCACTCCTCCTGTGCAGTATGTTACAATAGAAGAGGAAGGATTAATATTAATAGATGATAACAGTGATTCAACTTTTTGTTTATCTTTTATAAATCCTTGAGAATCAAATAAATCTTTAAAATAAAACCACTTAGAATTTGGTATGTGACCACCTCTAGTCTCGCCATATGGGGTACTACCCAGATATTCTCTTTTCTCTCTTGTATCAAGTACTACAAAATTAGGAGAATTTAATTTTTCTTTTAGTTCCAATGCCTGTATATCATAAGAAGTAAATCTGTTTTTATCAGCCTTAAAAGGTGATATATTTTTTGAAATAGACTGTTCATTTGCTAAGTCCCAATATTTTTTACCACCATCGATGATATATGAATTTATAAATCCTAATTCTCTAAACATCCAAACAATTCTTCCTTCTTCTCCCCAGCCACCTAGAGGATCTCCAATAATGAGTACTATGCTATCTCTATTTATATTCTTACTATTTAATATTTTAAGAATTTCTTCTTTATTTTTTAGTTTGCCCCGATCTGGTTTGGAATCTAAACTAAATTCTTTCCAATCTAAGTAAATGCTATTTTTAAGAGGAGAAATGAATCTATTTGTATAGCTTCTCACATCTATGAGAATTGTTTGATCTGTAAAGAGTGATACAGCTTGGGTCGGAGAAACAATCCAAGTGGTTCTTAAATCCCAAATTTTATTCATATATGTGTCAATACCTAAAGTTTTATTACTACATTGGAATAGAATGAATATACCTAAAAATGCTTTGAGCATTCCTTTTTTATGATTTTTAAGGAACTTATAGAATGTTTCCAAAATTTTTAGACCTAATCTATTCCCAAACTTTTGAATGAATTGTAAAGATTTATTTTAATTTGTTTAGTTTTTGTGTGTCCTGGATCACAATTGGAATTGATTATGAGACTATTACCCTGCAAAAGGTTATCTTATTATCCACATTTATCATTCAAATTTTTCTCTTCGTAGTACGTTTACAGGATAGCTAAATGCAATCATTTTATATTTATTGAAATATTTTTCTTGTAAAAGCTCAAATATTTTTTTTTGCATTTCTTCATTGGCAAGGATTTCAATTCTAATATTTCTTCCTTCCCAGTTATCATCTCTACGAATGCTCAATCCTTCTCCTCTAGCTTCGCTCACAGTGTATCCTTTTACACCTAAAGATTTGATATCATGGATTATTCTTTCTTCTAAGACATCCAGAGAAATGATAGTGATCAATTGTATGCTGCTTAAGTTCATGCTGATCCTCCAAAAATATACTTTGCAATTGTATAATAAAGTGGTAATCCCAAGATTATATTAAATGGAAACGTAATTGCTAGCGCAGATGTTAAATAGTAACTAGGCAGTGCTTCTGGAATGGCTATTCGAATGGCTGCGGGTGCAGCAATGTACGACGCACTTGAACACAGAACTCCAAATATTGTGGATCCCCCTAAAGATAAACCAATCACCTTTCCCAGAGAAATTCCTATGCACGCATGTAGTATAGGCATGATCAATCCAAAGCTAATTAAGAATGGTCCCACTGTAACTAATTCATGTAGCTTTCTACCCGTCACCAAGCCTACTTCTAATAAAAAGAGAGTGAGGATTCCTTTAAATGGGGTGTCAAAAAGGGGAGCTACTTGTTCAAATCCCTTTTTTCCCGTGAGAAATCCAATCAATAGTCCTCCTATCAAAAGAACCGTACCCCGTCCCGCAAACAACTCATGAAACAATTGTTTCCAGGAGGAAGTAGAGGTTTCTTTAGAGTTTAACCTGGCTATTAGAATAGATATTAGAATGGCAGGTACTTCCATTATTGCAAGCATAGATGGCATAAAGCCTTCAAAGGTAACACCCATCATATCCATATATGAAATACTTTCACTAAACGTTACCGCAGAAACAGAGCCATAGTGCGCAGCTATAGCAGCAGAGTTATCTACACTGAATCTTCCTATTTTATTTAAAATGAAATAGGACCATATAGGTATGACGCAGCACATTAGAATTGCACCTATGGCAGGTAAGTAAAACTCATTCAATTGTGTAGAAGAAAGCTTCATGCCGCCTTTGAGCCCAATTGAAAATAGTAAATAAATTGTTAATCCAATATAGAGCCCTTCTGGAAATTTCAGATCACTCTTTATGAGACTAGCTAAAATTCCTAGTGCAAAGGCAAGCACCATTGGTGAAAGAAGCTTAGCCACTAATGTATCCATAACATCCATACTATTTACTCCTTACATTTGTTTAAGACTATATAAAAATACATGATATTAAATACTAGAAAAATAATTCATGTATTAAGATAAAAAAACTAATTTTATATATATACATAGATTTCTAATGAAATTAAATATGAATCAATTATTCATTGATTCAAAGGCATTTTGATAGATAACTGATCGTGAGACTTTTTGCCCTGCAAAAAGCCCCGCGGAGCGGTCTGGATTCTATGCGAAAATATATTTCACAAGATTTCTGATTAGAAATCTGGGATATACATAGATTTTTAGTGATTTTAATTAGTTACGATTTGTAAGGGGAACTTTGAATTATAAAAGAAATAACATTATTTGAGTAATTTAAGTAAATCGCCTATAGTTTTATGAGATTCTAAAGGATGTCTCAGAGAGATTGTGTCAAAAATTTTATAGTTGTTTCTCCTGCCATCTTTAGAGCGAATGAGAACTCCTGCTGTTTCTAGGTCTTCAATAATTTTTATCACAGCTCTTTCTGTAATTCCTACATTCAAAGCTAAGTCTCGGAGGCGAATGGTGGAATCTCTGTAGAGGCAAATGAGTATATGAGCATGGTTACTTAAAAAAGTCCATTCTTGCTTATTGTCACTAGATAGTTTTATGGGTTGAGACTTTTTTGATGCCATTTTAAGAGTAAGAATATTGGTTAGACTCTCTTCTCTGCAAGGAATAATTAGATTTTAGATAAGAAAAAACTTAGGTTCAACGAAATCTATGATTGCTTATATATTCACATCTTTGGAATATTTCCTTCATGAGATTATTTTTTTATTTTATTATAATTCTAATTTCTTCTTGTACCACAACAAAGTTCATGCAAGAAGAGAAGCAAGAGGCTACTCCCGAATGGGGTCCTGCAGAAATAAGTGCCACAGCGGAATATATGGTAGGGTCTGTTCAGGAGTATTTTGATAGATCCAAAGAAAAACCCTATATAGAACTTTCCAAAATCCAAAATCGTAGTTCCGAACACATTGAAACTGGAATGCTTACCAATTCCATTGTAACCAATTTACTGCAGAGAAAAATTGTCTTTGTAGATCGAAGAGAGCGTGCAGATGCTATCAAAGAAATTGAGTTGGGTCAAAAAGGAATCGTCAAATCAGATTCCCAACTTCCTGTGGGGGAGTTACTCTCTCCTAATTTTAAATTGAGCGGAGAGATCACAGACAACCTGCGTTATGTAGAAGGAGATAAGGTCCAATACATAGTTGTCACACTTCGTCTCCTAAAACTTTCTACCGGAAGCATTGAATGGCAGGAAGAAAAAAAGTTTTTAAAAGTTTCTAAGAGACAAAGGGTAGGTTGGTAAATCTCTATTTCATCCCTTTGGAATCAGGGATAAATCCAATAGAGCCAATGGATGGTTGTTTGGGTTGTGAAATCTCCAGAGAGTGTAGGTTTGTATTTGTGCTTATGGGATAGGTTAGTTTCTCGCGACTGTATCCCACCCAGGCGTATTCTGGTAAGAATCGAACATAGCGATAGTCATCGGAGATGTCCACAGTATCCTTAAAATTTTGCGCACTTGTCTCTAGGGATTTTTCAAAGAGTTCGTATCCCATTTGAACCCCTCCCACCATGACTCCTATTCCCAACCCAATCATGGCTCCACTCAAATCTCCACAGTTGCACTGTGCCGCCAAATAGATGAGCCCGCCACCCACTGCTACAGATGCCACACCCAATACAATACCTCCCGTAAGGGTCGCCACCGATCTACCACTTTCTTTGATTGTTGTTGCGAGAACATCCTGTCCATATTTGGAATCTGTGATAAGATCTTGTATTGCATTGTCTCGGACCATGTGGCGTTTGTACCAATTGCTGGAATTGGGAGTGAGCTGCATATTCAAAGCTTTCCCCGTACTATCCAATAGGGTCATTTTAGTTTTTAGAGAAGAGGAATCAAACCGAAGAGACCGTGCTCCCCGCAGAAGATTTATATTCACAGTAGGATCCCATACGGGTTCGGGACCTGTGCCACCCAGTACTATAATAAAATTTTCAGGAGGTTCTGTTAGCTCTGCAAGTTCTGCCGCCCATTTCAAAGAAGGGTCAATGCTATAGGCAACCCGCAGATCAACCTGTGCTTCTTCCCAGTGACCACAGAGAGTCCAGAGTCCGGCTAGTAATACACGCAGTAAGGCATCATCAAACCTTCCTTCTTCACTCCAGTTATTAGAGAGAAGGGTTGAACTTTTTTTTGCTTCTATATAGGCTTTTTCATACTCTTCGCGCAGAGAATAGCCCCAACTGAGAAGCATATGCATCCAGATAATCTCATGCTCGGAGGCGTAGTACCCTTCAGGTGTTTCTAAATAAAAAAAAGTTTTGATTTCACGGGAGGCACTGTATCGCAATCTATTTTCAATTTTATTTGCATATTTGATAAGCCCATCTATCTCTGGTTTTCCCTGGATGAGATGTAAATAGGTAGACTCCATAGAACGGATAAATGTAGTACCTTCTGAATTTGGGAGCAATTTTACTGCTGTTTTATAATCCTTAGCTTGAAGAGCATTTGTGGAAGCAATATAATCCTGTTTTTTCTGAAAAGTTGTAGTACAGTTACTAATTAATAAAAAAAGAAATAGAAGGAAGGAGTGAATAAAATGTACTACCAAGAGAATGTACCTGATTTATCATATTCAAACTTTAAGACTCCATCTGGAATCCCGGGAACTTGCAACCCTGAGATTCCTTTTAGTTGAAAGGGAGAGGATCGCTTTTGTATGGCAGATGCAATACCCTTTGAAAGCGATTTGAGGGGGAAGGAAGTTTTTACGCTGAGAATAGATTCATTACCTTTGCTCACGATACTTTGTGGCAAACCTTCCAAAAATGGCTCTCCGCTCAGGCTGAGTTTGTATTTCAAATCTTTAAAGTTGAGCTTGGCAGCAGCTTGGTTGGTCAGCACAATATCAAATTCGGTATCTACATTGAGATCCACAGAACTCAGACCAGCTTCTGCTGCTGATTGGATGGATGCTTTTTTCCCTCCCAAAAGAGAATCCATGTAACTCATGGCAGAATTCACCACTGCAGAAGAGGCAGCCCCACCCAAAGTAGAAGGCTCTGGTTTTAGGATTTTAAAGCTTCGAATGGCTATGGAGGGAAGAAGAGCAGGGATTTGCTTTTCCTGAATAAAAGGAAATTCTAATACGTTTTTTCCTGTAAATGCTAGAGACTCCGGGAGAGGTATTTTTAATTTTCCATCAATTTTAACACCTATCACTTCCTTTCCCGGGATCTTTTTGTAAATTTCTACTAGATCGGAGTATTTGATCTTTACTTCCATGGGAAGGGGAGTAGTAGACGATGCCTCCAATTTTCCCAAATCTAAATTGGAAATAGAAGCAAAGGGAGAGCCTTCTATGAACACTTTCAATTCCACCAGTGATTTAGGGAGCGAAACTGGGTAGGGATTTTTCACCTTGGTATTGATTTGGAGGACAATGGTTTCAAGGGTGATTGTTTGGATTTGAACAGATGCAACCGTAAAGGAAGGTTGGTTGTCTGCTCCTAGAAAGCCTTGGAGAAGGGCACAGCTCTGGAGTAAAATAGAAAAGAGAATGAGAAAAAGTAGATGCATAGGCATACGAAATGTGAGCATTTCTCTCCTTATTATCTTCACCAAACGGATGAAGAAAACTAATAATTTTTTTACGTACTGAAATTCTAGAATGATCTTTTTTAGTAAAATACTAAAAGCACTTCATAACAATTCTTATTCCTTGCATAGTTTAAAATAGGCAACGAATATGTTTCAGTTTGGATTCA
>CAMCZP010000098.1 GCA_945887855.1 Leptospira interrogans serovar Manilae | reverse complement strand
ACGTTTATGTGTATCACGTAGACGCATAAATAAAGTGGGCATATCACAGTATTCTCCTGGGATTAATAAAGAAATAGATTCAGGGTCAAGTACGTATACACCTGCATTTATGTGACTCCTTATTATTGGCTTTTCTTCAAAGCCCATAATATCTACTCCTTTAATTTTAACTACACCAAATGGATTTTCCCACTCATGTGACCTAACAGCCATAGTTCCGAATACATTCTCATGATTTATATGGAAATCTAATATTTCTCCATATTGTATATCCGTCATTACATCACCATTTGTTACTACAATTGACTCCTTTGGAGAGGGCGATAATAAGGAAAGTGCACCTGCAGTACCTAATGGAGTATTTTCTCTTAGATATTGTATATTTACTCCCCACTTTCGTCCGTCTTCAAAATATTCCTCTATCATATGTCCAAGATAATGAATAGATATAACGAAATTTTTAAATCCCTCAAATTTGGCTTTTGTAATTATATGTTCGAGCATTGGCTTCCCATCTACAGGCAATAGAGGTTTTGGACAATTTTCTGTATGAGGCAACAGTCGTTTGCCTTTTCCACCTGCCATAATAACCATTGTATTACTTTTTTCTACTAAAGTAATTAAATTACTAAGTAGATGCAAACCTACCACAACTTTATTTTGATCAACTATTGGAATGGAACTGAATATATTAGCTTTCATAAGCTGAATGACAGAACTTCTAGGCATATCGGGTGGTACAACCAATGGATCTTTTTTTACGATAGTTTCAATAGAACTACTTGCATTTACACCTTTTAATAATCCTCTGCGTATGTCTCCATCTGTAATTGTTCCTATGAGAATATCATTTGAATCTATAACCAATACAATCTTCAATGAAGATTTGTTTAGGTTTAAGATAGCATCTCCAACAGTTGAATCTATTTTAATTAGACACATTCTCCATTTAGAAGATGATGTTTCAGATTTTATTATATTCATATTTATTTGTAATAATGGCATTCCTGCAAAAAGTTAGTTTTTGCAATTTTATTCGCATTAATCCTTGACTTTTTTACGCCCGTCGGCGGAAAAAGATAGTTATTGCAGTTGCGTCATTAATATTTAGATATTTAATCCGAAATTTGGAAAAAAGTATTTTTGCATAGAGTATAATTTTTATTTATGGGTTTTTTGCAGTGAAATAAGTATCATGATAATTAGTTTATCAATGATATACTAATTTATTTGGAAATTTATTAATAATCTGAGTATTTAAAATATTATTATAATTAGTTAATTTATTTTATATAGATAATTTATTATAACCAGCAATTCTATCATATATTGAACTGTGATTTACTTGATCTTTTATTGAGCAAAATTCTTCATCTTCATTATTTAAAAAAGCTTTCACTTGCTTATATAATCCTGGTTTATATTTTTTATCAAATTCATCATCTATATTTATACTTTCTATTTCTAATTTTCCAAGAGGAATTTTTTGAAGTTTTTCTAAGGGTCTTAGAACATATCGATTTAATTTTGTTAGAACTTCAAGACTCCAACGCCCAGGAGCTTCCCAATCTGCATGATAGCTAAAAAGTATTCCTTTTTCTGTGATACCTGATCCACAGAATCGGGATGCAGTGGGATGCCATTTAAGTGAACCATTATGATAACTTTGCCATTCCGAGGGAAAACCACATAAATAAAAAGCTAGGTCAACAACATGTGTTGAGTTAGCTAAAAACCAAGACTCTTTTACAACTTTTTCTTTTACAATATTTTTAATTACATGTGACCATTCTGTAAATTCAAAATTACAACTAGTAGCTCCACCATCTTTTATAATTATTTCTTTTAAAGCTTGGGTAGAGGCATAAAATCTTCTGTTGTACCCTAAGAGAACTGAAGCAGAATAGGAATTTGTTACTTTGTAGACATCTGATATTTCTTTTGTATTAACTCCTCCAGGCTTTTCTAATAAAATACGTTTTGTTCCACTGACTAGTAAATCAATTGTAGTTTTTGCAAGATCTTCAACACCAACAGCTATAATGGCTTGATTGGGTGGTTTATTTTCTTTTAAAGCATTGCTTACACCACCAATTATAACATGTTTATTAATTTCTTTTTTAAATTTTTCGGCTGATGAGGAACTTCTACATATCACTTCATAATCTACACCTAAACTATTCAAGACTTTTGCATATTCTAACGACATTATCCCAGCACCTATTAACCATAAACTCATAATATTTTTCTCAGGTTATTGGCACTAAATTATTATCTGTCTTCATGATCATGTTCCAATGTGATACAATAGCTTTGATAAAAACTCTATGTTGCTTTAATGATTCTTCCAAATCCGGCAAGTCACAATATCCTTTTAGTAAGATAGATTCTACTAGAATTGAGGTGAGTTCACTTTGGAGAAATAAATTTCCTTTTATAACATAACCATCATTACGTTCAGCAATCCCATTTTTTTCTGATATTTTCCAATATTGAGATTCTTGAATTAGAATCTCTGTTTCCATTTCAATTACATTAGAATTTAAAAATAATTTTGATCCGTTACTAAATTCTCCTATTAATTCACCATTTACTTCCCAATATCCTTTTCTCTTACTCTCAAACCAATCTTGATCAAGATTATTAGTATTTATACTTACTAATTCTTCCCCGGTAATCCAAGAGAAAAGATCAATAAAATGTAATGAATTACAAGTTAGTCCCCAATTCATTCCAATGATTTTCATTTGAATAGGAGAAAATGTCTCAAATGTAGATTTAATTTCTTTGTACCATGGCATCATCCTACGAGGAGTATTTACCCATGCATTTTTTTTTGCACCTAAAAGTTTTGAAATTTTTTCAAGATCAACTAAACTTTGAGCAAGTACTTTTTCTAATACCCAATATTTTACATTTGATAGTTTGCTAATATTTAATATAGCATCTAGTCTATTTGAAGAAGTAGTACTTACTATTACTAAATCTAGATTTTCAGGAATATATTCAAATGAATTTAAATAGATAACCTCATGGCTACTGTTTAATCCATTTGCTTCTATCCAACGGTTTTTAGCAGTTTCAAGTGAATAACTAGAAATATCAAAAACAAATATTTTTAATGGTATTTCACATTTAACTAGACCTTGCAAATATCGAGATCCTAGCTGTCCAGCTCCAGTTATTAGGATATTGTAAATATTTTTGTTCAAAATTTTCTATTATAATAAAATTTTAGGATGTACTACTTAATTGTTTTATTGCTTTTTGTATGGATTTATTTTAGGAAATATTTGCGAATTGTAAATTTGGAATTATAAATTATAAAATTGTTTTTTGAGACTAATTTTTGATATATTTTCTTTGATAATATTAAAAATCTTTTTACTTGCTTTACCCTCTCCATAAGGATTAACTGTGTATTTCAAATTGGATTGAAATTCATCAGTGAACAATTTCTCAATTGATGATGAAATTGATTTTTCACTTGAATCACAATCTATAACACTTTCAGCTTTTAATCTACCTTTCTGCCTATTACCTATATTTATAGTTCCTTTCTTAAATGTTGGAACTTCTGCTAACCCACTCGAAGAATTTCCTAATACTCCATCTACATACTGTATTGTAGAAAAATATTTTTTTTGACCAAGGGATACATAGTATTTAGAATTTTTTCTTGTAATACAATAATCTTTTATCAATTGAATGATTGACCTGCCCTCAGCATCGGAATTGGGAAATGTAAAAATAATATGTATGTCAGGAAATGCATCCAATGCATTTAATAAAGACATCATCTGTTCTTCAGAATTTCCCTCTAAAGTTACCGGATGAAAAGTAACCAATAAATTTCTTTTCCCAAAGCTAAATTCTAGTTCGATTTCTAAATCTTTTTTATTTATTAGTTCAATATTATGAATGGCATCAACACCTAAACCACCTACCAAATGTACGGATGCTGGGTTCTCTCCGAGTTGTATGACCCTTTTTTTATATTCATGAGCCGCTACAAAATGCAATTGTGCCATTTTAGTAATAGAGTGCCTTATAGCTTCGTCGTATGCTCCTTCTGTAGTTTCTCCCCCATGAAGGTGTGCAATAGGAATTTGCATTACCAAACATGAGCTCGCAACAGAAAGAATCTCAGTTCGATCCCCAAGGATAATTACTAAATTTGGTTTTAAATCTTCCAAAGCAGTTGCAAACCCAATCATTCCTAGCCCCATTGATTTTGCAATTGAAGAAGGAGTGTCTGAACTCAAAAGCATCTCTACTTTTTTATTTATTTCAAAACCATCATTTTCAATTTCTCTGTATGTCAGACCAAATTCAGGCGAAAGATGCATGCCTGTTGCAATTATTTGTAGTTCAAATTCAGAAGATTCTTTGAATATTTTCATTAGGTTTTTTAATAAACCATATTCAGCTCTTGACCCGGTTACTACGCAAACTTTATTTTTCATTGGAGTTTAACGAATGGGGTACAGGGTAACTTTTAAGAAGAAATTGGTAGCTTCAAATCTTGGTAAAGATAGTTTATTTTTTTTATAATAATTTAGAATTTTTAAAAGTCCTCTGCCTGATTTTTCTACTAAGGAGTAGTCTTTTAGCATTTGTGATATAATGGGATTTCTATAGTAACTGATACCTGATATAGCTGATTCAAGCTCCAATGTATTGGGAAGTTTACCGGGTGAAAATATTTCTAAACGATCACTGAAAATATCTATTTTAACTCTTTGACCAAAAATAGACCAATCTCTGTGTGCAAATGCGTTGGACAATAATTCTCGCACTACAAACTCAGGGTATTCTTGGACATCTTCCCTTCTTGTCTCGCTTTGGTTGAAAACAGCCTTTGTAGAAGAATTGTACTTAATGAACCTCTCACCTACCTCAATTAGTTGAGGAATTGGCAAAATCTCTGTTTTGTGGTCTAGGATGTCTGTGTCTTTTTCTGTTCCTGAAAACCGAAACATATCTATTCCTGACTGTGGAAGAAATTGAGTCAGATCTTTTCCAAAGTACAACATTCCCAAAATCGTACATTCGAAGTTTTTTCCCAAAATTTGCAGATTTCGAAATAGCTCTTCCGTTTTATCTTCTAAATCTATTTTTCTATGCTGATTGCAGTATTCCCTGAGTAAAATTGATTCTAAATTCTGAACAGTTGTTCCTGGAATAGACTTTACCTCAAAGTGGAGCAACTCACCATCCTGAAACAATCGAACCAATTCTTCCTGAGAAGGTTCGGTAGAAACTGAACCAACTCGAATGTAGTATTTATTCGATGTTTTAACTTTGTAAGGTTTGTTTTTTCCTTTTTCTATTTCGACTTGAAGAACAGTTTTTTCGTCTTCTTTTCTATTTTTGATAAAAATAGATAGGGAAGGCTCGATATTGTTTCTTACGATTTGAACTAGTTTTTCTTCCCAAATTTCTTTTTCTACACCCGTAATCTCCCCATTATCTTCAATACCCAAATAGATTTTTCCACCTGCCGTATTGGCAAAAGCAACCATTTCCTTTGCTAAGCTGTCGATATGTGCTCTCCCAGATTTGAATTCAGTATAGGAGTCTTCTCCATTGTTTATGATTTCTAATAGACTATTTTCCATAGTTCATAACTCTAAGAGTTCATCCTCACCAAAATCTCGAATAGCCTGCTTACTCATGACTTCATCCCAACGCATCGGGGAAATTCCATTGCCTGGTCGTTTGGTGGTACAGTTTTCTTCAGTTAGAATTTCACCTTTGGAGATATTCCTTTTTGCAACAATAGACTTTCGGGCAATTGGCATATTCTTCTTTTCGGACTCGGAAGGCCTTTTGATTCCATCACCCATCGCTAGTTCAATATTTCGAATACCACTCACAAGTGATTTCAATTCGTGAGGCTCTAGACTCGCTTTGTGGTCGGGTCCGGGGAGATTTCTATCTACTGTAAAGTGCTTTTCTATGATAGTTGCACCCAGTGCTACTGCCGCTAAAGAGACTTCAATCCCTTCGGTATGATCTGAATATCCAACCCGCACTTTGAATGCCTTCTGGATCGATTCTATTGCTTTTAAATTCACCTCTGCGAAAGGTGCAGGATACTCGGTGGTGCAATGTAAAACTGTTATTTGATTTCTGGGCGTTCCATATTCTTCCAAAACCTTTAGGGCAGATTCAATTTCTCCAAGAGTAGACATCCCAGTGGAAAGAATCACTGTTTGTTCCAAGGAACCTATTTTTTTAAGATAGGGATAATTGGTGATTTCTCCACTTGGAATCTTCCATATCTTAATCCCTAATTCGTTAAGAAGGTCAATACTTGGAAAGTCAAAAGCTGTAGATAAAAACTCAATTTGGTTTTCTTTACATACTTTTATTAAATGCTTATGCATCTCTAAAGTCAGCTCCAGTTTTTTTAACATGGAAACCTGAGAGCCATCTTCTCCCATATTCGCTTTTTGATAATCAGCTCTACCAGCTTGTTTGGAAGATATTTCATTTGACTGAAATGTTTGGAATTTTACTATATCTGCACCCGATTTAGCGGCAATGCGAATTAGATCTTCGGCGAGTTTAAGATCACCATTGTGATTGACTCCAGCTTCTGCGATAATGAGTGTTTTTTTTATCATTTGAATAGATGATTAGCTTTTACAAATGTTTCCGATTTGATTTTAGAGCCTTGCACTACAACTGCTCCACTTCCAATGAACACGTCATCTTCAATTATTACATTTCCATTTATTGTTGCTGAAGTAGCAATATGACAGTATTTTCCTATCTTTACATCATGCTCAATGAGTGCGTGATCATTTAAGATGCAAAAATCTCCAATTTCACAATCTGCCTGAATAGTTACTCTGTGTAATATTGTATTACCAATTCCTAATTTTGAAAATGAAGATATATGTGAATAAGGAGAAATAATATTTGGTATAGTAGCTTTATTTTCCAAAAGTACATTTGCTATTTTTTTTCTAATGGTGCTGGTTTTAATTTGTCCTACAGTTATATGAAAATTATTATAATCTTTTAATAAATCTATGATTAGAGAATCACCTCCCAAAATTTTATATCCTAAGAGGGAAGAACCTATTGGTAAATTAGAATCTATTATCCCAGCAATTTTAAATTTTGCTTCTTCTCGTATAACATCTATTACTGATTTGCAATGACCTCCGCCACCAATTAAGATAATTTTTTCCATTGAAGATTTATATTTAATTTAAAGGTTAAGAGTTAGGCGTAAAAAAATATTTACTTTACGCTTATTTATCTTTGCTTTATAAAAAACTATCCGAATATGTCATCTACATTTATCTGAAAATTAGGTAATACATTTCTTGCTTCAAATACATTATTATTTATACAAATTTTTATATCTTTTATAGATTTATATATTTTTACTTCTTTATGATTTGGTAAAATGATCCATACTATATTGACATCAGATGTAAAATAATTCCATATCTTATTTTCAATTTCATTGATAGAATTGGAATGAGAAACTATCTCTATTACAATTTAATGTCATACACATACCATCAAATTTTGGAATAGTATGCTTTATAGTTGTGTTTTTTTTAAAGCTGCTGTAAATATAATCATAAATTTTTTTCCTTAATCGCTCAATGCTTTTTGTTTTACGCTTTATTAATTACGTTTATACATTCTAACAACAAACCTATCATTTGAAATCTCATTTTTCAATTCCAATTTTATTTGATTTTCTTTACTCGTACGGAACATTCTAGGAATTCCAGATCCTCTACCTGAGTATTTAAATTCGTTCATTTTTTGTAAGAAGGTAAGTAAGATAGGATTTCTTTCAATGTGGATACCAAATTGAATATTTTCTTCTGTTAATGTATTTGGTAATTTACCAGGGCTAATGATCTCTAGACGATCTGTAAATATATCGATCATAATTTGAGAGGGAATAAAATAATCTCTATGCACGATAGCGTTAGCAATTGCTTCTCTAAAGATTGATTCTGGAATTTCAATACTCCCATTTTCATTAAAATCATTTGTTTGTTGAATTCTTTTTAAATTCCTACTTACAAAAGAAACTGCTCTTTCGTATTGATTGAGCAAGTTACCACCAATATCTTCCTTGTCAATAAAACTGGCTATTCCTCTATCCTTGCCTGCATAGTGGGTAGCTTTAATCATAAATTGAGGCTTGTCTTTTTCCGGATTTCGACAAAACAAAAGTAATCCTGCCAAAGTAAGTTTTTCATCTTTGGTTGCTAATTTTAAATTTGTAAGCAAATTGCCAAGCTCTAGACCTGATTCATTTATCTTTTCCTTGTAATTTATTTCATAAAATCTTTCAAAAAAGGATTGATCGAGTTCTTGGATTACAACCCCAGAATTCATTTCATCTGCGAATAAGCTATTGGAAGCCTGAAACAATCGAAACAACTCTTCTCTAATTGCTTTGCGTTTGTCTGTTCCATCTTTTACCCAAAATCCTCCAGCGGCTTCATATGGTTTATTATTTCCAAGAGGGACATCAACTATCATAATTCTTTTATTGTCCATTTGAAATAGTTGGGTTATAACGAAAATTGGAGGTTTGATATTATTTGTTGTTACATTTGAAATCAGTTGATTTAATTTATCAATTTCATCGTCTTTAATTCCAACTATTTTTCCTGTATCACTAATTCCAATAAGTAAAAGTCCTCCATGAGAATTTGCAAATGCACAAATCTCTGCGGCTAAACTATTAGGAATCTCAATACTGATTTTAAATTGGTGAAGAGAATCTTCCCCTAGATAAATAATTTCTTGGATTTGTTTTAGATTATAGATGGGCATTTTTTTTAAAAAGATGTGAGGGATGAGCATTAAGCGAAAAAAAATAAACGTTTATCTCTTATCGCTTACCACTTCCCAAATTACTACTACTAGGAATATTAATGATTCTTTTTTCTAGTGATTCTGAAATACTTAAGTCCATTTTAGGAAAATTTTTAAATGGTTCTAATTTGTGCAGTAGAGTCCAGGAAGGTCTCGTCATTATACCTGCTGAGTTTGTATCATCTAATATTGTATCTCTTTCTAATTCGTATCCTTTTTCTAATACTATAGTCTGTAACCAATAATTACTAGTTGCAAATTCAGGTTCTTTTTGAATTTTTAATTCTTTGTAATCTTTAAATGATTCCTGATACAAATGATATAAATTTCTTTTATTTTCTAAAAAGGTTGGTAATTCCTCCAATTGAGCAAGTCCCAAAGCAGCATTCAAATTGGGCATTCTGTAATTGTAACCTATTTGATCATGTGTATAGTCCCATTTATGTGGTAGTTTTGCAGTTGTGGTTAGGTGCTTTGCTTTTTTGGCAATATCTTCTTCACTAGTTAAGATAGCACCACCACCACCTGTTGTTATAGTTTTATTTCCATTGAAACTTAGGATTCCCAATTTACCGAATGTTCCGGTGTGTTTTCCACTGTAATAACTACCTAGTGACTCAGCTGAGTCTTCAACAAGTGGAATACGAAAATCATTACTAATTTTAAGAAGACCATCTAAATCTACA
>CAMCZP010000097.1 GCA_945887855.1 Leptospira interrogans serovar Manilae | reverse complement strand
AGTAGAAGCATTCCAGTTTAAAATCCTGAACATTCGGAACTGTTTAAAGGTATATATTTTCAACGTGTTTATATATATCAGATCTAGTTTAAATGTATACTAGATTTCTATTTGAAAAAGAAAAATGTTCAAGTAAAAACAGAATGACATTGAAACGATCCAAAAGGACACTCCCCATATATGAAGATCGTCTTGTTAGGTGGGGGCCATTCCCACGCTTTGGTACTCAAGAAAATGGGAATGAATCTCCCGCCAAACCTAAATTTTACATTGGTTTCTCCCCTGTCCATGACCCCTTATTCGGGAATGGTGCCGGGACTCCTCTCAGGACAATACACGTTTGGAGAATGCCATATTGATTTGCGCCACCTTTGTAATTTTACGGGGGCTAGGTTTATCCAGGATTCTGCCATTGGGATTGATCCTTTAGAAAAACTTGTGCACCTCAAAGGATCACCACCCCTATCCTATGACATACTCTCCATAGACATTGGCAGTAGCCCTTCTTTGGCAGTCTCGGGTGATAGAGATGTGGTCACGGCAGTTAAACCCATTCATTTATTTTTAAAGCGGCTGGAATCGTTTTCTGAGTATTTACCCAATGTATGGGATAAGGCAAAGATAGGAATTGTGGGAGGTGGTGCAGGTGGGATTGAGGTTGCCTTTTCCTTGCGAGAAAAATTTAAACATGTTGAAAAACAACCTGAAATTCATATTTTTCATAACAGTTCCGATATTTTAGAAACTTCTTCCACTAAGAATAGAGAGATAGTTCGTAGTACACTTACTAAAAAATCTATTGTACTCCACTGCAATGAAAGGGTAGTACGTGTTCAAAAGCTAAGAGATTCCGTACATAAAATCCAAATGATCTGTGATTCAGGATTTACCATGGAAGTAAACTTGCTAGTTTTTACCACTTCGGCTGTACCACCCAAATGGATAATGGATTCTCCTCTGGCTAAAGATGAAAAAGGATTTATCTCAGTCAATTCCAGTTTACAATCTATTTCAAATAAAGATATTTTTGCTGCTGGGGATATAGCGTCCATAGAAGGTGAGCTATTAGCAAAATCAGGAGTGTATGCTGTAAGACAAGCGCCAATACTTTTCGAAAATATTATTAGAAGTTCTCGAAATAAAAAATTACTGAAATACAAGCCACAAAAACATTTCTTATCCCTTCTCTCCACAGGTGACAGAAGAGCTATTGCAATGAAACAAGGGTTTATAACCAATCCTTCCAAATGGATTTGGCTTTGGAAAGATTCCATAGATCGAAAGTTTATGAAAAAATTTCAAAATCTTTCCCCTATGAAAAACATGAATCCAATCCTTGAAAAAAAAGAGGATATTTTTAAATGTATGGGATGTGGCTCCAAACTGGGATCAAATGTACTACAAAGATCTCTGGATAGAGTAAAAAATTCCAAATTTTTAGAATCGGAAGAACAAGAGCCCCTCTCTGAAAGAATATCTAAGATAGTAAAAAATCAGATGAAAATACACTCCTCAAGTAGAATCATTATTGGAAATGAAAAAAGAGATGATTCTGCGGTACTTTCCATTCCTCCGGGTAAACATGTAGTCCAATCTATAGATTTTTTTAAGCCTATAGTCAAAGATAGTTTTATTGCAGCTAAAATCACTACCAATCATTGTCTGAATGATTTGTATGCATTGGGTGCTACACCTGATTCTGCAATGGCATTGGTTACACTGCCAGAAATGGATGAAAATGATGCCGAAGATGAGCTGGTTAGGATTCTCACCGGAGTCAGCTCTGTATTACTAAAAGAAGATTGTAAACTTATTGGTGGTCATACCAATGAAGGAAAAGAGTTTTCAATTGGTCTATCCTGTATGGGGCTAGTGGAAGCAGGGAGTGAACTCAACAAAGATTTTTGTAAAGTGGGTGATAAATTGATTCTTACCAAACCATTGGGGACGGGTTTGGTATTTGCAATGGATATGCGCAATTTGTCCAAGTCCTCATGGGTTGAAAGTGCAATTGATTCCATGTTGCAATCAAATGCTTTAGCTCTAGAGATTATGAAAGAACACAGAGTTAGGGCAATCACAGATATTTCAGGATTTGGATTGGCGGGACATCTCCTGAATATTTTACAAGCGTCCCAAAAGAGTGCGAATGTGTATTTGGACACAATACTATTTTTGGAGGGCATTGAGGAGATACTAAAAAAACACAGTGAAATTAAGAGTTCAATGTTTCCCTCGAATTGGAAATCTTATGAAAATTTTGTAAAGCGGGACGAAAGTTTTTCTGTAAATGACGTATCTATGCTATTTGATCCACAAACTTCTGGAGGATTACTGGGTGTAATTCCTGAAGAGGAGGCATACAGATGCCTGGAAGATTTAAAACTAAAGGGATACAAAGCTTCTATGATTGGTGAAATTTCATATCCATCTGTTGAAATAAAAATTAAAAGGCAAAATATATAAAACTTTTAGATTCACTCACTCCAAAACACAACAAGAGAAAAAAATTAACTAAAATAAAAATAGTAAAACTTCTTTGATTCTCCAACATCTTTTTGAGTTTGTATTTTTCAAAAATTTGACCCGTGATAAAAAGAAGTACTACAAGCTTTAAATAAGAGATCAATTGAATAGGTTCCGAAATAAACATATGGAAGCGATACATTTTCTCAAGCATAAGGTATGAATCATTCAAAGAGTTTGCTCTAAAGAGAGGAAGCCCCAATCCAATACAAAAAAGTGTAAAGACCCTACAAATAGAGTAATATAAAAAGCCCCCCTTTGCATTTAGAAACTCCCGAACTGACGTTCTAGCATATTGCCTCTCGGTGATTAGCATAAAGGAATGCCATACTCCCCAGGCAACATAGTGATACGCTGCACCATGCCAAACTCCGCCAAATAAAAATGTTATGAATATATTTCTGGATACTAAAAATTCAGAACCCCTAGAACCTCCCAGTGGAATGAAAATATAATCTCTAATCCATGACGTAAAGGAAATATGCCATCTTGACCAATGTTCACTTATACTGCTGACATTGAATGGAAAATAAAAGTTTTGATCAAATTGAAAACCAAAGAGTCTTGCAACACCTATTGCAATATCCGTATACCCTGAAAAATCAAAGTATATCTGCCACATAAATGCAAAAACTCCAATCCAAATATCCACCCCCCCTAAAGTAGCGGAGGTGTTAAACACATGATCCACACATAGAGCCAGGTTATCTGCAAAAACTATCTTTTTTGTAAAACCTAAAAGTATTTGAGCAAAAGATAAACGTAATACATTTATATCTACTGATAGTCTTTTTTCTAAATCTCTAAAGAATGTTGTAGCTCTCACTATGGGACCAGCTACGAGTTGGGGAAAAAAAGATACATAAAGAGAAAATTCCAAAAAAGATTCTCTTGCAGGGATAACTTTTCTGTAGACATCTATTGTATAACTCATAGATTGAAATGTATAAAAAGAGATTCCAACTGGTAAAATGATCGAAAATTCTGAAAATTTGAAGGAAGTTATTTGGAGATCATTCCATATACCCAATAAAAAGTTAGTATATTTAAAATAAGCTAAAAATCCTAAATTTACAAAAAGAGATAAGAATAGATATAATTTACGCTTAGGACTTTCATCTGGTAATCTTGAAATGGAGAGGGCAGCAAAATAATCAATTACAATTGAAAATAAAAGCAATGCAATAAAATAATAATTCCAAGCCATATAAAAATAAAAACTAGCCAATAATAATAAATGATTTTTATATTTTCCTGCAATATTGTATAGAAAAAGTACTACAGGTAAAAAGATTATAAAATGAAGAGAATTAAATAACATTGATTATCCTAGTTTGGCAAAGTAACCTGTTTAAGTTTTTCTGCCAAATGTTTAGTAAAAATTTCTTTTCCTTTTTTATTTAAATGAACCATATCATAATAATAATTAGTATTGTTCTCGAAGGGAATTGAATCAGAGAGATCGTATCTTGATTCACTTAAAATATTTGCATATTCTTTTTCCCAAAATTCAATTCGCTTAGAATATTGGTTGTTGTCCAACAAAGTTGGTATTGGAGGGTATACATTAATTATTTTAATATTTTTTGATTTTATGTACTTATATAAATTAGAAAGCCTTTTTCCATAGAGTTCTGTGAACTGATTCTTATCAAAGGTAAGTTTAGAACCCAAAGCAAGAGAACATGTTCTATAGATTGCATCCATATGGTAATGATTTGAGCCTTCTGGAATCAAAGATCCTGCTATAGTTTTTTTTATACAGTCTTCTAATGAAGATATTTTATATGAGGACATGGACTCTTCATAAGAGTTGTCATAAGCATAAAATATTTTTTTATTTTTTTTAATTTCTTTGCCAATATCCTTGATTCGTTTATTGGGATAGAGTATAAAATCTCCTATATCTCTCCTATATGCTACAAATTTTAGAAATAAAAAAGAGTAGTCTTCCCATGTAGTACGATACTCATCATTTGCAATATCGTCTATTGCATCTTTTCGACCTAATTCACCTATCATTGACAATGTGGAGTCCAGCAACACAACTCTATCTACCCAGGGAAAAAGTAAATCATTGATGTGAATTATCGTGTGAATTTCATTCTCAGATGATAATATTTTTTTAATCGCAAGATCTTGAACTATGAGCTCCGAACCGGGCACAGCTACTGATTGTACTACAATTCCATTTGATTTGAGTGCTTCATTTAATAGTTCTAAAGAAATTCCCTCGTATGCTATGGATGTACCAATGATGAGTACATTTGGCTTTAATGTTTTTAAGGAGGATATCGAAGTATCAGTGATATAATTTACAGTTTGTGCGTATGAACTCTTCTTTAAAAAGGGCTTATAACATCCAAACTGTAACAAGATTTCCATTATAAATAGAATTAAAATAGCAGATATAATAGATTTATCTTTGAAAAATTGTAGTACTAAATTCACTTTTCTATCCGAATAGTTTTATTTGGGAACTCTCCATACATATCTGGCGAATACATTGCCTCTATTCTGGTCTGTGGCATTTCAAAACTTCCTGTTTGGTTTAGTCTAATTGTATATTCTAGTGTAAACTCACCCTCTGGAAAGTATTCATAGTACTGTTTATACGAATCAAATGATCTTTCTTCAAATGTAGATGAAATATCAGAATTTTTTTCTGACATTGTAGCAGATATGGGACTTCGCAGACCACCCGATAAAATAGAAGATCCTGCTGGAATAGGATCATTTATAACAACCCATGTCATATCTGTATTACTTTTTATTTTTAGACGAACTTTAACAATATCGCCACGCTTATAGCTTGATACCTTTTGGTTATTTTCATTTAAAAATTCTTTCTCTATTGAAAAACCATTTGATACAATTTCTGGTTTAACCTGAGCTTTACTTTCCAGCTTTATCCAAGGCTTACCACGCCCATTGTGCGATAGTGAAATAGTTTGCAATTCCATCTCCCATGGCAAAAGCTTCTCTACTCCACCTGGAGATTGATTCCAATTTTGGATATGCGTACTACCATAAACTATTTTGGTTTCACCGGTAATATTTTCTTTTTCAAATTCATTTGAAAATTTCTCCAATGCTAAAATTCCAAATGCATTAGCCGGTGTAGTACTCCATGTACCTTTCTTTTGCCTTTGTAGAACTCCATTAATTATTTTTCCTATGTCCGGCTTCCATTTGTTATAACTTATTAGTAAATTTAATAATTTTACTGAATTTAAATCCGCAGAAACCATAAGCCAATAGAGAGAATCTGCACTTTCAGTGCTAAATTTTATTTGAGAACCCTGGTAGTTTAACCTTGCTTTTATTATTTTTTCAATATTTTTAATTTTATCTATTTTATCCGTTAAATTAGACCTTTCCAATATATACCAATAATCTATAAGAGCGGAAGTGGGAAGTAAATTACTATTCATACGAATAGCTTGAGATGACTCTGAATATTTAGGGGAAATTCTAGAGAGTGCCTCAATTGCTTGCAGTTTTCGTATATTTAAATCTGCAGTTTCTAATACTCCATTCTGTATAACAGATCCATCTACAAATTTGGCTAAAGCGATTTCCATAGATTTCTTTTGTTCGGGAGGGAGGCTCCAATTAGCTTCTTCAGAAAGGGAAAGGATATAGGATGTGAGAACAGTGCTTCCATTGTACATGGATGGAAAATATTTTAAGAATCCATTATTATCCATATAGGATGGAATTTTTTCAATCAATTTATCCCACAAAACCTTATCACGCATTGCTACTGCTTTACTTGCCTGCTGCTCTAAACAACTATAGGGGTACATTTCCATATACTTTTTTATCCCTATTGATGAACCAATCAAGGACCTAGAAATTCCAACATTTATCCCACCGCTCTTTACTGTATTCATATCCATTGGTAAAAATGGATAAACACTTTCTTTGTCCAATTGGAATAGGGTTGATTGTCTTACGGAAGGGGGATTAGGGTGTAAGACTCTTTGACTGATTTTAATTCTATCAGAGGAATTTTTTGATTTAGCAGAAAATTCGTATTGGATAGAATCAATAGACTGAGGAATTTTTACTTCCCAACTAACTATTTCCTGAGAATTAGGTTGTACTACTATTTTTTTTGGTGTAAATTTAAGTATGGAAGATGATACTCCTTCGAGAGTAACTTCCTCTTCATTCTGAGTGCTGTTTTTTAAAGTCAATTCTAAATCAAAAACATCTCCCTCCCTAACCAGAGGTGGAATCCCAGAAATTAACATAAGATCCTGAGTTGTTTTTATAGATGTGGATCCCATGCCAAATAAATCAGACCCTGAATAGGCAATAGCTACAATTTTAAAGGATGTTAGAGAATCATTTAGTGGAATAGTGATATCTGCTTCTCCATTTTTATCGGGTTTTACAGTTCCCTTCCACAAAAGAAGAGTATTGAAAAGCTCCCTAGTCTTTTCTTTCCCTCCTCCCCCACCACCTTGTGGTACGCCTTTTTGACCAAAATGCCTTCTACCAATAACATGCATTTGAGCAGTATAGGTTTCCACTGCCAATGATCTTGTAGCCATCATTTGGTCTAATAAATCCCAAGTTTTATTTGGTGATAGCTCTAAGAGTGCTTCATCAATTGCTGCTATTGTGATTTCTGTAGGTTCTTCAATAGATGTACCTTTGGGAGCTTCTATTTTTATTTTTACCTTTGCTGTATCTCTAACCTTATAAATTTCTTTTTCGGGAGTAACCCTTACACTCAAAGAGTGATTTTTCCAGCCTATATTTAAATTAGTGATACCTAATTTATGAGCTGGTTTTCCGAGATCTATTACCGCTGTAGGCTTTGGATTATCGATTCTACCTCGCAATAATAAAACACTCACAAAAATATTAGGTGAATAGTTTTTCTTTATAGGTACATCTATGATGGGATTTGTGCCCTCTAATTCCTGAATATATTTATCTAAAATTCCTTCCCTTTCAACTGTGATCAATGCTGTAGATTTTTTAAATGGAGTTTTAATTTTTATTTTAGCAGTTTCCCCTACTTCATAAAACTTCTTCTCGGGTAAAATATCAATTCTATCTGTATTAGAATAAGAGGACCAATAACCATCCTCTGATCCAGACATAAAAATTTCACTTTTCGCATAGCTTTTGTTGCCTGATTTGTCTTCTACAGTAGCCTGTACTACAAAATCACCTTTTAAAGATGATGTAGCACTACAATTGAAGAGTCCAGTTGAATCTGTCTTACCTTCACATAATGTATCTATTCTTTTTATTTCTTCAATTTCATCATAGGAATAGAAACCCCCTACAAGTCTTTTTCTATTAGAAAATACTTTCCTTTGAAAAATATCAATCTTAACTTTCCAATTAGGAACAGGCTTTTTATTTATATCCAGTACTACAGATTGGAGATTTATTTTATCCGATGTAATAATCCAGGAATCAGCCTTTATTCCAACCACATATTCTGATGGAAATACTGGAACCTTATTAGAGATTGTTTGAACTTCTCCATTGGGATCTCTATATTCCATTTCTAGAATATATGAATATAGATTATCTTTTTTAATAAGATTATCTATATTTACCCTGGCAATTCCTTTTGAATTTAACTTTGTAATAATTTTATTTATATTTTTACTTTTGGGCTCATACTCCTCTTCCACATATTCATCCTCTTGGATATAATAGGAATACCCGGGGCGATGAATTTTTCCCTCTTTGAGTGAATCCGAAAAATAAGAAAAGTCATCATATCCAATAGGGCTAAAATCAGCATAATCCTGAACAAAGTATTTAAACTTTATATCTAAATTTCCTGCTCCTCCACCGGATAAATACTCTACAGATAAATCTACAGGGATATTTTTTTGACCAATGATTTTGAAATCGGGAACAGTGACAATCCCTTTGAGGACGGGAAGCCTAAACTCTTCTACTCTAAAATTAGAAGTGTAGTACACTTGGTTTGCCTGAGCTCCCAAACCCCTAAGCTCAATAGAATAAAAACCAAGTTTTGCTTCTTTGGGGATTATCCATTGAGCAACCGAACTCCCTGTACTCCACTTAATTGGTATGGTATACTTTTGCTCTGACCCCCCATGGGTAATAATCATCTGGCTTGGAAGTGAATCCACATTTGGTATTGAAAACCCTTTCATCTCTTGTTTACGCACTAAATGTTTCATGTTTACAACTTCTCCAGTTCGAAAGAGAGTTCTGTCTAAAATTGTATGCATTAAAAATGGAGATCCATAGGTAAACCTACCCGGTAAATTATATCTCCAAGTCTCAATTCCATCATTCCAGGAACTGTGCACAAAAGATAAGTCATTACCTTTTTCTGCAACTACCAGATACCCAAATTGGTATGGTGAATAGGAACATCTAGGTGGCTCCGGTAAGTTTATACCCAATAATCCCTTTGGATCTGTAGTACCGGATGCTACTACTTTATTTTTGCAATCCCTCACGGAAATAGAAACATCTGCTATGGGTTGTGCAGTTTTTAAATTTGTTACCCATACCAAAGAATTTTCTTTTCCTAGCTTCAAATGGACTGCCATACCTGTAACCAACACAGTAGTGGGGACATACATAGTACTTTTATTTTCCAGAAGGGACCGACCTAAATTGACACTTTCTATTTCCACTATATGAAAACCAGGCTCTTGTAGAGGAATGCCTACAGATTGAAATACTTCAGAGCCCAAGGGTTGGGGTACCTCGAAGGGAAATGTTAACTTAGGATTATCAAAGATTGATTTCTCTCTATCGTGGTATTGAATTTTGGTTAGATATTGTAATACCTGATCTGCAGAAAGCTTCATTCTCTTTCCGGGAATACCCATAGCTGCTGTTGGATTTTTTGAGAGTGTGAGTGATCTTGCACGTAATGCAGGCTCAACATTCCGTATGCTTACCGGTAAACTAGTACCACTATCTAGTTCCAATATTCCAAATTTTGCAGGAAATTTTGCAATGGGGGGATACTTTGCAATTGAGATTTTCATTGGATATTTTTTTGGATTTTGAATGGGTCTACCGGAGTCATCCTTAAAATCTGTTGGAATATCTAAAAGAAATGTAGAATTTTCAGGAAAGGGACCTTTGAATGTAACAGAATTTACAACTCCATCATCACTAGAATCCTCTGAGAATTCAGGATAAACCGTCTTACTATTATTTCTAAATTTAATTTTTTTTGCAATATTTGTAGAAACTGAGGCTGTGAAATTTACATAAATATCTGAGAATGGTGTACAACCTGAATTAGCGTTTTCTCGGTTACAATAATAACTTAAACTAAATGGATCTCTAGTTTCAAAATTGAG
>CAMCZP010000096.1 GCA_945887855.1 Leptospira interrogans serovar Manilae | reverse complement strand
ACTTTTACATAAAAATTTCACACACCATTCGCAATATGCACATTTCGCAACGTGACACTGCAATCAGTTTCCTTCACTCTTTTGACTTAACCCACTTTCGCGGGCAGGGTCGCACTACTATTCTTTAAGTAAATGATCTATACTCAGCTTTGTGATTCGCTTCTTTAGAAACAAATCCAAATCTCATGTATTGACCATCATTTATTTCTACTCATACTTTGCAATCCCATTTTTTACTTTTTGATCAATTCTTTTCTAAAAATCTAAAGATTCTCTTTTTGAGTTTTTTATTTTTTCCTAAGTGGTATATTAAATAATATAATTTATTATTATATTATTTAATATTTTTAATCTATTACCAAATTATCACTCTATCTTTATAAAAAATTAATTTCTAATTTATGCTTAAAAAGTCTTAGCTCTATCTTATTCTTTGTTTTAATAAAGGTTTGAGTCTGGTTATTAGTTTATATATTTACGAAAGAGTTCATAATAATAAAAAAAATTATTCTTTTTAATTTAAAAGGAATCTAAATAGTTGAGATTTAAAGTAAACTTGAAGGATTCAGAATAATAACTTGAAAGAGGAAACCCTAATTTTATGAATAATAAGAATGCTAATTTTGTTTCTCATCCATGGCATGGCATCTCCCCGGGTGACAATGTTCCAAATGAGGTTGACGCATTTATAGAAATGCTTCCCACGGATACTGTAAAATATGAAGTTGATAAGGAAAGTGGCTATATACGATTAGATAGGCCACAAAAATTTTCAAATCACTGCCCTTCTCTGTATGGTTTTATTCCACGCACTTATTGTGGAAACAAAATAGCAGAGTATTGTGCACAAAAAACCTTAAGAAAAGAAATGAAGGGAGATGGTGATCCATTAGATATTTGTATAATCACATCAAGTCATATTTCACATGGAAATATACTCATGACAGTTGTTCCTATAGGTGGGATTCGTATGATTGATAAAAACGAAGCTGATGATAAGATTATCGCAGTACTTAAGGGTGACACAATTTTTGGACATATGAAAGATATTCACCATTGCCCTGCCGAATTGATAGATAAGTTAAGACATTATTTTTTAACATACAAAGTCATGCCTGATGATGAAAATCCATCAGTAGAAATAACGGGAGTGTATGGAGCTGAGGAAGCAAGGCAAGTTATAAAGCTATCACTGAAGGATTATGAGGATAACTTTATAAAATAATGTGGATTCTAAACATAGGATCATATAGATTCTTATTTTTCCTTTTATCATTACTCTTTTTATCTCCAGTAAATACAAAACTGATTACTGGAGATTTACCTAGCTTAGAAAAAAGTGAGTCAGGGAGTCCATATTACAATGATCTTTATTCTGAGGACATTGAAACTCTCTTGATTGATTGGAGTATTGATAAAATTGAAAAATATGCTACATCAAACAATCCTCTGTATTTAGCAGAAAAGCAAAATATCAGTATTAGCAGGGGTGATGTGATCACTGCAGCACTCTACCGTAATCCCGTATTTAATTACCAAGCTCAATTCTTACCTATTAATAATAATTCTTTTTATAATCCATTCACTGGAGCCAGTACTTCCACTGGGGGGGCACCTGAGTTTGCACCGGCTGTCACACAAGATTTTGATGTTGCAGGTGTGATTGATAAGCGAACACAAGTTGCAAAGAAAGCATTTTTGGCTCAAATCGCATCCTTTGAAGATTTTGATAGGCTCTTTAGGTTACGACTACGACAAAACTATTGGCTATATCTCTATGCTTCCGAATTGATAAATTTTCAAAAAGAATTTTATATAAATTACAATGATCTACTAAAACTCACTAAGTTTAGAGCGGATAAAGGAGATATTTCTCCACTGGAATACGATAGATTAAATTTAGAGAGAATTCGTATTGAAAAAGATTATAAGGATTCAGAAATTCTGAGAGCCCAAGTAGCCAAAGAAATGAGGTTCTTAATTGGGATTTCACCTAAAAACCAAACATTAGTAATCAATGGAAAATTGAAATTTTTTTCAACAAAGGATTTAGGATTAGACCTTAAAACTTTCAATATCGAGGATAGACCCGATTTAAAGTCGTTACAATTGAATGCGGCAAAAAATAGGCTAAATATTGAATTGAAAAAAAAAGAGGGAAGTATAGCACCTTTTTTAAACCTTGGGGGGGAAGTTCGTAATAAAGGAAATGAAGCGTATGCAGGGATATTTGCAACGATACCCTTAAAGGTTTTTGATAGAAATCAGGGAGAAATACTAAAAGCAGAAGAACTATATAAGAAAAATATTTTAGAAATTGAATCAAAGAAGAAGCAAATTTATGCTGAAATACGAGCGGCTGCTAGAGAATTAATTGCTAGAGAAGAGCTTTTGAGTAGCTATGAAACCATCAATTTATTAGAAAAAAATAAAGAAGTTCAGGGTAAATTTAGAACAGCTTATATCAGGGGTGCTTCCAATTTAGTTACTTTCTTGGAAGCAGAAAAAAATTATATTACAGTGTTGAGGGGTTATTATGAACAGCTATACTTATATTACAATGCTATTGAATCCTATAAAGCGGCTATTGGAAAATTAGGCGGAATTGATGAGTGATAATTTGGAAAATAGTAAGACTCAGCCTATAAAATTGGGGAAAAAAATACTAATCTATTGGCTCATAGCTGGTATTACAGTTGTAGGTGGGGCTTTTTGGATTTATAAAAAAATAAGCAAGAAAGACAGCAACCTCAGTATAGATTCAAAAATTCCTCTTAATAGGATAAAAATTCCTTCTGATGTATTAAAAAATCACCCTCTTACTTTTACAAAACTTAGAGAGAGGGGATTCTATGAAGAAATTGTACTTCCGGGAAAAGTGTCCTATGATTTGGAACGGATGGCCACTGTAGGCTCCAGAGTTCCGGGGAGAATCAATAAGGTATATGTGAAAGAGGGGGATATGATAAGCAGTGGCTCTCCTCTTGCCATTATATCAAGTGTTGAGTTAGGTAAATCACAATCAGATTATCTAAAATCTAAAGCAAGACTAGAAGTTTTAAAAACTCAACTGGAAAGAGCAAATGATTTATTTGAACAAAAAATTATTTCCACAAAAGAATTTGAAATGGCTAATGTTGAATTTAGAACAGTCAAAACAGAAATGGACACCAGTTTAAATTCACTTGTTGTTTATGGTTTAAATCAAAATGAAATTAACTTATTAGAAAAAGGGAAGTTGGATCCATCTACCTTAACTTTACGAAGTCCTTTGGGAGGAACAGTAACACACAGAAATGCTATCAACGGTCAATCTGTAGCTACAGAAGATAATCTATTTGTTGTTGCTAATTTGACAAGACTCTGGATTTTATTGGATGTTTATGAAAAAGATTTAAACTCTGTAAAACTTGATGCAGAAGCAAATGTATCCACATTAGAAGAAAGACCAGAATCCGTTAAAGCTAGAGTGGCACATGTCAGTGAAGTGATAGATTCTATCAAACACACCGCAGAAATAAGACTAGAAGTTGATAATAGAGATTTTAAATTAAAACCCGGTCAAACAGTAAGTGCCAAAGTACAGGGTCTGATATCTGAGAGTAAATCCAAACGAATTATGGTAATACCATCTGACAGTATTCATAAGATTGAAGGAAAGTCCTATGCATTTATTGCACATACGGATGGAACTTTTGAAGCAAAAGCAGTAGAAGTTGGAGATTCGATAGATGATGATATTGAAATTAAATCTGGAATCTCTGTGGAAGACACCATTGTAAGTACGGGCTCTTTTCTTTTAAAAAGTGAATATTTAAAATAAATAATGATTGAATCTATTATAGAATTATCTATCCGAAAACGTTTTTTAGTATTAGTCTTTACTGGAATTTTTTGTATCATAGGATTTTACAATGCATTACACTTATCGGTGGATGCTGTACCTGATGTGACGAATGTTCAAGTATCGGTTGTAACAGCATCACCCGGATTATCTCCTATTGAAGTAGAGCAATTTATAACATATCCTGTTGAGCTTGCAATGAATGGTCTTCCCAATGTAGAAGAGATACGATCCATTTCTCGAACGGGAGTGAGTAGTGTTACCATTATTTTCAAGGATTCGGTGGATATCTGGTTTGCAAGACAACTTGTAAACGAAAGAGTGAAAACTGCAGAAACTGACATTCCAGAAGGATATGGAAAACCTGAGCTTTCTCCTGTTGCAACCGCATTAGGTGATATTTATGAATTTGTATTGACTTCCGAAAAGCATACCCCAATGGAACTTAGAACATATATGGATTGGGAAATGTCCAGAAAGTTAAAATCTATACCCGGAGTTATTGATATCAATACAATTGGTGGTGAAGCCAAACAGTACCAAGTATTAATTGATCCAAGAAGACTTGCATCACACAATTTAACCCTATCCTCTATATTAGAAAAACTTCATTCCTCTAATGCAAATGTGGGTGGTGGGTATATAATGAAAGGAAATGAGCAAGTTGTAATACGTGGAGAAGGACAATTCAAGTCTATAGATGACCTAACGAAAACAGCAATAAAAACAGAGAAAGATGGGATTCCATTACTTTTAGGACAGGTTGCAAATATTAGAATTGGACCTAGCATTCGATTTGGATTAGTTACTAAGGATGAAAAAGAAGTAGTTGGTGGAACAGTGATGATGCTAATCGGGCAGAATTCACGAGAGGTAGTAGCCTCTGTTAAAGAAAAAATGGAAGAAATCAAAGCAACGCTTCCCGATGGGATGAAAATTGAAGCGTACTACGATAGATCTGAATTTATAAATAGGGCACTAAAGACAGTTTTTATTAATCTTACGGAAGGGGCTATATTGGTATTTGTAGCGCTCATTATAACTCTCGGAACTGTTAAGGGTGCTGCACTTGTTGCAATGGCGATACCGATCTCTATGTTGATAGCTGTAATTTTTATGAGACAACTCGGTGTGGTTGGTAACTTAATGAGCCTTGGAGCTTTGGATTTTGGATTACTTGTAGATGGTGCCATTGTAATGCTAGAATCAATTCTTGCAGGGTTTTATACATCCAAGCATTTATTTTCTGATACTATGCGAGAGGAAGAAAAAAAAAGTATTACTAAAGATATAATTCTTACTAGCTGCCAAAAGGTAGCAAGGGCAGCCTCTTTTGCTGTTGCTATTATCATGTTGGTGTATCTCCCTTTAATGGCATTAGAGGGTGTGGAAGGAAGAATGTTTAGACCTATGGCTATAACCGTTGCTCTAGCACTTGGTGCCGCCCTACTCTTCTCCCTCACAACCTTTCCTGCTTCTGTATCCTATGTTTTCACTACACCTGAAGTTCATCATAGTCACTATTGGGATCTGATAGAGAAATATTTTAGTAAATTTTTATCATGGGGTTTTCAACATAAAAAATTAGTAACCATATATGCTACAGCTCTAGTAATTATATCCCTTTCATTGGGTTTTACACTGGGGGCAGAATTTATACCCAGAATTGATGAAGGAGAAATAAACATTGATGTGCGCCGTCTTCCATCGGCTTCCATCAATCATTCCAGAGACTTAAATTATGAAACAGAAAGAATTATAGAATCTAACTTCCCAGAAGTGACTGGTGTTGTGACAAGAGTTGGAAGAGGTGAATCTGCTGCAGAACCAGTTGGGACAGACGAAGGTGAAATGTATGTCAAACTCAAAGATAAGAAGGAATGGGTATCAGCACATGATAGAGAAGAACTGATGACTATCATGAAAGATAAAATATTAGCAAATATTCCATCTACATATATTAGTATGTCACAGCCTATAGAGAATAAAGTAAATTCTTTGCTTGCTGGCTCTAAAGCTGATGTTGTGATAAAAATCTACGGTGATGATTTGGTAATACTCAAAAAAATTGGTGAGCAGTATGCTGCAATTTTAAGTAAAATCAATGGAACAGGTGACCTTCGGGTTCAAAGAGTTTTAGGCTTGCCACTTATGGAAATAAAAGTCAATAGAGAAAAAATGGCTCGTTATGGTGTGAATACAGAAGAAGTATTAGATGTAGTAAAAACTCTCAGAGTTGGTTATGGCTTGGGAAAAGTTTTCGAGGGGTTAAAGCGTTTTGATTTAGTAGCCATGTTAGATTTAGATGTAAATGATTCAGACCAGGTAGAAAATATTCCAGTTATGACGTCTTCGGGATATGAAGTTCCACTCAGCTTAGTTGCAGATATTGTTAGAATTGAAGGACCTGCCTCGATCACTCGAGAATCACTCAAAAGAAGACTTTTTGTAGAAATCAATATTAGGGGTAGAGATTTAGTAAGCTTTATAAGTGAGGCTCAGGAAAAAACATCCAGTATTGCACTCCCTGAAGGATATGAAGTTAAATGGGGTGGACAGTTCCAAAACTTCATGAGAGCAAAAAATCGTCTCCTACTTGTAGTACCAATTGCACTTACAATTATTTTTGGGATGCTAATGGCTGCTTTCGGTAGTATTTATTATGCTATTGGAGTATTCCTTGTAGTACCATTAGCAGTATCCGGTGGAGTCATTGCACTGATTCTGAGAGGGCTGCCTTTTTCCATTCCAGCGGGTGTGGGTTTTATAGCTGTGGCGGGTATTGCTGTCTTAAATGGTGTTGTGTATGCATCAACTTTAAAACAAGAACATGAACTAACAAATGATATTAAACAATCAGTCCTTAAAGCATCCCTACAAAGTTTA
Organism: Leptospira interrogans serovar Manilae; assembly: GCA_945887855.1. Taxonomy (GTDB): domain Bacteria; phylum Spirochaetota; class Leptospiria; order Leptospirales; family Leptospiraceae; genus JACKPB01. Next base: position 3,145 of record CAMCZP010000096.1, on the reverse strand, counting down.
CGCCCAAGGTTGACAACAGAAGCCATTGCCGCAATTGGATTTATTCCCATGTCTATATCTACCATGGCTGGTGCAGAAGTACAAAGACCACTTGCAACTGTAGTGATTGGGGGAATTATCATCGCAACAGCAATCTCTGGTTTGGTATTACCAATTGCAATGGAATCTCTATTAGTTATGCAAGAAAAATTCAAAGAAAATTCGGGTGAAAAGTCACCTAAAAATTTACCTATTGGTTAAAATGTTCTAATTGCTAAAAAGCTAGTTTTATTTTTTTCAATGGTGACTGTTCGATTGATTGAACTCTTATTATTTTTTATGGTGATCTCGTATTGACCTGGTTCTAAAAAAATTCTCTTTGCTTGAAAATTTGAAGGAATGGTTCTCCAACATCTTAAATCAGGCTTGAGACTGCTAGCAACTGCATACCCAGTAGCTAGTCCCGTTATGAAACTAACTGCTGTTCCTAGCAGCTGATTATCATCATTTTTTTTGGATACAGCCTGCCCTGCAGCATAGCTCGCAACTGCTGCCAATACCACTTTGGTAGCGATAGATGCCACATTCTTTGTGACTATTGAAGAATAATTATCATTGTAATTGCTGATGGCAGTTTCTGAAAAATCGTTGTACTTTTTTAATTTGGTGATAGGCTTTGAGTTAATTGAGATTGTGGAAGTAGGTTCATTCTCCCTATCTCTCATTTTGTAAACTGGAATTGGATTTTCTGCAGTTCCCAACATAGCCATTACTCCAGACAAAGTAAGTCCCTGACTACTCTGTGTTCTAAGTGATGCTTCAATGGCAGTTCGAAGTGGAAGCATAAATGCAGGATCATCAACTAAATTTCCCCGTGACTCTTTGGTGGCAGACTTACCTGATTGGTTGATAACAACTAACTCTCCTAACTCTGATGATAGCTCTATTTTTGATAAGTTTTTATTATAAGATTGGACCTGGCTTTTTCCCTCTGAAAATTTTCCTAGATCAGCTACGTCATTTTCTTTAAAAGCTAATATATAACGCTCACCAAGGATTTCTTTTTTATCTAAATCCATCTCTAAAAGATTTTTATATTGCACCCTGGCATCATTGTATCTACCCAAACTTTCAGAAGTGATAGCATCCATATATCTGGCAAATAAATTTTGTTTGTATTTGGCATCTGAAAATTTCATATCTTTTAATTCAAATTCAACTTTTTGAAAGTATCTCTTTGCATTTTCAGGTTGGTTTAAGCAAAGATAATTGAGGGCAATGTACAATTTTATCATTACCCTTTCAAAGTTTTCTCCAATAAAATTAGACTCTACATCATTGATTAAAAAAGACATGGCTGTTTTTGAAATACTTACATTGATTTCATCTGCTATTTGGTCAGCTTGCATAAAAGCTTTGTTACTAGAAGCGTAGTCACCTTTTGAGTGTAGTACAACTCCCGCTTCCATTAAATATAATAATTTATCTTTGGAATCAGACTCATTTACTAATTCACGAATCAAAGGCACAGCTGCTTCAAAGTTACTGGAGTAGAGAGATGTTTCCACTTCTTTGATAATGTCTACATAACTTTTAGAGCATGATACAAAGATAAAGAGAAAGCATATCAGGATTTTATTTTTCAATGCTTGTAGACCAATAAAATATTACCAAGATACACCGCCTGAATCCCTTGCTTTTTTTCTAAATGTTTGGCTTTCAGTAACTGCTACAGTTAAATTACTAATTTGGATGAACTCTACCGTTAGGATTTGTTCTACAATTTTTTTCCCCTCACTCCTAAATGCATTTTCATCAATTCTGGATCGAATAAAAAAATTGGGACTTTTGAGTTCTCCCAAATCAAAATCAGTACCGAGTTGTTGGCTCAATTTTATTTCTTTCAATTGGTCTTCTCTCTTCTCGGTTCGGAGTGTATAAATTTTATTTTTTAAAAGCTGTTTTATTAACTCATTATCAAAGACATCTGTGGGCAGTTGCTCGGAAGTATCATTTTTTGTAGGAGTCAGTGCCACAAAAACACCATTGGAGGATGGTTTTTTTTGGAAATATACGTTTATCTTTCGTGCAATTAAAAATGCGGCTTCTTCCATTTCTTTTCGGGTGAGCCCGCCAGAATCAGAAACCATATCCGACTCAGAATCCAATCGTTTTGCCCCACTTGCACAGCTTATAAACGAAAAGAGTAATATGAACACGAATAATTTAAGTTTGACCATTATAATTCTCCTATCTCAAATCCTGAGATCTAAGAAATTATTGTAAATAGAAAACTATTTAGATTTGTAAAAAAAGGATTTCTATCCTACCTTTAGATTCCTATAATTTTCTGTTTACCAATCCTTTCCAGCCTTTGAACATAGTATTCAAATAACTTCTCAAAAGAAGAAATTAGAAGTTTTTAATATCCAAAGGATTCCCGGGTGATATTTTTACTTTTAAAGTTAGTATTGATTTAGGTTGAGCAGTTTATTTAGAATAAAACAAAGGATTCAATTATGGCGAATTTAAAACATCCCAGAGAGGCACTGTTTGAGGGGGAAAAACCCTTTCCAATCATCCCTGCGTGTGAGCATTTTGCTGGCTCTGAAAAGCTAATCACAAAAGCACTTGAAATGCAAAATAAAATGGGTGGTATGTTTGATATTACAATGGACTGTGAGGATGGCGCACAGACTGGAAAAGAGAAAGAACACGCTGAAATGATCGTGAGAGTACAAAATTCAGACCTGAATAAATTGGGTATGAGTGGTGTTCGAATTCATGACTACACCAATGCACATTGGAAATTAGATGTTGATATTATAGTACCCGGTGCGGGCAATAAAATTGCATATATCACCATACCCAAACCCACAAAAGCTTCACAAGTTTCTGAAATGATTGAGTACATCCAAAAAACAGCATCCAAAGCTGGAATCAAAAGAGAAATTCCCATTCATGTTCTAGTAGAAACACATGGTGCACTTCTGGAAGTAGAAAAAATTGCAGCTCTCCCCTGGATGCAAGTTTTAGATTTTGGACTCATGGATTTTATTTCCGGTCACCACGGTGCCATTCCAGCAAGTGCCATGAGAAGTCCCGGTCAATTTGAGCATGAACTCTTACGCCAAGCAAAAACAACTATGGTAGCGGCTGCCCTTGC
>CAMCZP010000095.1 GCA_945887855.1 Leptospira interrogans serovar Manilae | reverse complement strand
GCCAAAAAAGAAAAAAGAAAAACCTAACCAAACTTCCTCTGAACCCAAAGCTAAAAAAATTATGGAAAATGAGGATGAACCGGATTTCTTTAGTTTACAACTTGGTGCATTTAGTTCTAGAGAACAGGCATTGAAGTACAAAGAAAACTTACTTTTAGAAAATAAAAAATTTAAAAAGCTTAATCCCTATATCATGAAAAATGGAGATTTATTTACAGTTCGCATGGGAAAATCCCTCAACAAAGATGATATGGAAAAAGAAAAAAATAAGCTGAGAGGGGAATTCAAAAAAGATGTGATGATTGTACGGGTCAAACAAAACTAAATCCTATGAAACCATCCTTAGTTTTTCTTCACGGTTTTCCATTGAATTCAAAAATGTGGGAAAATCAAGTTTCCTTTTTTGATACATACAAAGTATTTACACCCAATCTCTTGGGATCAGAATCCTCACCCTCCACTTTTTTTTCTTTGGATGAGATGGCAAATACCATCACATCTGAAATTATATCCAAACAAGAGAGTTCTATTCTCATTGGACTTTCTATGGGGGGGTATGTAGTACAGAGAATCCTGGAAATGAATCCCAATACAATCCTAGGCTTGGTTTTAATCAGCACTCGGAGCTCGGCAGATTCCAATATGGCCAAGCTCAAACGCGTGAAGGCATTAGAATCAATCAAGTTGAATGGATTAGAAGGGTATATCGGGGAGTTTACTAAAAACTTGGTTTCACAAAAGACTTTGGATAATCCAATTCTATTCCAAAAAATTTTAAATATTGCAAACGAAAACAAAAAAGAGGGTATCCTATCTCAAATTTTAGCACTGATGGGTAGAGTTGATTCTGAAAACTTTCTCCCCAAAATTTCAATCCCCACTTTGGTTATAAGTGGTTCTGAAGATACCCTCTCCCCTCCAAAAGATATGGATGAAATCTTCCAAAAAATTCCAAGTCATGAATTAAAGATTGTGGAAAGTTCAGGTCACCTATCCCCTATGGAAAATCCAGATTCAGTAAACTTTTTTATTAATAATTTTTTACAACAATTTTTATAGGTTTTCACTATTTTAAAACTCTACTTCAGTTTATTTAAATCTAAGGAATTAAATAAATTTATTTTTTTATTTCTTCTTATTATCATAACATATTTTCTTTCCACATACCTAAATGTTAGTATCACTACTTCTAAATCCACCATGATGAGTTTTTTGGTGGAGAGAGAAAGTGAAAATTATATATCTTCGTTTTATAGGTTTTTATATTTTCTTTTTATTTTCTTATCAGTCTATGCTCTAAATACATACTTCCAGGATAGATTGGGGGTCATATGGCGTGAACAACTTACAAATGAATTTTTTAATAGATATTTAAATAATAAAAATTATTATTATTTACAAATACGCAATCAAATAGACAATCCTGACCAGAGAATATCAGAGGATATAAATTCTTTTGTAAATAAAAGTATTTCAATTTTTTTTCTTATTTTTGATTCTATTCTTCAACTTTTTGCTTATAGTTTTCTCCTTTGGGATATTTCAAAAACTCTTTTTTTTATTGCTGTCGTACTCTCTATCCTTACAAATTTCATAGGAGTCACTTTCTTTGGAAAAAAGCTAACAATTATCAACAAAGAAAAATATGAGTTAGAGGCAAACCTTCGATTTTCACTCATCCAATTGCGAGAGTACAGTGAAAGCATTGCACTCTCTAACAAAGAGGATACTAAAAAAAAATCTCTCCATGGCTCTTTGCACCTAATTCTAGAAAATACAAAAAAATTAATTTTATTAAAATCTGGGCTAATATTTTTTCAACTTGGATCAAAAAATATAATAAATGTAGTACCCACTCTTTACCTTGCAGGAATGTACATTTCTAAAGAGATACCCTTTGGAATCATTGAGCAGGGAAGTGTAGCCTTTGTTACCCTACTCTATTCCCTCACAATTATAAGTGACCAGCTCCAACAAATTTCAGTACTACAAGCTGATTCAAAACGGTTAGTTGAACTAGAAGAAAATCTCACCGAAGAAAATATAATCTCTTCAAATGTAAAAATAGAACCTCTTCCAAATTCAATTTATCTACAAATATCCAGTTTTCAACTTTTCACACCAGACAACAATGTCTTGTTTACTTTAGATAAATTATTAGCTAAAAATACTGATCATATTCTAATGACCGGGGAGAGTGGCTCTGGGAAGACTACATTTTTAAAATGTTTAGCGAATCTCCATTCTAACTCAAAAGGTTCAGTCCAAATGGACAATTTCAAAAAAACTCTGTTTCTGCCCCAAAATCCTTTCTTTACAAATAAATCCCTAATCAGCCAAATTGTTCCGTTTGGAATAGAGGTTACAAAAGTTGAACTCCAAGAAATTTATTTCCCACTGGTAAATCTCCCATCAGGTTTTAGGCATAAAGAATTAGATAGTCCAATGAAATGGAGCTTAGTGCTCTCCAATGGAGAAAAACAAAAACTAGAAATAATAAAAATATTTATATCAAATAATTTTTATTATTTCTTAGATGAATCTACCTCTTCTCTGGATGAACAATCCATAGATATTATATATTCTAATTTTCTAAAGAACTCCATTGGATTCCATACAATATCCCACAATCCAATGTTAAAAAACTACCATACTTTATTATTAGAAATTAATGACAAAGTATGTACTATGCATAATCTTTAGAACTGTAATACCAATAATATTTTTTAAATAAGGAAATGTCATTCAATCTAAAATAAAATAATTTATGACGCAACTTTAATTACTATCTTTTTTCTGCCGGTAGGCGGAAAAAAGCCTAGGATTGTTGCGAATAAATTTGGAAAAACTGACTTTTTGCAGGAACGTCATTTATATTAAATGATATTTCTTTTCAATTTCTTCTCAAATGATGCTATTTATTATTTGAAGTTTTCTGCAAAAAAAACTTTCATACTTTCAAATGAACTTTTATCTGCTTCTTCATTGTATGCCAATCCATGATGAGGCATAGCATCTTTTCTGGAAAAACCATGTCTGGCTCCAGGATGAGATACAAAGGTTAGGGGAGCATTGGCTTCTTTCAATGTATTTACAAATGTATCAACTACCTCTTTGGGCATAAAGCTATCATCTGCACCATGGTGAATGAGCATTTTTGTTTTTACTTTCCTCGCACCTTCTTTTAAATTTTCACTGTTGAGCATTCCATGGAAAGAAACAATCCCGCCTTTTAGCTCCTGTCCATCGAGGGCTATTTCAATGACTCCCTTACCTCCAAAGCAATATCCTATCGCACCAATTTTTGTTGGATCAACCATTGGATTTTGTTTTAAAATTTCCATAGTTTTTGCAATTTTTTCCAACATTCCCTTTGCATTCCCATTTGCTCCGGACAATTCTCCAGCTTTGACATGGTCATCTGTATTGATACCTTTCCCATACATATCCATTGCAAATGCAACATATCCCAACTCTGCCAACTGCCTTGCTCTCATCTTAGGGTATTCATTCAATCCCCACCATTCATGGATCACTAAGATTCCCGGACGTTTATCTTTTTTAGAATCATCAAACGCAATATACCCTTCATACTCTTTGCCCTCAAAAACATAAGGAACCGGTGCTCCCACAATATTTTTTTCCATAACCTTGCTTTTTTCCCCACAGCTCACAGCCAGTAGAACCAATAACATCAATATCTTCAAATGAAACTCCCTGTTGAACACTCTCAAAAATAAAAATGAATAAAAAACTTATTTTTAAACAAATTCATAGCTACGAGCAGTTCTAAAAAAAGATTATTTAGTTTAAGCAGGAGAGTAAAGTACTTCTTAAAAAATAGCTTTTACAACCTTGTTCAAAAAATAGAAACTAAAGTTTTCAAATAACAGTGAAATGGTTTATAATTATAATTTTTTTAAAATTTTTTACAGTTCCTTATTTTTTGAATGACAATTCACGAAACTAGTATAGATAGTATACCATACGAAAAATATATTTTTCCTTTCTTGGGGGAAGCAAAATGAAAAATTTTCAAATCCTTAGTCTCATCTTCACTCTCTTTACCTTCAATTGTTCCAAAGCCGGTGGCGGCGGTGGAATTCTTCCTCTCTTTGGATTAGGTGGAGATAGCTCTTCTGGTGGAATCAGTACCACTGTTTCAGAATCAGCCTCCATAAAAAAAGTGGTCATTGAGCCTCCATCTTCCACTATTGTTGAAAATGGAACGGCTGAGTTTACAGCTACAGCATTTTATTCAGATGGAAGTAGCAAAGATGTTACTTCTGAAGTTTCTTGGACTTCCGAAGGCACTGCTGAGGTAGTCTCAACTCCAGGAAGTTCAAAATCTAAAGGTTCAAAAAAACCTGATTCTGAGTCCGATTCAGATTCCCCCTCGCAACCCACAAAAGAAGGAATTACCGGTTTAAAAAAAGGTTTCATCAGAGGTTTTAAGCAGGGCACAGGAAAAGTTAAAGCCACTCTTGAAAGTGTAAGTGGAGAAAGCCATTTAGATATAATATCGTCAGAAGACATTGAGAAAGTTGTTTTCTTAGATCCTCCCAAACCTAAGGCAAATGGTTTCTATCCAAATATAGCAAGGGGAGCAAATCTCCCTTTTTATGCAATTGCCTTTCTAAAAACAGGAAAACGTTTGGATGTTACAAACTATGTAGTCTGGGAAGTTTCTGAAACCTCTAAAGGATCCTTCCAAACAGATGGGGATCAGATAGGAACCTTTACAGCACTTGAAGATGGAACCTTATGGGTCAAAGCTTGCTACAAAGATAAGAATTCAGAAGCAAAGAAGTGCACTGAAGAATTGTATTTGAATATTTCAAAAAATGCCATCAAATCATTATCCATTGAAGGAAAATATAAATTAGTAAAAGGGATGAACACCAATCTCAAATTGGTTGCCTTCTATGATGACAATTCCCATGCAGACGTAACTGCCCAGGCAAACTGGATTTCTGTTGATCCCAATATAGTTGATATAAATAAAGTTTCAAAATCTAAAGGTTTTATAACCGGTAAAGGTTCTGGTTCAAATTTATTTGAAAGCAATCCCTTCTCAAAAAATAGTGCGAAAGCAAATATTAGAGCATCCCTGCAAGGGATGAATGTTGAAAAAACAATTGAAGTCACAGATCCAAGTGTAGTTGATCTCTCTATAGAATCTTCTGTATCCCTCGCGGCTGGGTATACCTACAAATACAAAGCTTGGGCTCTCTTTGATGACGATATTAAACGGGATGTTACGGATGTAGTAACCTGGGATAGCTCCGATTCTTCGATTGCTTTTGCATACAATAGCTCACAACCAAAAGGAACCGTTAAAGCTGAAAGAGTTGGAAATGTTTCAATCACTGCTTCAATCAGTGGAATGTCTGCAGTTTCAACTTTTAAAGTCACCCCTGCCGAACTTCTCAGTATCTCAATTGGATCTGATTTAATTCTACCGAATGGAATTGGAGCTTTTCTCACACCTATAGGTTATTTTTCAGATGGTACTTCCAGAGACTTATCTCTAGAACAAAACCTATCTTGGACTGTGGGAGATGGGGTCTCTGTAAATACTTCTGAATCTAAACAAAGCCTATCTACAAAACAAGTAGGAAAATTTGCAGTAGTTGGCTCTGTATTTACTACTAAAAAGGTTTCCTCTAGCCCAATCACAGTAACAGTAACAGATGCTATTCTCCAATCTATTAGCTTAAGTCCTATCAACGTTTCTCTACCTAAAGGCAAAACCCAACCTCTAAAAGCTAAAGGTTTGTACTCAGACCATTCTGAAAAAGATATAACAAGTGAAGTAACTTGGGTTCTAACCAATAAAGATGGATCCAATGATGTAGGATTAGGTGAAGTCTCCAATTCTATACTCCCAGGTCTTCTCACAGCAGGGATCGAAAAAGAAGGTACTGGAAAGATATCAGCAAAACTTACCCAAAATTCAAAGACAATCTCATCTGAACTTGATTTTTCTATAACTTCTGCTGTATTAGACTCCATATCAGTTACATCTGACACTGTTCCCAAGGGTGTATCCGCAACTATCAAAGCCACAGGTTTTTATTCTGACAAAACATCTAAAGATATCACTCGGGATGCAAGTTTCACTCTCAATTCAGGACTTTCCGTAGATACTTTGGGTGTAATCTCCACAGCAGACACCAATCTCTCAGTGGGTGAATATGAAATCAAAGCTACATTAGATAAAAAAGAAGCAATCTCTACTCTCACGATCAAAGCAGCAGACCTCAAAGAAATTTCATTGGGAAATGAAGTCACCATTGCAAAAGGACTCTCCACCATTCTAACTGCAACTGGAATTTATACAGACAAATCTAAGAAAGATATCTCCAAAGATGTTTTTTGGTCAGGAGATATCAATATTTCTTCAGACCCTCTCAACTTTGGAAAAATAGAAGCTACAGCAGTTGGAAATTTTAAAATCACAGCCACAAAAGGTGGAGTTACAACTACCTCTACTGTTCGTGTTTCCCCTGCAGTTTTAGAATCTATCACAATAGAACCTGGAAATATCTCTTTGCCTAAAGGAACATCCCAAGAACTCAAAGTGTTTGGTAAATACACAGATGGAAAAAGAGAGATCACAAATGAAGTATCCTACTCTCTAGATTCAAATGGTGATGGCATTGCCGACCAAATATTGGGTGGACCCGAAACCCAAGGCTCACAGAAATTCTTTACTTCCAATAAACTTGCAGAATTGGGAAAAGGTAAACTCAAAGTTTCTCTAGGTTCCGTTTCAGCTGAAATTACAATCGAAACCAAACCAGCAATCTTAAATTCTATTTCTGTTTCTCCTTCTACAGTTCCCTCAGGAGTTCCCGCAATCTTAACTGCCATTGGTGCTTATTCTGATGGAACTTCCAAAGATATCACAAGAGAAGTTACTTTTAAAACTTCTGATTTTCTCTCCATAGCACAGGACACAGGACTCATCCAAACCACAGGAATCCAGGGAGAATACACAATCACAGCAAATTTGGGTGAAATCTCTACCTCAACCAAGGTTACAATCACAGAAGCACAGCTAACATCCATTTCTGTGGATGCACCCGCTTCCATTGCCAAAGGTCTCACTGCAAACTTCTCTGCTTTTGGACTCTATACAGATGGCAGTAAAAAAGATCTGAGTTCGGTGGTGACATGGACTGGAGACAAGCCAAGTTTTATTTCAACATCTACCCTCACCAATGGTTTTTTTGATGCGTTTAAGGTAGATGAAATCAAAGTCCAGGCAAGTTTCAATGGTGTATCTTCTCAATTGATTCCCATCAAAGTTTTGCCAGCATCCCTTGTCTCACTCCAGATAGACCAACCAAAAGTATCCATCCCCAAAGGTACTTCCCAAACGTTTAAGGTTACAGGTACCTTCACGGATGGAAAACGGGATCTTAGTTCCAATGTATTCTGGGAACTCAGTTCTCCAACTCTGGGCTCTATCTCTAATGCTCCAACAAGTGCGGGGTTCTTTGCATCCAATATTTCATCGAGCACTGGAACAGGAAAAGTCATTGCAACTTACAATGGAACAAAAGCAACAGCAGACTTAGAAATTAAGTCCGCAGAGTTGGTCTCCATCTCTCTCAACACCCCCTCTTCCATTCCCCTTGGTGTGAGCCCCGGCATCACAGCCACAGGCGTTTACACAGATGGAAGTACAAAAGAAATCACTTCACAAATCTCCTGGACAGTAACGGGCACAGCAACTGTTGATTTAAAAGGCAATATCATCACATCTGGAGTTGGTACAAGTACGATCACTGCCACTATTGGCGGTGTTTCCATTTCCACATCAGTGACTATCAAATCTGCTGAACTAGTTGCCATCACTGTGTCCCCTGCAATTGAATTTTTAGCAAAGGGAACAACCACATCTCTAAAAGCCAATGGAGTTTATACAGACGGGACCAATCGGGACATCACTAAAGAAGTTTTTTGGTCGGCAGACGCTTCCAAACTGAGTGTTGAAAATGCTTCTGGAAAGCAGGGCAATGTAAAAGCCAACAATATTGGAATTGCTACAGTCTCTGCAACTCTAGGTGATAGAATGGGAGCAGCAGTTCTCACCATTACACAGGCAGAATTGGTCTCCATATCTTTAGGTGTTCCAAAAACCATTCCAGACGGTATTTCTACTTCTTTTTCCGCTATTGGAACCTACACAGACGGTTCTACAAAAGATATCTCTAAAGATGTAACATGGACATCCTCAGGAAAAGCAACTATCAACAATGGCTTTTTAGATGCTGGTAAAGTATATACATCAGGGGAAGAATCTACAACCATACAAGCATCCCTAAATGGTATCACTAGCTCTTCTGTCTTAACAGTTTCTTCTCCAGAAATCACATCTCTTGCTTTAAGCCAATCCTCATTGGAGCTTGCAAAAGGTATCTCATCTAAGCTAACAGTAGAAGCCTTTCTCACCAATCAAAAAAGAGTGGATGTAAGTTCTAGTGTTACCTGGATTTCAGATTCCAATGGAGACGGAGTGAATGACTCTACAGTTGTAGCCGTGAGCAATCAAGCCTCTGACAAAGGAACTATTACTACAAATTCTGTTGGGAAAGCAAATGTAACAGCATCATTGAGTGGAAAATCATCCTCAATTACAATCACAGTAAAACAGGCGGAACTAGTTTCTATCAGTGTCACACCTGCCAATCCTTCTATAGCTAAAGGATTGACCCAACAATTCACAGCTACAGGTTTTTATACAGACAATTCCTCGGCAGATCTCACCACTTCGGTCAGTTGGATGGTAGGAGAAGGAGGATCTTCAGGATCTTCACCACAATACTCCCCTCTGCCCTCTGCACTCACTGGAGGTTCTACTCTGAGCCTTCCCTCCTCTTCATCCCTTGCATCTATCAGTAACTCTGATCCTTCCAAAGGAAAACTCACCGCACAAGGGGTTGGTTCAGTGACTGTTGTAGCAGTTCAAAATTCTATCACAGGTAAGATTTCTGCAAATCTGGGTGCTGCAGTACTGCAAAATATAAGTGTCACCTCAGACAACTCTACAAAGTCCAAAGGTCTCTCAGAGCAATTCAAGGCTACAGGAGTCTATAGCGATGGAACTACACAAGATCTGAGCTCACAAGTGAGTTGGAAGGCGGATTCCAATGGTGACGGTCAGGATGATTCTATAGTAGTCAGTGTGAGCAATGAATCTTCCACCAAAGGCAAACTCACCGCAATGGGAATTGGAAATGCCATTGTGACAGCTACTATCAATGGATTTACATCAACAAAAAGCTTTACAGTATCACCTGCGGCTATTGTTTCGATTGTTTATGAGAATACTCTTGGAAATCCTTCTACAAATACTTCTCTGCCTTCAGGCTTGAAAGAATCAATCAGAGCCATAGCCACCTATACTGACAATACTAGCCAAGATATCACATCGAGTATCACTTGGATTGCTGATTCCAATGGAGATGGAGTAAATGATAATTTGGTAGCTACTGTAGACAACAACGGTGTGGTCACCACCACAGCACCCGGAACTGTTGTGATCACAGCAACTATCAATGGAGTCAAAACTTCCAAAACAATTACCGTACAAAATCCAGTTTTAACAGCCATTGATGTAAGCCCAAAAACAGGTTCTATAGCACAAGGATTCACACAAAAGTTTACAGCAATGGGTGTCTATTCGGATGGAAAATCACAAGATATCACTACTGTAGCTACATGGAAGGCAGATTCAGATGGTAATGGAATAGATGATTCTCTTATCTCATCAATTAGCAACATCAGCTCTCTCAAAGGGACAGCTTCAGGGATTCAAGTGGGAATAGCTAAGATCACTGCATCATATAGTACCTTTAGCTCTGAAGCTAGTATCACAGTTACCCAAGGTGTATCTTCCAACCAAACTGTAGGTTCCTATGATCTAACACTTCCTTCGGGTATTGCTCCTTCCACGAAACCATCTGGAAATTTCAATGGTGTTACCATTTCGGGCAGTACAGGGCTTAC
>CAMCZP010000094.1 GCA_945887855.1 Leptospira interrogans serovar Manilae | reverse complement strand
GGAATACAAGTTGGGTGAATTTGTGTATAACAGGGATTACCAAAAAGTGCTCCTTTTTTGTAAGCTCTGTAAGTAGAAGTCACATTGCAACCCATAGCATTTGTAGAAAGGAAGAATACGTTTCCATACCCACCAGTCGCCAAAACTACCGCATCTGCCGAATGAGCTTCAATCTTTCCGGTTACTAAGTCTCTTGTGATAATCCCTTTTGCATGACCATCCACCAAAACTACATCCACCATTTCGGTTCTGCTGTACATCTGTACTTTTCCCAGACCGATCTGTCTAGAAAGTGCAGAATAGGCTCCTAAGAGCAATTGTTGTCCTGTTTGTCCTTTTGCATAAAAGGTTCTGGAAACTTGTGCGCCCCCAAATGATCTGTTAGCTAAGTGACCACCGTATTCACGGGCAAAAGGAACACCCTGAGCTACGCACTGGTCAATAATGCTGGTAGAAATTTGAGCAAGACGGTATACATTTGCCTCTCTGGCTCTAAAATCTCCCCCTTTTACAGTGTCATAGAACAAACGATAGACTGAGTCCCCGTCGTTTTGGTAATTTTTTGCCGCATTGATCCCACCCTGTGCCGCAATACTGTGGGCTCTTCGGGGGGTATCTTGAAAACAGAAAGATTTTACATTGTATCCCAACTCTGCCATGGTTGCCGCGGCGGAAGCCCCTGCAAGTCCAGTTCCAACGATAATAACACTGTATTTTCGTTTATTGGCAGGATTAACCAATTTCATTTCAAATCTGTGCTTATCCCATTTTTTTTCAATGGGTCCGTCTGGTATTTTTGAATTTAAAGCCATAGAGCCTCCTATTATTTAAGTAATCCAAGTAAAACTGCAACCGGAATGGATGAATTTCCAGCAAATATGATGAATGCTACCGATACACTAGCGAGCTTAATTCTAGCGTCGATATTGGGATGATTTACACCTAAGGTCTGGAAGATACTGAAAATTCCATGGCTGAGGTGACCGATTGGAAGCGCTAAACATGCTTGGGCAAGAATATAAAACAAAGAAGAAAGTGGGTTACTAAAGCCCAGAATCACCATTTTATATACATCATGTCTATTCTGTTCATCCAAGAGGGTCTTGTATTCAGGATTGAAAGAGGCAAGTGTAAAATGAAGAAGGTGATAGATAACAAATGCTAAAATCACCAAACCTGTATAAGGCATGATTCTGGATGCTAAAGTTGCATGGTGAACTTTATCTACAGCATAGGCTACGGGACGTGCCGCTTTGTTCTCTAAAGTGATTTTAATCGCCATTCCGACATGGGCTACAAATGCAACTAAAAGGCCAATCCTGGCAACCCAGAGAAGTCCGCCTAAATCCTGAAGTGTCTTTGCATAAGAATTGATTTGGTCCGGTCCCAAAAAGATTTGCAAATTTCCCAGCATATGTGCGACCACAAATCCGAGAAGAAGTGCACCCGTAATGGCAACAATGGATTTTTTTCCTACTGATGTTTGTAAAAAACCCCTGTTCAATGTGCTTGAACTCATTAGTATACTCCTGAATATTTATTCTTTAAAATTAGGATATTTGTTTTTGTTTTACTATTTTATATCGGTATTTTTAGTAAATTCCTTTTTAAATTTGGGTTTTTAACTTGGACAAACCATGTTTTTTCTATTTTTTCCTATGTTTTTTTTGAAAAATCTTGGACAAAATATATATTTTTACTGTATTTAAAGGCTGTGCTTTTTTAGTAGTTATACAATAAATTGTAGTACAAATATATATTTTATGCACATATATTTTGATAACTATATCATAGGAATTTTGGATGGTAAATACCAAAACCTTACTAGATTCAAAACAAATCCATTTTCAATTTTTTATATTTGCAAATTGCCTAGAGAACAATTAAAATTAATTTATAAATTAAAAAGGTCTAATTGTGGAGAAGTGTGGGGGAAATTGATTGAGAATTCTAATTTTATTATCAATATTAATAATAGGTTGCAATGCAACGCAGGAACGTAGCAAGGAATTTAAGGTTGGTGTCTCACATACAATTTTAGGCAATCACCATTATAAAATCATCTCCACAGGAAAAGCAACAGAGGAATCTATTGAATCTGATGATATGTTTAAAAAGAAAATTACATCCTGCCAGGCGGCTAAGGATATGTATTTAAAAAAAATCAGCTCCCTAGAAAAAGACCAAAAGTATAGAGATTTCTTTTTAAATGTGCTCTCCCAAAAATCTTCTACTGATAATATCTATTGTGAGTATGTAATTGAATACAAAATCCCGGATTTAGAAAAAGATAAATAAGGATATACTTTATTTTTGAAAAATATTGACTTTTTTAAGTAAATATTTTTAACATACTCATCATTCCTGTGGAATAGAATTGGAATAATACCTTAAAATTTTTCTTGAAATTGATTATTTCACTTCTATTTTTTTAAAGTAAAATAAAAACACAGTAAAAAAAATTGATAACATATTCAAATCAATTAGTCTAAAATTAGAGGTTAAAAATGAAGGTAAAATTATTAAGTTTGACTTTGATAGTCGGATTTCTTATTACATGTGGATCTGGTGACGCTAGAAAGGATGCTACTTCCGTTGGAGAAGGTGGATGGGCAGGTGAAGGTTGGGGTGGACCTCCCGAACAAAGAGGGGATGGAAAAACTCCTAGAGACACAAAGCCTAGAGATTGGTATTATATGAAGTATCCCGCTCGCGCCTCCGACAAAGCAATTGGAAAGAAAGACCAAATGATGATGAAATCAACCTGTAGAGAAGCGGCAAGGCTTCAAGGCGCGGCTGACGTTGTGAGAAAGATGATTGGTGAGACATTAGAATCTGCGTCCGGAGTATCGGATGGTCAATCTACAGGTCAGGTAATCGTATCTCAATCCTCGGGTGTAATCCAAGGGGTTGGTGTGTATGAATGTCTTTCCATGGGTCCAGGAACTATTCGTAGTGATGCTATGAAAGAAAACTGGGAAAGTTGTGAATGTGTTATCTACGCTAAATACGATGGTGGTAGAGATGCATTGGTTGCAAAAGCCAAAGCAGTTGAAAATAAGCAATAAAATTGTAAACTGCCGAAAGGCAGTTTTATTTTCATTTTAAATTCTTCCAACAAAAACAAAATTCTAAATATAATTGACGTTCCTGCAAAAAATCAGTTTTTGCAAATTTATTCGCAACAATTCTAGGCTTTTTTTACGCCTACCGGCGGAAAAAGATAGTAATTGCAGTTGCGTCATAAATCATAACTTATTGAAGTTTATCCCAAAGGTAAATATGAAAAAATCAATTGTACTATCATTCCTACTATGCAATCTTTATAACTGTGCCTCTGCCTCTATTGGAGGCGATGGTAAAAAAATAGCAAACTATCTTTCATCAGAAAATGGCAAGATATTTAGAACGGAAAGAAATCCTAACACATTTTATTTAAAAGCAAAGGGACCGGTCCTATTTTCCTGTAGTACACCTGTTTGCTCATCCGAGGAATTAGAGGCAGTCCCACAAGCTAAGATAAAAGATTTAGTGCGACAAGGCTTGTGGGAAGAATACACAATCAAAGAGTTGGATGGACAGGGCAATTTAACTGATGATGAAAAAAAATATAAGTCCGTAAAAATACGTCAGGGTGAATACCAACAAAATCTCAAAGAAGGGAAATGGCTCACACTGAGAGAAGATGGAAGCATCCTCTTAGAATCAGAATTTGTAAAAGATAAAAAAAATGGGACTGAAAATAAATTTGGAACCAAGGGACAAATCATAGAAATCTCCTTTTATAAAGATGGATTACGGGAAGGGGATTATATTGAAAAAACAGAAAAGGGTCTCACCAGAGAAAAGGGACAATATGCAAATGGGAAACGTGTAGGTTTTTGGAGTGTGTATTACCTTACGGATGAAAAAGGAAAAGAGATCACAACAGAGATACAAAAAGAACAATTAGAGTGTAGAGACGATGTTCGGAATGGAAAGTATACTAAATTTAATTTAAATGGGAGCAAAGCTGAAGATGCTACTTTTGTAGATGGAAAGAGAAATGGATTGGCAGTATTTTATTACCCATCTGGAGACAAAAAGAGCGAGGGAAAATATGAGCCTGTACTTCCTAAACCCAATACAAATATGGATAAATACAATAAATCATTGATGCAATGTGCGGAAATGGAAGAAGGCTCCGGAGGAGAGATTGTAAATAGAAAATTGGGCGAATGGAAAGATTATTATCCCGGTGGACAAATATTTGCGATTGGGAAACTAGAAGGGGGTATTAAAGTAGGAGAATGGAAGTATTACTCTTCAAAAGGCGTACTACGCGCTCAGGGTAAAATGAAAAATGAAGTTAACTTTGAAGAAGGAAAGCTTTTCAATGAAGAAGGTACAATTGAAGGTGAAGGAAAGGTTCAATTTTCTATTCTCACAATGGATGATAAAAATTTTGACTATAAGCACACTTATAAAGCAGGAGCTCCCTTTAAATTTTTTAAGAATGGTAAAGTAATATTAGATATAATGAATGAAAATGGGAACACCATAGGCATCAAGTACGATGAAAGTGGTCAATTAATTGGAAAGGGTCCTATGGTAAATGGAAAAGAAAATGACTGTTGGACGATGAAAGATAATTCTAAGAAATACTTTATGATGGGAACTGAGAATAAAAAAATGGGCGACATGCAAAATTGCAAATGAAAATTTGATTTAGATTAATATATTCTATCCTCAATATCTTAGAATACATTAATTTAGATAAAACTAATGGAGCATATTACTATGTTTTTCATTTTAAACTTAAAAAGATTAGTTTTCTTTACACTCATCTTTATAGCTGCAATTAGCTTTCAGTTTTGTGCGTCAATGGATTCCAGAGATAATTTTCAATCACTCGATGGATGGAATTTATCTCCTGACGTTATCCAAAAAGGAAATCCGGATAGAGTTAAGGACAAAAATTTTTACTATAAAAATTATTCTATACCTTCCACAATAAAATCTGTAACCAAAGAGCAATTAGAAAAATCCTGTGTGGATATTGCTAAAAAAGAAAAATCAGATGATTTAATTTTTGATATGGTTACTGAAGTTACCCAACCCAATCCGGTCATAAAACATAAACAAATGACAGGTGCTTTACTAGTGGCAAAATTAACAGAAAAGACCACTCAGGTAAAAGTTGTAGAATGTGTAGGTGATACAGATAAAAATTCTTGCACCTGTGCACTTACACTCGAAATTGAAGGCGGCAAAGAATCAATTTTGAATTTAGCTAAGGAAATAGATAATAAAACACCGGGTAAGAAATAAATTTATTTTTCCATCTCATCAATCAAGTAATGTATATATTCATAATAACAAAATGCTGATTGGTGGGATGCATCGTAGTACAATTCACAATTCCCTATTTTATTAAAATCATAAGCCTTCATACCATATTTTTCAGTAAGAGTAACTACCCCACTCCACCAATCTTTTTCAATATTGTATTTAATAAAGTTTTCACGATAGGTTGGAAAAACTTTCATCCATAATAAATTAATTTTAATATTATTTTTCTGACAGAGCTCCAAAATTTTTTCTGTAAATTTAAATTGTGTTTGGTGCAGGGTAAAATTATAAAAATAAATATTTCCCATACGAATGGAGTCACTCGCTAGTTTTTTATCATCATTGACAACATTTGCATAGGCTAACTGCTCCCCATTGTGTAGATTTAAAATCATGATCTCTTGGTTGAAATTTGGGTTGTACTCATTTACTTGTTTATTTTTAAATCTTGATATAAGTAATTTATAATCCAATTCGATTTTTCTTAAGGCAAATATTTTATCCAAATAATATTCATCGAGATCATTTGTAGGAATAATCTCTTTGTATTGATTTACAAAATCATCTGTGGCTCCCAATCTCAAGAAAGGTTTGTGCAGGAGTCCCTTATTATCATCAAAACCTTCGGGGCTTAAAACTAAGAAAATAGTATCTATTTTAATTCCCGCCTCAATCATCCTCTCTAACCAAAATAAGGAGTATGCAGGTACCGCTTGGGGTCCTGAGAAATTATAAATATCATATTTATCTTTACGATTTTTTCCATCGGTATTATCTTTGAATGCTAAATTAGAAAACGAGTAGGCTCTTGAATCCCCCATAGCAATTATCAATTTTTTATTATTTTCTTTTCTATTTAGTAATTTATTAAATAAAATCTCACGTTGCTTGTAGTACACAACATTCCCCGTTTGAACAAAATTATCCGTAAAAAAAGGAAGACTAAATATTTTATCCAAAAAATAGATTGAGAATAAAAGCACCAAGGGATAGATTAAAAATATTTTTTTCATAATCGTTAAAATTTAGTATAGTAAAAATCTATATTACTTCCGCCCTTGGAAACCAAAAACAGATAGATGATAATTGATACCAAGGGTAGTAGGGAATTTTTTATTTTATTATTTATTGAGAATTTATCGGGAAATTCTTCTAAGAGATGAAATAGAATTACCATTATTCCAGTATAAAATCCAGTTTCTGCATGGGTGAGTGAATTTCCAGATCGCATCAACAATATTTTTCCAATCGCTGTAAATGCAGTAGAGATGTCTTTTGTAAAAAACAAAATCCATGTGATTATATCCATGTGTAATACAAAAAGAAAATAAAAGAATGGTTTAAATTTAAATTCTGGAATGATTCGTATATTTTTAACTTCCAGAAATCTCTCTAAAGCCACATAAGAGCCATTGATAAGTCCCCAGAGAGCAAAATTCAAATTTGCTCCATGCCATAACCCACCCAAAGTAAAGGTCGCTACAAAATTTAAACTCGTTCTCAATTCTCCTTTTTTGGAACCACCGAGGGGAATATAGATATAATCGCGGATCCAATAACTAAATGTTAAGTGCCATCTCCTCCAAAAATCCCCAAAACCAGTCATAAAAAATGGTGCCTTAAAATTTAAAGGTAGATTAAATCCCAAGAGCATTGCAAGTCCTCTCGCTAAGTCAGTTAGACCGCTAAAGTCGAGATACAAATGCAGTCCAAAAAAGTATGTAGTGAGTAAAAGTGCCCCTCCTGAATACTGAGAAGGGTCTCCAAATACGGGATAGATTATTAATGTAAGACCATCCGACAAAACCATTTTTTTGAAAATTCCGGATATAAGGAGATAAATCCCATCAAACATTTTTTGGGTATCAATATCTAATTCATCAAACTGACGTAAAAAACTATCAAATCTTAGGATAGGTCCCGCAATCATAATAGGAAAAAATAAACAATAAACGAAAAAATCATAGATGGGAACTACCATTTTAATCTTTCCAGACTTATAATCAAATGCAAATGAGATCAACTGAAATGTATAATAGCTAATAGTGGCAGGTAAGGCTATTTCAAAGCCCGGTAATCCCAATGCTTTTGAAATGAGTAAATCCAATTGTGGTTTTTCGGTTAAGGCTTGTATTCCAAAACTCAATCCAATAAGTTCTGAGATAAAATAAAAATATTTAAATAGTATTAGATTACTTACATTGAGCAGTATGACACTTGTTATATAAAAATCTTTATCTTTTAAGTATTTATAAAATAAATAATTAACTAGTAGTACAAAATAAAAATGCAACAAAAATGGAAAGCTAAAAAAAGAATAAAATATTGAAGAGGAGAGTATCAAACTTACTTTTCGATACTCTCCTTTAGCCGGTAAAAGCCAATAGGCATAAAAAAATGTTAAGAAAAAAACTGAGAATTTTAAAGATAGAAAACTCAATTTTTATTCTCCGAAAATTTCTTCCTCTTGGATTTCTTTAAAGCTACCTTCTTCTAGATGGAGGTCTTTTAATCTCAGATTTCCAATTCGAACTCGCTGCAAATCTGTGACGGAAGAACCTAAAAATTGAAACATTCTGTGAATCTGGCGTTTTTTTCCTTCTTTGAGGACAATTCGAACCAATCCTTCCGTGCTATCCAAAACTTCAACTTCCTTTGCACGCAAAAATTCTCCAGAATCATCGATTCCATGCAGAAAACTTTCTACCAATTGAGTTTCCGTTGGGATGGATTCTACTTTCACAATGTATTCTTTCTCCAATCCAGAGGATGGATGGGTAACATTGTTGAGCAGATCTCCATTCGGAGAGAGAATCATGAGTCCACGGGATGTCAAATCCAATCTTCCTGCCATATTGAACTTTCTATACTTTGCAGGAAGCAAATTGAAGATAGTTTTTTCATGGTGAACATCATGGTGAGAGCAAAGGTATCCAAAAGGTTTATTAAATGCAAGGATCATGGAATCTGGAAGGAGTTGGATTTCTTCCCCATCAAAGGTTATTTTATCTTCCAAAGGATTTACCTTTGTAGAAAATGCTGAGATCACCTCGCCATTGATTGAAACCCTACCTTTTTTGATAAATTCTTCCACATTTCTTCTAGCTCCCAATCCACACTTTGCTAAAAATCGATTGATTCGAATGGGTTTGTCGGGAGAATCATTCTCTTCCTCAGAAACTCTTGGCTGCTTTTCAAAGAATGGTGTTTTCCTTTCTTCTAAAGATTGAAAAAGTTCTCGTTTTTCCTTCTTTTCCATAGAATCTACTCGCTCAGAAGCATCCGGTCGTATAGAAACCTTTTTCTTAGAAAAATCCCTACCTTGGCTATCGCCTCTATCACGACGGAAACTGCCTTCTCCACCTTCGCGGGGTTTGAAACCTTCGCCTCTATCTCGTCTAAAGCCGCCACTTCCACCACCTTCGCGGGGTTTGAAACCTTCGCCTCTATCACGTCTAAAGCCGCCTTCACCACCTTCGCGGGGTTTGAAACCTTCGCCTCTATCTCGTCTAAAGCCACCTTCACCACCTTCGCGGGGTTTGAAGCCTTCACCTCTATCTCGTCTAAAGCCGCCACTTCCACCACCTTCGCGGGGTTTAAATCCTTCGCCTCTATCACGTCTAAAGCCACCACTTCCACCACCTTCGCGGGGTTTAAAGCCTTCGCCTCTATCGCGTCGGACTCCACCTTCACTACCTTCGCGGGGTTTAAAGCCTTCGCCTCTATCTCGTCTAAAGCCGCCTTCTCCACCACCTTCACGGGGTTTGAAGCCTTCGCCTCTATCTCGTCTAAAGCCGCCACTTCCACCACCTTCGCGGGGTTTGAAGCCTTCGCCTCTATCTCGTCTAAAGCCGCCACTTCCACCACCTTCGCGGGGTTTGAAACCTTCGCCTCTATCTCGTCTAAAGCCGCCACTTTCACCACCTTCGCGGGGTTTAAATCCTTCGCCTCTATCTCGTCTAAAGCCGCCTTCTCCACCACCTTCACGGGGTTTGAAACCTTCGCCTCTATCTCGACGGAAACCGCCATTCCCACCACCTTCTCGGTTTTCGGGATTAAATCTTCTCTGGGGAGATCTTTCTCTAAAGGAACCATCACGGTTCGATCCAGTACCAGACTCTCTACGGGCAGGTCTGCCTTCACTAGGACTACTTTTTTTGTAGTCGGGGGAGAATTCTCTACCCCTATTATTCTTATTTTCCATATTTTCCTTTCTCACAGGAAAATTATTTTCGTAGGAATCGGAAAGTCTTTATTTTTTTATTGTTTCATGTTGGCGGGCAGCTAGATTGGAAGACATGAATCCGTTAAAAAAAAAGCCCCGAACCAAACAGGAGACTCCCCCACCAGAAAAACCCGAATGGTTAAAACGTAGAATCAGGTTCCCCCTTCCCACGGATTCAAATTACTTTGTTAGGGAAACCTTAGAAAAAGATCGACTCCATACTGTTTGTGAAAGTGCATCCTGTCCCAACCTAAACCATTGTTGGTCCAGAAAAACGGCCACTTATATGTTGAATGGGGATATTTGCACCCGTAGATGCGGATATTGTGATGTGGCATCCGGAAAACCTCTTCCGCTGGATTTTGGAGAACCCAAACGGGTTGCAGAATCAGCAGCAAAACTCCAACTAAAATATGTGGTACTTACCGCAGTCAATCGGGATGATCGGGAAGATGGAGGTGTGTCCGGGTTTACAGATACAATATATGAGATTAGAAAACTCCTTCCTGAATGTAGGATTGAAGTGCTAATCCCAGATTTTAAAGGGAAAACAGAAACCCTTGAACATCTTTACAAATCAGCACCCGATATTATAAACCACAACATTGAGACCGTTTCCGAGCTATTCCCGATTGTTGCCCCCCAAAAAAAATATGAACTATCTTTACAAGTCCTGGAAACCACTTCTTCCAGGGGTTTTGTCACAAAAAGTGGGATCATATTAGGGATGGGTGAAAGTATAGAGCAGGTAAAAAAAACCCTAAAAGACCTAAGGTCGGTAGGTGTAACTATGCTCACAATTGGACAGTATCTACAACCCACACCCACCCACTACCCCGTTAAAATGTATTGGGATGAGTCTATCTTTGCAGAGCTTAAAAATTTTGCCAAATCACTTGGATTTCGCCATGTGGAATCGGGAGCATTGGTGCGAAGCTCCTATCATGCGGATGAACAAGGGAGCTTTCTTACGGACGGGGCTTATAATAGTCATACGTGACTTCCAATACGTCTTCAGCAGGGATTCGTTTTATACCTTCCTCTGTATGTAAAATAATCAAACTACTATCCTGGCTGATGATAGTTCCTATTTCAATCCTATCATTGGTGAGAAGTAATTTTTCAAGTCTTTCATAGTAATCATA
>CAMCZP010000093.1 GCA_945887855.1 Leptospira interrogans serovar Manilae | reverse complement strand
TACTTAATTCCTAGAACTCACCATAATATAAAGTCCATCTGACTTATATTCAAAGGATTGAGCTAGTGAATTTGGATCAATCCTGGACATTCCTCTGCCCTGCTCATGAATATATGTCAATGAAAAACTACTCTTCGATGTTACCCATGACATTCCCAAGCTAAAGCCTCTATTTCTAGAATACTCATTTCTCGGATTAGTTCCTGAGCGGGGAAGTTGGTAAATTATTGTATTATTCCCCGAGGTAGTTGAAAATTGATTAGAAATAGAATTTTGTAATGCAAGGTCTACCGCAGATTCTGCCCAAGAGATGGGCTTAGAATTTGGTTCATTTGTAAAAACGCCTCCTAAAATAGCAAATGTTTCAGCAATGTAATACTCCATTCCTGCAGCAAAGTTAACAGTAGATCTTCTTGTCAATTCTCTGACTTCTCCATTGTTAGTTGAATAGGATATAGAATTTCCCAAAGAACTGAATGTATCCTGGTTTCGAAACGTTTTATACCCTGATGTATAAATGGTATCAAAGGATGTAAGGAAACGGGATGTAGGAAAAAAGGCTAGTCCCAATCTCACTTCAGTTGTTTGAGGGATGGAACTATTTAGGTTGGGCCTCTTATAGATTCTTCCCGATTCAATAGAGGAGTATCCATTGTCTGTCCCTTCTACAAAGTCAACAGAATTGATGCTATTTGTTCGGGCAGTGTCAATATAAACTTCATTGTAAAGGCGATTTCCTCCTCCCACAAAAATCCTTCGTAAACTGGCTCCTAGAGCAAGCTTTGGAAACGGTTGGTACTGGATTCCTATGATTGGCATCACTCCACCTGTCATACGATTATCAATAAATGAACGCATTACACTTGTATTGTCAGTGTACCTCTGAAACTGAGTTTTAGCAAAATTTTTAGTATCCCTTATGTAGTACAGTGATATACCAAAAGATAATTTATTTGTAATTAAAAAAGCAAAACTGGGTCCAGCAAGTAATTGAGAGTACTTTTCTTTTGTAAAATTTTTGGTTTGATTGATAGTAGGGGATACAAGAGGTAAATTAACCTGATCGGTTCTATCATACGAATAATTGTATGTATTGATAACAGAAAAACCAAATTTTATATTGTTGTATCTCTTTAGTACACCAATAAAATTAGGCTCAAAACCCTCACTTCTTTGAGAATACACCTGACCTGGAGTATCTACACCTTTGTAACTTTTGGTGGTATTTTTAAAATTACTTGCCGAGATAGAAAATCCATCATGGTACGAAAATGCAAGCCCTGCAGGATTGTAAAACGCACCCGAAGGATCATCTGAGAGAGCCGTATAAGCCCCCGATAACCCTGCCGCCCTTTCTCCATAAAATCCGTAGATATTGTTGTATGGTTCGGAAGCCAGTACTTCCGTACAAAAAGTAAAAATACTTATTAGTAAGAATATAGTATAAAGTAATATTTGTTTAATCATAAAGCTTGAACAGTGTCTCCTGTGACTAATACATACAATAGATCCCCATTTTCATCGTATGTTTCTCTCCAAATTTTTAATGTTGGAACATCTTCTGCAGTTCCGTAGTAAACAATATTTATTTCTTCTGCAGTAGAATCAGTACTGGTATCATCATCTGAATCAAAGAATTCACCAATTCCCAGAATATAGTCTTCTGAGGTGTTTGGATCTAGGCCATCTGGAACAAGTACAAAATAATCTTCTGATGAATAATCACCACGTCCAATACTAGCAATAGTTCCTGTTTGTACCGTTCCATCCAGTATAATTGTCAGTGCCAGAGAGCTAGCAAAATCAAAATTTCCATTATTTGTATCATAAGCACCAATTAAAGTTGTATCTTTAGTTCCCTCGATATATATATCATTTGTTAATTTGTCAGTTATGCTAAGCCATGTAATATTATTATCTGCTCCATAATATTCTAATATTGAATAGTCAACCGTTGAAGTTCCAGTACTATCTTTCTCATCATAATCTGTCTTAACATACCCCCCGAGATCATCTGTTCTTCCTTTGATGGTAGTTTTTACTTTACCTGTTCCCTTTTCTTCGGTGCTTGTAAGACTGAGTGTCATACAATTATTGCTATTAGCTGTAGTATCGGTAGCACATTCTTCCATAATAAATTTTGAACTTGAACTAGTTTCGGCTCCTCTTCCTACCTTGCTTTTTTGCGTGATACTAAAAATTGCCTTATCTTTTTTTCCTGCTTCTGAAATATAAGTTATGGAGGCTTCGATAGTAATTGTAGTACTAAATACTTTAAGACTTTTTTTAATCGCTGAATAGATTCTTGTCTTACTATCGTTCCATCGAATTGTCTTTTGGAAATTGGCTGCAATGGGATTTGAAGGACAATTTTGGGCTGTTGTGAGAGAATCTGCAAAACTCAAAGAAACTTCATTGTTATAGTTATCATCTGTAGGGACTCTATATACCATTGCCGGGGTGGGTATGGTTTGCCCTATACTTGGAAGAGTTCCTTCTGTTTGGAGTGTTTGGAGTTCTACCAATGCTTCTGCATCTGAAAGTCCCAAAGAAGTGAGACCGGCAATCATCTCAGTCACAGAATCTTGGGTGATTGCAACGCTTCCCGTTCCACCTGTAAGGCATGTACCGGGACTTGCCTTAGCGGTATCATAGATATTAGAGATCAATACCAAATCCCTTTTGGATTCCTGTAAAATTTGTGCCACTGTTGAAGTGTTATCCTGGAGAATACTTAGACCGGTAATTCCGCTGGAAATAGCTGTATCAGCAAGATCTTTCTTATTGGCTCTCAGAGAAGCTGCAACAGTACTCGAAGATGATTTTCGAATAGATCGAGGCACTGCCACACTAAAGGTAGATGGAAGATTAGAATTAATAGACCTAGTAGAACTAGTTAAACTATTTCTGAAGAGATATCTTAGCAAAAGACTGGAGGGGTCATTGCTTGAATCTTTTTTATTTCCGTTACATGTAAAAATGAAAATGCCAACAACAAAAAGAGACAAAAATTTATATTTCATATTATCAAGATAAGATAAAAGAAAATAAAAATTTGTCAAATTCTTTCAAAAAAATCTTTTCTTTTTAATGAATACTTTATTAAAATGCCTTCATGAGTTTATTATATTTTTATTTATTATCGTTCTTACTGGTTAGTAATTTGTATTCTGTAGGAAATTTATACGTACAAAGTCCTAGTGCCAAGCTACTATCCCAACCTCAGGCAAATTCTTCTGGGGATGCTTTGACAATTGGTGAAAGTCTCAATCCTGTTTCTGAAGAGGGTTTATTCGTCCAGGTGAGAAAAGGCAACAAAACGGGATGGGTCAACAAGCTCTTCCTGTCTGCATTTCCGCCCGGAGGTCAGATTAAATTGAACTCTCAAACAGAAATGTCAGATTCAGTACAGGCAAGGCAGAGAGCTTCAGACTTTACCAAAACGGCTGCTGCGAGAGGTCTGAGTGAGACAGAGTCCCTTCGTGTTAGGGGAGAGGGGCACACCTATGATTTTGAATCTTTGGTATGGCTTGAGTCCAATTCTATAGAACTAAATCCTACTACTTTGGATACTGTCGAAAGCGTTCCCCGTAGAAAAGAATCATCTAGTAAAATTCCTAAGTCCACCGAACAAGAAATCAAAGTGGGTAGATCCATAGCTGCAAAGCTCATCAACAAATATGGGCTTGTAAAAAATAAAGAAGCTAGCATTCAGATGAACCAGCTAGGAAGGTCTATCGCCTCTAAAACATCCAGAACCGATCTTCCCTTTTTATTTGGAATTCTCAACTCAGATGAAATCAACGCATTTGCATGTCCTGGTGGGATTATACTTTTAACAAAGGGATTGATCCGCTCTGTTCAGGATATATCTGAATTGGCGGGTATTCTCTCCCATGAAATCTCTCATGTAGTTTTAAAGCATTCGGGTGAATTTGAAGAAATGAATCCTATCCTAGCAATTATCTCTAGTTTATTGGCTCCATCTGGTGGAGAGGTAATTAATTCCACCACTTCATTGGCAATTGAGCAAATGGAAAAACAGTTTCTAGAAACGGGCAGGGATCACAAGACAGAACTAGAAGCTGATGGAGCGGGAGTTATGTTAGCATCCATGTTGGGGTATTCATCTCTAAAATATGAACAATTCCTGGATAGAATTTCCAAGTCTCCTGATGCCATCACGCAATCAAAAACACACCCTGATTACAAAACAAGAGTCCAACAGATCCAAAAACTATCTGCATCCCTTCCCAAAGAAGAAAGTAAAAACACTGAATTTTCACTTGAGAAAGTAAAGAAGGCAATCAATTGAATCACTTTAGAAAAACTGCATTTATAGGAACTATATTTCTTCCAATAGGATTGATACTTCTATTGAGTTTTAATGGACTCTTGGAATTGTTCAATCGAAAGTTTTCTGATATATTTATATCCTTAGTAAAACCTCATCATACATTTTCCAAAGATGTAGTCATTGTAGACATCGATGAAAACTCACTCGCACTCTATGCTGATGATCCTAATTTCGGCCGCTGGCCCTGGAAACGTTCTGTATATCCCTCTCTTATTTCTTATATAGAAATAGGGAATCCAGAGATGATTCTCTTTGATATTCTCTTTACGGAAAGATCACCTGAAGACAATTCTATAATCCAGTTAAACCAAACATATCCTAATATCTCACATGCTATCAATATGAGAACGGATGAATCAAAAAAGGCTGTTGGTGAATTGGAAAAATCCAAAGCTGTGAAGTTTCAGGTTCCCGATAGGGAGTTTCCAAAGTATGCAAGTCTTTCTCTCCCATCAGGTGAGATTGGGATGACTTCCAACTTTGTTCACTCTGTAAATATCATTCCTGACAAAGATGGTGTGATACGAAGGTTTTCTCCCTTAGTCCAAGTAGAGTCAATTTTTTTTCCAACCTTTCCTCTAACTGCGATATCTTATTCACAAAGTATGAATGTGTCTTCTTCCGAATCATTTATGAAGTTAGAATTAGAAAAAAAAGTTACATCTATTCCTATAGATCGTCAGGGTTTTGTAAGGGCTAATTTTTATTCTTCTGAAGAACTCTATGCAATACCCAGATATTCAGCTAGTGGAATTTTGGAGTCTCTCCAAAGAATCCAGTCGGGTGAAGTAGAGGATTTCTCTCAACTTGTAGTACCATTTGATTTGTTTAAAGGAAAAATTGTTATCATTGGAACATCTGCTGCTGCTACTCATGATGATGTTGTAACCCCCTTTGGTCTTTTTCCGGGTGTGATTGCCCAGGCTGTCTTTTCATCTAATATGAGAGAAGGTCACTTTTTAATAGAGATAAATAATCTATATGGAATTGGTTTGGTGATTCTATTGATTATTGTTTCTACGTGGTTTCTGTTTTTTTATGAAGGTCATTGGGTAAGAATTGCAATACCAATTGTAATACCATCATTGTATCTATTAGCCTTTTATTTTTTATATAGTAAGGATTATTTATTTCCAACATCAGCATTTTTAATTGGATTTCCAATTTCTTATATCTTCGGATTTTCCTATCTCATATACACAGAAGGAAAAGATAAACGAAAGTTCAATAGTATTCTCAGAAATTTAGTTGATCCATCAGTTGTATCACATGCTCTCGAAGATATGGAAGCACTGAGGGAAGGGGGAGAGTGGGAGATCACTGCATTCTTTTCCGATGTAGCGGGTTTTTCTTCCATCAGTGAAGAGTTAACACCCAAACAGTTGGCAAAGCTTTTGAATGAGTATCTTTCTGCCATGACTGAAATCTTAAAGCATAACCATGGAACTTTGGATAAATATATCGGTGATGCCATTGTGGGCATATTCGGAGCACCCCTCAGAACAATTTCACATGCAACGGATGCCTGTACTGCAGCCTTAAATATGGTAAAACGAATTGAAGAACTCAGAAAGGTATGGAATGAAACTGATGCCTATACACCCGAAGCCCGTAAGATGAACTTTAGGATCGGGCTAAACTGTGGTGTTGCAAAAGTTGGATTTATGGGGACAGATAGTTTAGCGTCATACACTATGATGGGAGATATGGTAAACTTAGCAGCACGTTTGGAAGCCGCAGCAAAAGATTATGGTACAAAAATTTTAGTTTCTGATGCAATCTATGCCGTTTGCAAAGATAAGTTTCATTTCCGGTATATGGATAAAATTCGTGTAAAAGGAAAAGAGCAACCGGTTGAAATCTACTCTCTAGAGTCTACCTTAGATGAAAAGATCCAAAGCGAAGTAGAAGGTGCTAAAATCTATTTTGAATCCTTTCAACTCTACCTGGGAAGGAACTGGGAAAAAGCCATCAAAGGCTTTGAAGAAGCAGAAAAAGTTTTCAATAGAAAAGACAAAGCCAGTAAAATGCTAATGGAAAGATGTCAGCATTTATCTGAAAATCCCCCGCCAGAAAACTGGGATGGAGTGTACACCAGAACTGTCAAATAAGGGCAATACTTTAATATAGCAATTGATTATTATTCTCAATTTCATATTGACTATCTAAGATCTCCTATAAAATTGGATTTTTACAGGGGATTAGTAGATGTTCAAAGTAATTATTTTTTTCTTTTTATTAGGATTTGGTTCCATATTTTCCCAAGAACCAGAGAAAGAACCTAGTAAGCCAGAGTTGAAATGGGATAAGACACAAATCAATGTTGTGGGAGAAAAAAATGGCGGGATCAAACGAATCCCCGGATCTGCCACAGTCATCTCTGCAAAAACTCTAGAAGAGATAAGGCCTACAGATACTATGGAAGCCCTACGAATGGTACCTGGAGCTGCGATTCGGTACCAAGATCCTGCAGGGCTTACAATGAATTTAGGATTTCGAGGCGTTTCTAATGAAGTATCCAGGAAAGTTTTAGTTCTAGAAGATGGAGTTCCCGTATCTTTAAACCCCTATGGAGAGCCCGAAATGTACTACTCTCCTTCCATTGAAAGAATGGAACGAGTAGAAGTTGTAAAAGGCTCGGGATCAATATTATTTGGACCCTCCACCATTGGAGGAGTTGTCAATTTTATCAGCAGAAAACCTGGAGTGGTCCCTAAGTTTTATACCACAACCATGGGGGGAGAAAATGGATATGCTTCTACATTTACAGGATATGGTGGTACTTTTGGTAATACAGGTGTAGATATTTCTATTCTAAAAAAGCAGGGGAATGGGTTTCGTAACAGTCAGTCATTTGAAGTAAATGAATTTAATATAAAATCTTCTACTAAATTAAACGACTCGAATTATATCACCTTAAAGCTAGGTCTCTACCAGCAGGAGTCACAGGCTACTTATATTGGAATAACTACTGGAATGTTCAACGGATACCCCACTTTGCGAACAGGATATAATAGTACAAATGTAAGTCGTGGACAAAAAGCTCTTTCTGCTCCCGGAACTTACGTATTTGATGGAGCAAGATCAAATCCTGCAGAACAAGATAAGAGAGTAATTGAAAGATGGTCTTTTTCATTGGGACATGAGTGGAGTATGTCTGACAAGTGGAAGCTTATTACAAAGTTTTATGGATATGGCACCAAACGTAATTGGGCAAGGCAGGAATATTCAAGAAACACAAGAGCAGGAGAAACCCCACCCACTACAACAATGACCATGTTTGACTCAGAGCCATATACGGATAGACCGGGTGATACAATATGGATGAGAAACACAAATGCACATAGGGATAGAAATTATCTTGTCAGTGGTTTGGAGCAACGTCTGCAGGGAGAATTCCAAACTGGAACCTTAAAACATGAGATAGATTTAGGTGCCAAATATGAATACAACAGAGCAAATGCTCAATTACTAACAGGCCCCGACACTCCAGATTATTCAATTCCTGTGAGTACAACAAGTAGTTATCTTATATCTAGCCCCTATTCACTTTCTAAATCTGGATCTCTCAGAGACGATGAACTCAGACAGGCAAGGGCTGGGGCAGTTTGGATACAAGATCGAATTAAAATCACAGAAAAATTTGCAATTATCCCGGGAGTTCGCTATGAATCCATTCGACAAACACGTTTGATCAACAGAGGACTTAGCTTCAATGAATTAACATTTTCAACAACTGGATCAACTTCTTCGCAAATTGATAAGGAAGGTAAAAATGGAACGCAAATTGTACTACCTGGCTTTGGTACTACCTACGAGGTAGTGGATAATATTATATGGTTTGCAGGTGTGCATAGGGGCTTTTCTCCAGCGAGATACGAAAGTGCAATCAGTCCTTCAGCAGGAGATCTATCACTCAAGCCAGAACTCAGTTGGAACTATGAAACTGGAGTGAGGGGAGATATTACAAAGTATTTTTATACACAATTGGTGGGCTACCAATTGGATTTTCAGGAGCAAATAGTAAACTCATCCGCCGCTGGGGGAAATTTAGGCTCCCGTCCAATCAATGCGGGAAAATCTATGCACAAAGGTGGTGAAATGACACTATCCTTTGATATTGGAAAATTCCTTGAGAAGAAATATAGTTTGGCACTGGAAACTAACTCATCTCTAAATCATGCAGTATCCAACCAATATACATATAATTTAAGTGCCCTTTCACAAGGTAGCACAGATCCCCTTTTACAAAAAGATACCAATGGAAAATTTTTGCCATACGTATCTAGAGAAGTGCATATAATTAGTTTGATTTTAGGTTTGCCCTCTGGGTTCTATGGTAGGGTAGATTACCAACATTTCTCCAAACAATTCAATGATCTAAGTAATACAAAAACAGTTTATTGGTACGACACAGCAGATACTAATACAAAGTCCTTCCTGAGTTATCTGAATATTGCTTCAGATGCAAATGGTACAAATGGGGAAGTGCCTGAAATAGGCTTGGTAAATGCATCATTGGGATACAGAAGTCAAAGCGGAAGATGGTCAATTTTCATGAATGGTAAAAATCTGCAGGATAGATCCTATATTTCAACTCGACTCCCTGAGGGTATCCAACCAGGTCCCCGAAGGCAGATAAATATAGGAATTAGTTTGGATTTGTAAGGAAATACATTTAAAAATTCTTTCCAAATTTCTTTATACCCTACACCCTATCCTAATGACAAACATAAACACCCAGTTCTGGAATGAACGATATGCCGACAGCGACTATGTCTATGGAACAGATCCCAATGAATACCTAAGAGAGAGACTAACCAAGCTCTCGCCTGGTAAGATCCTTTTTCCCTGCGAAGGGGAGGGCAGAAACTCTGTATATGCCGCAGGGCAGGGTTGGGAATCTGTTGGCTTCGATTCCTCCTCAGAAGGTCAAAAAAAAGCTCTCAGACTGGCTACAGAACGAAAAGTGAGTCTTCGGTATGACATCTACAGCGTTTTAGATTACCCATACCCAGAGGCTGAATTTGATGCTGTGGGTATATTCTACGCCCACATGCCATCTTCGGTGAGAAAGACGTTTCATGGAAATCTTATAAAATCCCTCAAACCTGGAGGAGCCGTCATTTTGGAAGTCTTTGATAAAGACCAACTGGGTAGACCGAGTGGTGGTCCCCAAGATATTGATATGCTCTGCACCCCTGAAATCTTAGCGGAAGATTTCAAAGAAACCAAGATCTTAGAACTAAAAAAAGAAATCGTCTCACTGGAAGAAGGCAAGTTTCATCGGGGAGAGGCTGTCGTACTACGACTTTTTGCCAGAAAATAAGGGTAACATGATGTGCATTTCTCTAATAAATACTTTTGTTTCGAATAACTCTTTCCAAATAGTCAAAAATCTTAAGTGAGGAAGAGTAGAACATAATGAAAGATTTTAGCACTAAGAAAGTAGTAATAATTGGAACAACAGGAGGATTAGGAAAAGCAATCTCAATCTCATTAGCCGGGAGAAATGCCAATTTGTATTTACTAGGAAAAGATGAAAATAAATTAGATGAAGTGAAAAACGAAGTAAAATGTTATACAGGAAATATTGTAATTTCTAGTAAAATCAAGAGAGATGCAAATTTTAACGATTGGGAAAAAATAGGTTCAACAATTGAAACTGAATTTGGAATTCCAGATATAATAATCAATGCAATTGGAGTGGACGTTCGAAAAAGTATTCAGGATCAGGATGAAGCTGAAATTATATCTCAATTGGATACTAATCTCAAAACTCCAATCTATATCACAAAGGCTTTTTTACCTTACTTCTTAAAACAAAACAAAGGAGAAATTGTTCATTTTTCAGGATTTTTAGATGGAAGATTAGCTTTTCCGTACTACAGTGTAGATGTAGCAAGTAGAGCTGGATTGGTGAGTTTTATTGAATCAATCAATAGAGAAATTAATAATAAATCTATTTGTACTGCAAGTTATTGTCCACAAGTTGCAGATTCAGATTCTGAAAGACCCTTTCATCCCATTTGGAAAGAAATGGGGATTCCAATTTTAACTACGGAGAAAATAGCAGATGATCTAATTCATACATTGGGTTCCTCTAAAACTTTAAGAATTTCGGGTGGCTTTATCAATTCATTTTTTGCTAATATTAATTCTATATCTCCAGCTTTTGCAAATTTAATAATTATGAATTCTTACTCTGAAATACTAAGAAAAAATTTTAGTGGTACGGTAATATCTTCCAATAAAAATTCTATTCTATCAAAGATAGGAATTTTTTTAATCATCTTATCTTTCATTCTCTATGGAGTTATTTTTTTAGTTCCCTTTTTACCAATTTCATTAGAAGTAAAAGGTGTTACTATTACAGGACTAATTGCCTCTGGTGAAGGAACTTTTTGGATAGGATTGATTTTTGCAGGGAAAGAAGTATATCAATCTATGAAAAATAAAA
>CAMCZP010000092.1 GCA_945887855.1 Leptospira interrogans serovar Manilae | reverse complement strand
GATAAAAAAAAACCCAACGTTACGTTGGGCTTTTTTTCAATCCTATTGATTTTAGAGTAAGATTATTATTCTGTAGTGCCTGGATATTTGATTTTTGTTTTTGGAGATTGAACATCATAGACAAACTTTAATTCTTTGATATCAGATTCGTTTCCAACATTATCAATTGCTTTGGCTTGGATTACATATTCACCAGTTGTATCAAATGATAAATCTTCTACGTATGCAGTGAATTCATCTTCTGTTTTTTTACGATATAGAATTTTAGCTACTCCACTTTCTGCATCTCTAGCAACTAATTTGAATTTAGTTCCTTTTCTTGCAAAAAGCCTTTCCCCAATTTTTACAAATGGAAGTGATTCTACAATATCAATGGTTGGTTTTATATCATCTACACTGACAGCATACGATTGTTCTACGCCTGTATTGTCAGCAGTGTCTGTTCCATAATATGTGATGGAGTGAAAACCGGGTGTTTCTAATTTTACTGGCCCTTGGTACTTGATTTTCTCACCGTTGTCAACTGAGTACAAAACTTCTTTTACTCCAGATACAGTGTCTTCTGCACTGATAGCATAAGAATTTTTAGCAGAGGCATATCCTACACCTTTAACCACAAATAAGTTTTCCGCAGGCTTGAGCGTACAAACTGGTGGAGTGTTGTCTACTACCATAAAGATAATAGAGGGGCTTTCCGCATTCCCCGCCCTGTCTACAGATCGATAAGCAATCGTAGTAGACCCTTCTTTGGCAAGACGGATAG
Organism: Leptospira interrogans serovar Manilae; assembly: GCA_945887855.1. Classification (GTDB taxonomy): domain Bacteria; phylum Spirochaetota; class Leptospiria; order Leptospirales; family Leptospiraceae; genus JACKPB01. The sequence continues at coordinate 10,072 of CAMCZP010000092.1, read as the reverse complement.
GACCTGTATATCTCATGTAGTCTGAGTCATTGATTTTGTATTCAACATAATCAATTTGGCTATGCTCATCTTCGGGGAGAAGTTCAAAGCTGGCTTTGAAATTTACAAATAGAGAAGGCTTATTTGAATCAGCGCTCTGGTCACCCGACTTATCAGGGATACTAGAGCTACTGTCAGGAGCAGGGTCCCCACTTGTGGTTCCACCATCCCCCGTATTTGTAACGTTGATGGATTTGGGCTCTTCCTTCTTAACAGGAGAGATAGTATCTTTTATGTTGTTGGAAGTATCTATTACTTCGGTTGCTTTTTCAAGGGTCTTACTGCTTGGGATAGGCTTTTTGCTTGATTGCTGGGCGGTCAAAGCAAAAGCAGAAAAAAAAGCGAACATTATTATGCTTCTTTTCAGCACTGTCATTCTTTACTCCTAAACTTACGGTTTTACAATGGGATTCTAATTGCCAATCTAAAAGATTATACTGAGAATGTCAAGGAATGAGATTTATTATAGGAGTGTTTTTGAATAAAACTTTAAAAAAACAGTATTTTTTTTTAGAATTACCAAGATCCTAGAATCCAAAAATCCTTGCATCTCTGCTTTACTTTTTACTACTTAGAAACTATTTCCCGCTTATGGATTATCTGTGTTTGATTGAATCTAATTTATATCTTATGATATAGATCGACTTTGTGCCTCTCGAAATCACATCCTTTTTTACAAAACCAATGTTTCGTAAAAAAAAGATTGTGCATTTAAAAAAACCAGAAAACTTAGTAGAGTATATTATTTAAGTTTAAACTTTTCTGTTCCATTCTGAAAAATATATAAATTTCCATCACGGAAACAGTTTGAATTGTCTTTTAACTTTTCCAGGCAGGAGTAGTTTGAAATACTATACATCTCCCCAAATTCCAGACAATTGTAATTCCAAGCTTAAAATAATAATATACCTTATTTTCTTTTCTTTGTTTTCTTCTCTGTATCCTCGACCAATTGAACTAAATTTAGAACGAAAAGTTTTGCAAACCTTTGAAGATTCTAATAAAATAGAAAAAATAATTACAAAGGGAAATTCTGATTTCATCCCAGAAGTTTCCTTCTCAAAAATATTTACATCACCTGAACTTAGATCAACCCAAAGTTTACTCTTTCGCTTTACGGAAAACTCCAGATTCATTCCTGTTGAGTATTTTTTTGAGGAGCCTATTTTCATTCAAGATTATGTCTCAAAATTTGAATTTCATATTTATTCTAGCTCAAGAGGAGGGGAGATCTATTTTTTTTTAGAAGATGGGCTTTCTGAAACACACAAGATCTTGGTATCCAATATAAATTTTATGGGTTGGAAAAAAGTTCAACTCCCTCTCCAAAAATTTTATCAAAATGATATCATTTTTAGAGAAAATCGAAAAATGAAATTTAAAGGATTTCTAATTTCTCCCCCTAAAGCTTCGGAAACGGGCAATGAGTTTCTCATTGCTATCGATGATATCATTGTATATAGCTTACCGAAGTATAAAGTTGTACCCTGAGAGGGTATCTAAAATATTTGATTTTATCATGCAAGATGAAACCAGTGTCAATATGTCCCTTACTTTGAATAAAACTTATCCAAGAAAATATATCAAACCAGAATTTTCCCCAAAAAACAAAGAAGCTCTCCAAGATGTTTACACGAATCTAATCAACCATCCAATAGATACAGAAAAAGGATATTTAGAATTTCTAGAATTTTGGTCTGAGCTATCCTGCGTAGTTGATGAGGCAGGATCTGTTGCGTATGTAAATATGACTTGTGACACAAAAAACAAAGAAGCAGAGTCAGAATACTTACACCTAGTGCAAGATATTTTTCCTATCTGCCATGAGAATGAAGATAAGGTAAAAAAGAAATTTTTAGGATCAGAGTATTTAAAGAAAATTGATCCTGCTTATTATGGCCTCTTTATCAAGCAAACTGTAGAGGATGACGCAATCTATCGTCAGGAAAACATAGAGCTATTTACAAAAGATTCTATCTTATGCCAAAATTTCCAAAAGATAACGGGAAGTTGGATGGTAGAGTTTGATGGAAAACGGCAGACTGCACAGCAAATTCAGGTTTACCAAGAAAATCCTGATCGTTCTATTCGGGAAGCTGCTTATAGGGCAAGGATAGCTGTTCATTTAGATGATGTACCCAAACTAGAAGATCTCTATGATGAGATGCTAGTAGTTAGAAAGCAAATTGCAACCAATTCAGGTTTTAAAAATTATAGAGATTATAAATTTGTAGCAAATGCAAGGTTTGATTATAATTCAGAGGATTGCTTACGTTTCCATGATGCAATAGAGGAAGCATTGGTTCCATTGCTCACTGAATGGAATAAGGAAAAATGTAAGAAATTAAATATTTCATCTCTCAGACCTTGGGATTTGTATGTGGATCCCGATTCCAAAGGTATTATCAAGGCTTTTGAGACAGAAGAAGAATTTTGTGATAAAGTCCAAAAGATCTTTGAAGGTGTTCATCCCAAAACAGGAGAATACTTCAAATATATGAGAGAAAATAAGCTTTTAGATCTCTCCAGCAGGGAGGGAAAAGCTCCCGGTGGGTACATGACCGAGCTATCGGAAAAGAGAGTTCCTTTTATTTTTATGAATGCTGTTGGAACCAAACGCGATGTAGATACTCTTCTCCATGAAGGAGGACATTCTATCCATGCATTCCAAGCTAGGGACCAAATTTTAAAAAGCTATAGATCCTCTCCTTTAGAATTTGCAGAAGTTGCCTCTATGTCAATGGAACTCTTAGGGAGACCATTTTTCCAACATGTATACAAACAGGAAGACCTCGATAGGGTTAAAAAAGAGCAATTGATAAAGATCGTAGAGTTCTTTCCCTTCATGTCTATGATAGATTCCTTTCAGCATTGGGTCTATACTACAGAAGACAACGGAAGAGAGGCACGCGGAAAAAAATGGCAGGAACTCAATCGCAGATTCCAACCATACTTGGATATGAGTGGTATGGATGAAATTGAGAAAACAAGATGGCAATATTCCCATATATACACTGTACCATTTTACTACATTGAATATGGAATTGCACAGGTCGGTGCACTTCAAGTTTGGAAAAATAGTTTAAAAGATCCCAAAAAAGCTGTAGATGACTATCTGGCGGGGTTAGCATTGGGTGGTTCCAAGCCCCTTCCTGAGTTGTTCAAAGCAGCAAATATTAGCTTTGCCATGGACAAAAGCACTCTTAAGGAGCTTGTTTCTATCATCAAGGACCAGGTAGCTTAATTTGCTCAAAACAAATCGCTGTTTAAGGAATCTATATGCTTTTTTATTAGTTTTACTTTTTAGCATAAGTTCTTTATCAGCAGGATCTCTAGATACAAATTGGGAAGTACTCCCAAACCACTCCCTCTTGCACTTAGGGGGGAGTAAGGTTTTTGACTCTAGGGAATCTATCAAGCAATTACCACAAAACTTAAATCAGGACCAATTGATTAACTTTTGCCTACTTGTAGGTGAATACTATCTTTTTAAAAATGATAAAGATGCTTATTTTAATATAATTACTTTATTGGATAATAGTCCCTATGATTACTCGCTTCTTGAAGAACTGTTACTTTATTTTTGGAGAATAGATAAGAGTGAAGCCAATGAAGCAGATTTAAAATTTGAAGAATATACTAAAAAAGAACCAAACGCTTACATCTCAACACTAGCAAATGCATTTTTTCAATTCAATAAAAAGAAAGGGCTGCCCAAGTTAGATTTCAATGAAATTAAAAACTTAAACTGCTCAGGAACTAAGCCCTATTTTACTCTTTGCAGGGTTATGAAGTTGAGAGTAGGATTAGAAGCTCTCGGATATGATACCATTAGTTATGCAAAAGAATACCAATATATAGATAAATCTTTAGCACCTTTCTTTGAAGACAATGATCTAACCTATGTTGCATTTTTAGATTTAATCATCCCAGATTTAGCTCCTAAATTAGCATACATTGGATTTGCAGGAGAGGCAGTTCATTTTCAAAAAATGATTCTCCAGAATGAAAAACTCTCCGGGAAATTTGATGTCACATCTTATGAGAGATTGGCTTTTTATCAAATGCTTCTAAGAGATCTAGATGGTGCTGAAGATACACTGTATTCCTCACTAAAAAATCTTAAAACTCTTAGTATTATTCGCAATGGCATTCTCTTAAAATTGGGATCTATTGCCTATCTGCGCAAAGATTATGAGCAATCTTTAATATATTTTACAGGTTTAAATATGCAGTATTGGGGGAGGACTCTCCGTCATCCAATTTTGGATGAGGCTATAGCACCAAATGGAGCTAGAGAACTCATTGCTTTGGTGATATCTAGGGCTAAAAATCCTGGTCTTGCAGTGGAAGCTCTCAACAAACTTAACACTAGCAAAGTAGAAGAAGAAGATTTATTTATTAGATTACGAATCGCTCAAATCATGTTTAAGGCAAGGCCTACTTTGACTGAGAAAATTACAGATGATCTGATATATTTAGCTCAAAGTAAAGGTTGGAAAAAACTGGAGTATGCTGCAACTCTTTTGAATGGATATTCCAATATTATAAATAAGAAACATAGAAAATCTGTAATACAATTCACAAAGAGTTTTGGTATTTTAGGAAATGCAGATCCATCTTCTACATCTGAGTGGATGAGGCAATCAGGACTTCTTACTGCTCGAATTCAGGGAAAAGAAAGAGGAAATCATGGTAGTACATATTCAAAATTAATCCCTGCTATAAAAAAAGATAACATATCTGAAGATGATTTAACAGTAAGAATGTATCTAGATAATAGATTTGGGATAGAAGAATTCATTAAACAAGGTATCAATTATTTTATCTCATCTAGGGATTATGAACCTTTATTAATGGCTTTGTACTACAATCAATCTATGAATTCTAGTATAAATTATCAAAAAAGTATATTACAAATCAATAATGTTCATAAAAGAATTAAAGATTACAAAGGATTTCGTCCTTCTTTAGATAATATTTACTATAAAGGTTATCAAAGTAGAGCTAGACAAGAATTCTCAACAAAATTAGAACAAGAAGTTGAAGAGTTTGATTTGGGATTCTTAAAAAAAATAAATGATCCATTCATTGCAATTTTTCCTATGGGAGATGTAATGTATGCAGTTGGATACCAACCTGATAAAAGCAAATGGACTTTCTCCGTGTTTAGCTCATCTGAAAATAAAACTTCCCAATACTTTTTAAAGGTTTTAAATTCTTTTAATTTTATAGATAAGAATAGTGTTTATCAAATATATATGAATCCAAGTGGATTAGATTTATATAATTTTTTGAAGAAAAATGGTTATACTTCAAATGCTAGGCTTTTTTATAATTTTCAAGTTTCTCCTAAAAAAGAAACAAGAGATTTAGATATTGTAACACCAGAATGTTCATACCCTAGTGATAAGAAAATCATCAATTTAAATTATTATCCATTAGATTATTATGATGGTTCTAAGAGCTTTGAATCTTCTAGCCGTTTGCAGATTTGGAAGTTTTCTGAAACTATAAATAAAGGAGAACATGGAAAATTAGACAGTTACTCTTGGAAATGTGATTCAAAAAATTATCTTAGTTTTCAAAAATTAATTAGAAGACTTGATAATAAAGCTATCCCTTCTTCTATATTAATGATTAATCCTATACTCCAGGATTCTAATTTAAGTAATCTTTCAAATGATTATTATGCTTGGTCTGATTTTTGGATGAGAAAGGGAACTACTTCTATTTATTTTTTAGACAAGTTAGAAAATGATTCTGTAACTTCTGAAATACTTCAGACCTTTGCTAAGGCATATCCTAACTCTACCGAATTGATACACCTTCAAGACTATTTAAGCACAAACTCTAGAGAAAGTGTAGTACTCTCTAGAGAACCAAAATAGTCATAAAGAAAAGGCAGAAGATATGACTACTCTTAAGTCACTTTCTATAGATCTAATGTCTGTATTTTTAGTGATACACTCTTGCATGTGCTCTTCCACATAAGCCTGTCCAAATTTTTTTAGAGCGTTTGTAGCAGCCTTTAAAAGCTGAATATTTTTTTTACATTCGGAAGGGTTTTCTACCAGATTTTTTTTAATAGCTTCGATCTGCCCCTGTATTCTATTCAATCGATGTGTTAATTCTGTTGGGTTCATATTAATACCCTTAGGGGTATTGTAATTTTGTCAAGTACAAATAGAATTCTATTATAGTCCTAGGTTTTGTTTGAGGGCAATTATTTTTATTCTAAAAGGAAACATTATTTCAATATTACCTAAGCGTTAACTGTTGGTAAAGAAAAGCATTCAGTTTTTTAGTGTAACTTTATTTTGAAATTTCTGCAAAAGTCTATTGAAAATATTGGAAATATTGGAAAGCATGAAAAGAAGTATAAGGGCTACCAAAAGGGAATAGATAAGAATGGAATCATCCTTTGAAAAAATTAATCGAATCTCCTCTCCAGATTTAGACCAAATTCTGGGAGAACCATTTAAAGTGCTCGATGATGGGTTTGTGCGAGTTATCGATTATATGGGATCTGATGAAGCAATTGTGCAGGCTGCTAGGGTTTCCTATGGAAAAGGCACAAAGAAATTACAAGAAGATAGGGGATTGATTCGATACCTATTGCGTCATAAGCATACAACTCCTTTTGAAATGTGTGAAATTAAGCTTCATGTTCGTGTGCCTATGGATACTTGGCGACAGTGGATTCGACACAGAACAGCCAATGTGAATGAATACAGTACGAGATACTCTCTAGCAATTGATTCTACTCAAACAACTCTCCCTGATGAATGGAGGATGCAATCTACTGGAAATAGACAGGGTAGCTCAGAAAACTTTTCACTAGAACTGGGATCAAAATTTTCTGAACAAGAAAAAAGTTTACATGAATATTCTTCAAAAATTTACCAAGAGAGAATTGATTCCGGAATGGCAAGAGAACAGGCCAGAAAAGATTTGCCACTTGCAACTTATACAGAAGCTTATTGGAAAGTTGATTTACATAATCTTCTTCATTTTTTGGCACTACGAATGGATTCCCATGCCCAGTTAGAAGTAAGAAAATATGCAATATGTATTGGTGAAGAAATTGTTAAAAAATGGTGCCCCATTACATGGGAAGCATTTCTTGATTATATTTATCATGGAACTTCTTTGACAAAACTTGACATGGAAATTATAAAACTAATCAATTCAGGTGATACAGATGGAGCAATTAAAAAAGCTACAGAGTTTGGATTATTGAATGAAGATAAAACAATTCTTAAAAAAAGTAGAGAAAGAGAAGAGTTAGAAGAAAAGTTACATGAAATGAGTATATCCATACCCTGGTAATACAAAAATGAAAAAATCTACCAAAAAAAGGAAACATGCCTATCTAGAATCTGCTAAAAAATCATCACCGTCATTAGAATTAGTAATTTTAGACCAAAAACCAATTCGAAAAAAAATTATTTCAAGCTGCAAGAAAACAATTAAAGATTTGGATAAGGCAAGGAATGAGCTTCTTACTTTCGAAAAAAAAGATATACCTGAGTATAACAGATGGTTTAACCAAAATTTTGATAGTGAACTATCTGACGTAAAAATTGCACACGAAAAAGCAGGAGATGCCTATCGTTTGATCCAAGAGATAGAGGATATTAGAAGTAAGTATTCAGTTTCTTATTATGAAGCATATAAAATTGCCTTGGATAAAAGAAAAAATCCAGAAAAGTATAAACCGGAATCAAAAGAAGAGAATAACTACGAAGATTTTGGAGATGATGATTCAAATGATTATTATGAAGAAGAAAATAACTTTACTGAAGACGATTTATTAAAAATATTTAAAAATTTTCTAAGATCCAATCCAGACTTAGAGGAGATGGCCAAAAATAAAAATAATTTTACTATTTTATTTGAAAAGTTTAAGCACGAATTTAATAAAAAAGATAGAACATATTCTTCTAAAAAACAACAAGAACCCAGAGAAAAACCCAAATCTGAAATGGGAATTATTGAACAAGTTAAATCAATTTATAGAATGCTAGCCAGAAAGCTTCACCCGGACTATAGAAAAGAAACAGGGGAACACTATGAGATTCTTTGGTTTGAAGCCCAAGCTGCCTATAAATCAAATAATCTTGAAAAACTACAAACACTTCTTTCCCAATGCAGTGCGTACGAAGGAAATTTTAGTGAAGAATTTTCTATATACCAAATAGTCACAGCTAAAAAAAATTATGGACTCCAATTAAAAACCGTTCGATCCCGGATTAAATTAGCAAAAAAAGATCCAGCTTGGGGATTCTCAAAAATAAGTTATAAAGAAACAAAATCTAAAACAGTGGAAATCAAGAATCGTTTAAAAAGAGAACTTACAGATCACAAGGAAAACCTTATTCATTTTAACGAAATTCTAAAAAAATGGTCTACACCACCAATTAAATCTAAAAAATCAAACAATAGAAATCAGTACTCTGGATTTGATGAGGATGACTACATTACGTTTTTATTTTAAAGAAATTGAGACTTAGTTTTTAGATTTCTGATAAAATTCTTGACTTTTTTTAAGATAATCATAGTTTTTTAATACGATAATGGTGGTTTTTAATGAGCTATATAAACAAACAAAGTAACTTTAAATCTTCTCTTGATAACAAAAACATTTTTTACCAATCATGGACAAAACCTAATCCTACTCATGTATTAATATTGCAGCATGGTTTTGGTGAGCACAGTGATAGATATAAGAATATTTTAGATACACTCAAAGATGAAAGTATTTCTGTATATGCATTGGATTCTAGAGGGCATGGACGATCAGAAGGAAAAAGAGGTCACGTTGACCAATTTCAAAATTATATAGATGATTTATCTGATCTTATCCGTATTGCAAAAGAAGAAGAAAAGAAACAAAAGGTAGTTTTACTTGGTCATTCTTTAGGTGGAGTAATTGCTTTACAGTATGCAACAGAAGGTTTTAACCAAGAAAATTTATCTGGGATAATAGCAAGCTCTCCTGGATTGAAAATCAAAATGGATTTTGAGAAAGAAATCAAAAAATTTGCCGCTCAAATTTTAAGTTCTATAATGCCATCTACTACATTGGATGCAAACATAGATTTACAATTTCTTTCTCATGATCAGAATGTGATTGAAGCCTACAAAAAAGATCCTCTAGTTCATGGTAAGGTTTCTTTTCAAATGGGGTTAAATTTATTTAACTTGGGTTCTGCGCTAGTTCAAAAAGCACATCTCATAACAATACCAATTTTTATGATTCATGGCGATGCAGATGGTATTACCGATTGTGAGGGATCAAAAGAATTTTACTCCAAGTTAACTACACCAAATAAAGAGATTAAAATTTATCCTGGTTTGTTTCATGAAATGATGAACGAACTTCCTAAAGATCGTGATATAGTATTAAAAGATATAAAAAACTTTATATTAAGTTTAGCTAAATAGTAAGTAACTAATAAATCATTCTACTGTCTTGGATTTTCTACATGAGAAACTTGAAAATTCAAGGCATCATTTCTATTTTTCATTTTTATAGTAACTTTTTATGAAAGTAGTAAATCATTCTGTAAAACAATCTTATAATATATTTGAGTTTTTATAGGTTTAAACTATAAACTCGTAATAATTCAGAAAACCTCATTAATTCATTGTCAAATTAGAATCTTAAATCGTATGCTTCTGTTTCTGTATGTAGCAAGAAAGGAACGAAATCGACAAAAAAAAGTCCCCACTCTGAGAATTCCTATTTTTCCTTCTAAATAGTTACATATTTTTTAATGAAAAACTTCAACACAGTAATACTTTAAAATAAAATCTTATTTATGGCGTTCCTGCAAAAAGTCAGTTTTTGCAATTTTATTCGCAACAATCCTAGGCTTTTTTCCGCCTGTCGGCGGAAAAAGATAGTTATTGCAGTTGCGTCATTAATTATCAAATATTAAATTAACAAAGCAAAATATTCAATATTGTACGTATATAATATTGAATATTATATTATAATTTTTTATGTCGTATTAAGGTTTTCTTT
>CAMCZP010000091.1 GCA_945887855.1 Leptospira interrogans serovar Manilae | reverse complement strand
TCTTGGATGGAAAACATTTCTGTCATCTGGAAATCTGATTGGATAGAAATACTGTCTGAGAGTAATCCTAAGGTATCAAGTAATTCCCGCTCTGCTTCTAAGGGAAATTCTACTCCTGAGTCTCCAAGTGCTTCGTAAATTTTTAATGTGTCCTCTGAATATTTGTAGTACGAATAATGATTTTCAGATTCTTTAAGTAATTTGTATAGGTTGTCTTTAGAGGGAACGGGATAGAGATACAGACGAAAGAAGTCTGTAGAACTTCTTTGTATATACAGCCCTGGAAGTTTTTTTTGGATTTCTATGGGCTTTTTTTCATTTCCAAGATAGATGTGGGGATGCCCAATTAAAAATTCTGGATTCGTTAGATCAATTGAGTATGAAATATCTCCCTGCAGGTTGCTGGTTTTTTGTCTGATATGACTTAGAATTTCTGTATCTTTTTTAGTTAGATATGGATATTTTTCTGGATATGTTAGTAAATTTTTTAATTGTACTATTTTTCCCACAGACCAATCTTCCGTTTTAGAGAGAATTTGTTCTTTTGGTATTACAGAAAGTATAACTTCGTTGATTGGGTCGATATGTAGTTCCCATAGAAGTCTATACTTTTTTTTATTCTCTTTTTTTTCATGAATCTTGGAAAGGGAAACTAATACCTTCTGCCAGGGTGCCACTTGTTTGTAAATGGTTGAAACGGATAGGTAGAAATCATTCAAAGGCTTTAGTTTTTCAATTTGGATGGAATTGTATTTCAAAGTGTCAAGAATAGAGTAAACCTGGAAAGAAAACCAATCTAGCCCCTTCTCGTAGTACATATCTGCTTGTTGTAAGCTTTTTTCCGTCAAAGCTTCAGAAACAGTTACTCCCAACCAGAGAGACACCAATAAGAATGAAATGTAAGACCAAATGGAATTTGATTGTAAAATGGACTGATCAATTATGGGTTTTAAGAAGGATGGTTCTCGTATGTACTGCAAATAATTTGACCAGAGTTGAAACTCTTTAGAAAATTTATGATTCACTTGTAAGGAGATAAATTCACAATAAGATAAAACATTAGTGTAGTTATCTTCGTTTCCCTTTCCAAGAAGATAAAAAAGTATTAGAAATGCTAAAAAATCTCCCTCTATCTTTTTTTTCATAAGATCTTTTAATGAAATAAAAGGCTCAATTGTACTATACTCTAAAGATTTAAATATTTGGGTAAAATGTGGCTCCCAAAGGAAAATATGAAATTGAAATAAATCTGTGCTAGGATTAGGCAATACTCTGATATTTTTTTCATCTATACGGAGCAATAGAAATAAACACTCATATAAGATAGATGTGGTTTCTTTAAATTCTATTTTTTTTGAATGAATGTACTCTAGTTTCTTAGCATCTGGCAATTCACCGTTGAAAATAGATAGTAACAAGTTTTTATATATTTTTTGTTTAATATCCGTATGAATTTTCACTGAATCTATAAAATCGGGATCAAAATCTTTTAAGATATCTTGTATAATTTTTTCATGAAAATATTCTTTAGATTCATTGAGATATGAGTTTTTTTGGAATTGAGAGAAGAGATCTTCTGATCCTCGAAAGATTTGGATCTTTCCATACGTGAGAAAATCTTCTTCTTGGATATCTTTTCGATGTAGTATGTCGTATTTAATTAAAGATGATAGAGTTAAAAAATGATTGTTACCAAATGTCTCTCTAAATATAAATTCAGAGATATTTGGATTACAAACATAGTTTGACTTTAAATCAGTTTCTAAGAAAGAAGATTCTTCTAATTTTTGCAGAATAGTTTTTAACTCTTGTGAGGAAAGCTCATGGTTTCTTTTTTTTTCTATGGAAAAATCCAAATAAAATTGGGATATTTTCTTGAAGCTTACACCTTTATACCCAATGGAGATAATCTGTAAAACTATCTGCTCTGTACTACTTAACTGTTTATATTTTTCCTGTAGTGACACTTACTCAATTTTCCACATGAAGTTTTTACTTACATAATAATTCCAAGTAGTTGCAGTGAGTACTCCAACCAAATTTGCTAGATATGTAAACTTATCAGAATAACCAAACGAATTTAGAAAAACACCTATAAGAAATCTCCAAACGGAAAACTGGATTAGAAAACCAACACATGTGATAATAAAATAATTTATAAGTCCCCATACATTTGCATAGATTCCACTTAATTTTTTATCCCAAAACGTCCAACGATTGTTCCAGTAAAAATTATTTATCACACTCAAAGAAAAACCAATGGCTACAGAAATCCCGGGGAGGGAGAATTCATTACTGTTATAACTAATTGGTTCCACACCTAAGATTATATGGCTAATACTTTGACCAAATAGATTTATAAACACTCCTGATAATCCAGTAATACTATATCTTACAAATCGGGAAGATACCTTTTTTTTAAATCGTAAACTAAAAAGCTCAGATAAAAAATCTATAGCTACCTCTTCATTTAGTTTTGTACTTCCTTTTTTTCTCTCTGAAAAAGAGTATGGGATTTCTTTAATTTTTAAATTGCTATTCCTACCTACTATTTGCAAAAGAATTTTAAAACCCTTAGCATTTATATCTGATGATAGTTCTTTAAATACATCTCTTTTTACAAGAAAATATCCAGAGAGAGGATCTGAAATTTTTAAACCCAGGAGAACTCTCGCAAAGAAAGTTCCAGATTTAGAGAGAATTTTTCTTAAAAATGACAAGGAATTTTTTGTATTACTATCTGTATACCTACTTCCTATTACAAGATCATGTGACTTACATTCTTCTAACATTTGAGGAAGTACGGATATATCATGTTGCAAATCAGCATCCATAACTCCCAAAATATTTCCAACTGCGCTCTCCATCCCTTCAAGAACTGAGGGAGTAAGTCCCCTATTTCGAAATCTTCTAATAACCCTAATGCTAGGAAAGTCCTTGGATAGTTCAGATGCTACTTTCCATGTTTGGTCTGGAGAGTTGTCATCTGCTATAATGATTTCGTATTTGATTTTAAGTTTATTTAATATATTTGTGGAACTTGAGATAAGCTCTTCAAGATTTTCTCTCTCATTGTAGGTTGGAATGATAAGTGAAAAAGCTAAGTCCCCCAAACACTAGTTTCCTTTCTTTGCATAAAGTTCCAAAAGTGTTAAATCAATGAGTAGAAAAATAAGAGCAGGGAATAAGAAATACTGGTATCCATCTTTTTTAGAAATATTTTGAAGAACTTTCTCTGTATTTTTATCCATTTTTGAAACTTTCTCCCGTATGACGTCCGCTCCACCGGGATTTTTTGTTACATTTACATATTCTGAATTAAATTTAAAGGCTAATTTTTTGAGATATTCTTCATTGAGTGCTGATTTAATGAGCATGGTGTCATTTACATCTCCAGAAAGCTTACCCTCTCTTGTAATAAAGCCAGAGAGTCCAGTGGTCTCATCTTTGTATCGAATAAGGCTACCTTCTGTACTACCAATTCCCAATATAATCAAGTCAGCAGAAGGATTAGACACAAGAGATTCTTTCATATCTTCCCCATCAGTTGCCAATACTAAAATTCTATTGCGGTACACTTTTGAAGACTTGAGCATTTCTTCACTTTTTTCAAATGCTTTTTTTATATTCGTACCTGTATCGGGAATCATATCTGTTTCAATACCCCTTACATAGTCTGAAAATGCTCCTGGGTCTGATGTCATAGGACAATATAAAAATGGTGTCCCTGCAAAGGTAATCATTCCAAATCTATTCCCGGCAAGTGAAGGAAGTGTAGAAAGCACAGATTCTTTGAATCGGGATAATCTTGTAACACCATTATCTTCCGCATTCATAGAAAGGCTTACATCTACTATAAAAAGAATATCGACTCCTTTCAAATCTAAATTTTCATTGACCTTTTCTTCTTCAAAGGATGGATTTAAGAGAGAAATCAATGATAAAAAAAGAAAAATTGAATATACAAAGACTCTAAGTCGAGTGTAGTACGGTGGAAAGATAGTAATAGATTTTTTAAGATTAGGAAATTTTTCTAGTAAGTCATTGATCTTTTTTTTCTCAATTAACTTAATTGAAACATAGGCAATAAATGCTAGTATAATTATAAAAATGAAGGCTACTATCCATGTGCTTACATTTTTCATATGTAGTACTTCCATAAGAGTGCACGGAAAAGTAAATCTAATCCAAATAAGAAAAGCGCTGGAATTAAAAATAAATCAAACCGAGACTCCATGACAACCCTTGGTTTAGATGTAACAAAAGTTTTTTCTAAGGTATCTATATCATTTAAAACAGATTCCAGTTGTCCCGGATCAGTTGCCCTATAAAATAAACCTCCTGTCAGCTTGGAAATTTTTTCTAAGCCTTCAAAATCTACATCCATTACCCCCGCATCTCCAAATTCTTTTCCTATACCTATTGTATATATCTTTACTTTAAATTCTTTTGCAGCCTCTGCTGCGGTATCAGTGTCAATTTTTCCCGTATTAGAAACTCCATCCGTGAGTAATAGCAATACCCTAGATTTTGCTGTGGATTTTTTTAATCTATAGGTGGAAAGTAAAATTGCATCACCAATAGCAGTGCCCTGTTCGGGAACAGATGCTTCATGTATATCGTTTATTATCTCGGAAAGGGAATCCATATCACCTGTGAGCGGGGATTGTAAATAAGCTGCCCCTGCAAAAAGAACCAATCCCAATCGATCATTTTTACGTTGTCTTACAAATTCTGCTATCAGTTCCTTAGAAACTTCTAATCTATTTTTGGGTAAAAAATCCATACTACGTGACATGGATCCAGATACATCGATTGCAATCATCATATCTATCCCATTTTTTTCATCTGGCAAAAATTCAGTTTTTATTCCGGGACCCGCCAATGCGATAATTACCAAAGAGGGAACAATAAATTTTAAAAAAGTATGGGTATAGGGTGCAACAAATGTTAAAAAACCACTGCTCCCTTCTTTTTTTTCTGTGGCTAAGAACAATTCATATCTATTATTATAATATTTTTGTTTTACGTAAATAAGTAGGTAAACGAAAAGAGGGAGTAATATCCAAAGTAAATATGGCCTTTCTAAATGGTTCATACCCCTAGTACCCTCTCCCAATATTTTCGAATGCTATTTGCTTTTTCAGAGAGGATCATCTCCTCATTTGGCATATATTTAATAGCATTTAAATAAAGTGAAAATTCTTTAGTTTCCCTTTCACTTAAGCGAAGTTTACTTATGAGTATTTCCTCCAACTCTGATTGCGTCATATATGTTGTATCACTATCTAGTTTGTGTGAGAGGGCTGATTTTAAATATTCAGAAAGAGCATAGGCAAACTCTTTGTGCGGAATTGAGTTTTGCTCCAACAACCTATCTAAACGTGCATCTATTGGTTCTATTTTTTCAGCTTCAATATTTTCTGTGTAAAGTGCATCTTTGAAAGTCCGCGCTCTCTTGCCATGCCGCAAAAAAAGGTACGAGAATAGTGCAACAATCAAAATAAATCCAATGAGCAAATAGATCACTCTCAAAAGATAAGGTCCTGAGAACTCTAAAGGCTCTGCTATGTCTAGAGTATTCTCCTCTCCATCTGTAACTAAGGATTTTACTGTTACAGAGACATCCTTTTCGTCTTTAGAATTGTCATCATTTTTCCATTTGACTTCTAAAGAGTGAGATCCAGATTTTACAAATCTCATTTTAATAACAATTTTATTTGTATCTTTTGTAATACTTATAATTTCCACAAATGGAAGGGTATTGCTTCCTGAAAAAAGTCCTACTTCGGGAGAAAGAATCTCTAAAGGAGTTTGCTCTGTTTCTATAGTTAAATATACCTCTTCTGCTACAGATATTTCTTCTTTAGACCAAAAAATAGTACTATCCGCTAATATATCAGAATATATAAATAAGAATATAAAAGACGCAACTGCAATAACTATCTTTTTCTGCCGGCAGGAGGAAAAAAGCCTAGGATTATTGCGAATAAAATTGCAAAAACTTACTTTTTGCAGGAACGCCATAAAAATACTTATGATAAATTTCATCTGCTTATAAAATTTAAAATGGGAGCTCCCAATTCCTCATTTGTGCCTACACGTAATAATTTAGTACCAAAAAATGAATAAACAAGACTAGCATCTTCTTTATAAGATGAAACATATTTCCCACCCAGATATGTTTCCGGATTTTTTACGAAAAACATAGAAAATATTGAATTATCTATAGTCTCGATGGGATCAAAGATAGAAATCCCATATAAATCATGAACATACATAAGAGACTTATATATATTTATATCTTGAATATTATAAAAATCACTTATAATAAATGAAATTGATTTTCTTGTATATTTATCTTTTAAGAGAGCAAATGGAAGTTTATGATTGCTAAGTGGAGATACAGGAACTAATTTTCCTATTTTTGAGAATGCAAAGTAAATTGCTTCCCTTGTTTTTAAAATCCCACTCGAAAATTCTTGTTTATCTGTAAAGCAAACAATATTGACGCGATCTCCAGCAAAAATAGAGACAAGAGCTATAAAAAAAGCTATTTGGTATCCCACAAAAAACTTACTCCTCTCTTCGCCCGCTCCTGTAAACATGGACTTCGATAGATCCAGAAATATATTTACCAATTGATCATTCTCTATATGAAATTCTTTCACATAGAGTTCACCCATTCGGGATGTCACATTCCAATCGATATGACGTGTGTCATCCCCTGAGATATAGTTTCTTACTTCTTTAAAATCCATGCCACGACCACTCTTGGATCTTTGGATAAACCCACTTCTAGCTGTTATTGTTTTTAAACTGGGTTTTAGCTCTGCCTGTTTGAGTAATCTGGCTAGTTCCGGTAATAGCATTCTATGGAAGCCTGGTACCTTCTCTAATTGTATCAAGAATGGATTCTATACTGACATCTTCGGAAAGAGCTTCAAATGTTAGCATAACTCTGTGGCGTAGTATTTCAAAAAGAGAAAATGTAATATCTTCTGGTATTACAAAGTTTCTTCCTTCCAAAAGTGCCTGCGCCCTACATGCTTTTAAAAGAGCAAGTGATGCCCTAGGAGATGCTCCATGCCTGATAAATGGTTTCACATCTTGGATGACAGTTGATGCAGGTCTTGTATTACGAACTAATTTTACTATATATTCATTTAATTTTGGATCCACATAAACCTTTTCAGAATAGGAAAATATCTTAAGTAGATCAGGTTTTGAAAGTACGGTATTTACGTTCTGTTCTTTTTTTCTCTCTTCCCCATGTTGAGCTAAGATAGCAACTTCTTCTTCCAGCCCCGGATAATCTACATTGATCTTTACCAAAAATCTATCCATCTGAGCTTCGGGAAGTTGGTAGGTTCCCTCTTGGTCCACGGGATTCTCGGTGGCTATCACTATAAATGGTAAATCCAATTCAAAGGTATTGTCTCCAATTGTAACTAGCTTTTCTTCCATACACTGCAAGAGAGCAGATTGGACTTTTGCAGGCGAACGATTGATTTCATCCGCTAGTAATACACCTGTAAAAATTGGTCCCTTCCGTGTTTCAAAGGATGAATTTTTTGGATTGAATACTACAGTACCAATTAAATCTGCGGGTAAAAGATCTGGTGTGAATTGGATTCTTTTGAAGGAAAGGTCAATTGTCTTTGCAAGAGTCTTTGCAAGTAGGGTTTTTGCAAGACCTGGCATCCCCTCCAGTAGTATGTGTCCCCTAGAGACAAGGGATATCAGGATATGGCGAACTACTTTATCCTGACCTGTTACTTCTTTCTTAATTTCCTGAATAAGAGTGTTGATTCTAGATTTGGTAAAATCGAGAGATTCTTCTGAAAGTTTTTCTTGCATAAGCCAAGAAAGATATCCTTAACAATATTTTCAATTGTTTTTGAATGTAGATTGCAACCTCACTCTTGGTCTCTTTTACCTTCTCTTTTGATTATCAGTTCTACCTGAGTGGGTTTCAATAGATGCTTTTTTGGATCTACCTCATACAATACCAACGCTATGTATTTATCATACTGGATGATATACATATAATCTGTAAAATATATATAACCTATCTCTTTTTTTATTTTTTTCATCCAAATACTATAACGTGATACTTGCTTAAATTTAATTTTAGCATCAGGGGATTCTATTTCTGCACTTGCTTTTTGCACATTTGCAGGATCTTGGATAAACACTTCATTTTTTAAAGCACGAATTAAATTCGATTTGATAGTTTGGTTCTGCTCTTTTTGAAGGTCTTCGAGATCGGGATCTTTTTGGTAAAAATAATATTGATAAAAAATTTTATCAAGTTCATCGTCTAAGACAGATGCTGTGTCTGTAGAAGGCTCTTTATCCTTCCCCGAGGAGAGTGATCCTTTAGAGGGATTTTCTTTGGACTGAGCAAAAAGTAGAAACGAGGATAAGAAAAATAATAGAAATGCCTTCATTAGTATACAATTCGGTACGTAAGTTTAATCTAACAACACTCTTTTTGGATTTTTTCCATTCGGATACTCTAAAAAAGAAGAATCCGATCGAAAATAACTTGTTTTTAGTTTTAGCTAATCGAGTGAGTACTCCTTTTATAAGGGTTTAGGTGGATGCTCTTCTTTTCCATCCGAATGCTTGGCAAATCGCCCCTTGGATCTGGGATGTACAGGTTCATGGCTGCTATAGTGCCATCCACCAAACTGTGTTTTTTGGAACTCATAAAAAGCTTCTTGGATTTCCTTAGTGGTGTTCATCACATAAGGTCCATACTGGGCTATGGGTTCAGCAATGGGCTTACCCTGTAAAAATAAAAAATGACCTTCTGTTTCCCCATTTTGTATTTCGATTTCATATTCCGATTCCAATTCAGCAGATGTGCGAACAGACATTTCAGAATCTGCTATCTGGAGAGTTGACCCTTCAAAAAAATAAATCATTCGATTGATTCCAGGTCCCGCAGGAGGAAGTGTCCACTTGGCAGATGGTTCCATTTTAGCAACCCAAATAGCAACTGAGTTTTGGGGATCAGCAGCCCAGGAATTGGGAGGAGAGGGCAAAGCGGAAAGCCCACCCAACGAGCCAGCAACTATTTCAATTTCTGTTTTGGCTCCTGAGGAATCTGAATGTTCAAAAATAGGAACAGATTCCTTCCACAGCATGGTGAAGTGGGGTTTGACTAACTTATGGACACTAGGAAGATTGAGCCAAATTTGAAAGAGTTCTGTTGGATTTTTTTGGGTTTGGTGGATGAGGGGAAACATCTCACAGTGTTGGACACCTTCTCCGGCAGTCATCCATTGCGTATCCCCTGAAGAATATCGCCCTGCAGCTCCCATAGAGTCTGTATGGTCTACAAATCCCTTTCTGACCACTGTAACTGTTTCAAACCCTCTATGTGGATGATTGGGGAAACCCGGAATCTTTTTTCCGTGGTACATCCTCCATCCATCTTTTGAAACAAAATCTTGTCCTACACTGCGCCCTACCAGTTCTTTGGGATTGATGCCCATACGTTCCGATCCAGACGGATATTCATCCTTATGATGAACACAAAATAGAAAAGGATCAAGTGTCTCCCATTGGAATTCCAATTCTTTTATATTTTTTACTAGTTTTAGGTTTACAGACATTTATTCCTCTATGAATATTAGACTCTCAATAAGCCCCTGAAAAGTAAATACATTAACTTTTTGATTATTCCTTGGATTTTTAATCAGAAATTTGAGAAAATGCATTTTAGAGTAGAAGTTGTGACGCTTCCCGCGGAGCTTTTTGTAGGGATAAAAGTCTCACAAACAATTATCTATAAAAAATCATTTTAATCAATGAATGATTGATTCATTTTAGAGTTCATTAGAAATCTTTTTTGTACTTACAATTTTAGAATCATCTTCTAATGTGAACTTATTTTATATAAAAGGATATTCTATGAGCTATTTTAAAGAGAAGGTATGTTGGGTTACGGGTGCAAGTTCAGGGATAGGAGAAGGAATAGTAAAGCAATTGGCTAGTAAAGGTGCATTTGTAGTACTTTCTGCCAGGAGAAAAGATGAATTACTAAGAGTTCAAAAACAATCCGGTTTGACAGATACAAATAGTTTAATACTCAGTATGGATTTATCTAATCCGGAATCATTTCAAAAATGTTATACAGAAGTTATAAAAGTATTTAAGAAAGTGGATATTTTATTCAACAATGGAGGAATCAGCCAAAGATCTTTGGTAAAAGATACTGAACTTTCAACCTATAAAAAGATATTTGATGTAAATTTTTTTGGGAATATTGCTCTGACAAAAGTTGTACTGCAAGATATGATCCATCAGAAGAGCGGATCTATAGTTGTTATCAGTAGTATTGTAGGAAAAGTAGCCACACAGCTTAGGTCAGGATATTCCGCATCCAAACATGCATTGCATGGCTTTTATGATTCCTTACGTTTAGAAGTTGCCGATGATAATATCCAAGTCTTAACTGTTCTTCCCGGATTTATCAATACAAATGTATCATTAAATGCTTTGACCGGAAATGGTGAGAAGTATGATAAAATGGATGATGCTTTAAGTGAAGGGATGTCTGCCGAGGAATGTTCCATTCGTATTTTAGAGGCTATTGAGAGCAAGCAATCGGAAGTGATCATAGCAGGTCTGAAAGAAAATTTTGCAGTAATACTTAAAAAAATAGCACCCGATCTTTTAGATAAGTTACTCCGTAATACAAAAGTAACTTGAGATACTTCTATTCAGGATGGGAGAAACTATCCCTTCCTTGCGGATTTGATTGAGGTTTCATATAAATTTCTCTGTTGATACTCCAAATATTTCTGATAATTTTTTAGCAACTAATTTACTAATTCCTCTCTTCTCTCTTTCCATCTCTGAGATGTGAGAGGGTAAAACGCCAAGTAAGTTTGCTAATTTCCCTTGTGAATATTTAAAGTTAGTTCTATAAATTTTTAAATTATCTGAAGGTTTTATTTTAGATTTTATTTTCCTAAACCACTCTGTATTTTCAGCAATAATACTACTTTCTTTTTTCAGTGGTTTTTTGTTTATTATTTTCAATTCACTTCCAAACTCTTTTTTTAAAATAGTTAATAAGTTTGAAGGAATTTTTTCAGCTTCTATATTTATACTAATATGGGGCGTTTTCACGACTGCCTGCATAATAAACCTCTATAATTTTATTTTCTTCACTTTCTATGTATTTCCAACAAGCAACCCATTTATA
>CAMCZP010000090.1 GCA_945887855.1 Leptospira interrogans serovar Manilae | reverse complement strand
CTCCCGCCACTCTACCTAATCAAAGCATTTCCACAACCGGAGTATGAAGCAAAGTTTTCAGCTATTATGGGAGGACATGGCGGGGATGGATTAAAAAATATTTTTCTAGCACAAGAGTTGTGGGATACTTCTATGTCACACACAATTGCAACCCATTTTTCTGCAACAGGGAACAAAGTACTACATATAAACGGTAGGTTTCATTCAGATGATGGGCTTGGAGTAACACATAGGCTAAAAAAAATGGGACTAAAAGTATTAACTATTTCTATGTTTCCAATTCGCAAAAATGGATCAGAAGAAGAATTTAGCAAAATAGCTGATATTATTTATATAAGTGGGGATGCCACCCAGAAATAATGATATTTTAGTAATGCTTTATTATAAAAGAAATGAATGAATTTAGCTAAATGTAAAGGATGATATTTATAGATTAGATAAATTCATTTTTTTCAATGTTGATTCCCATCCTTATTAAATCTTTTACAAATCTATGAGGTTCCACATAGATTGCCTGTAGATGTAGACCTGGTATTAAACTGGTATCTTCTAGATATTGGAGTAAACAGGATACCACGGCCACAGCTGTAAAATATGATCCATCAGAGTGAGAAACAATCATTTCTCTTTGTATATACTCTCCCTTTATTATTCCTTTTCCAATAATTTTCATTATGATTTTATAGGGAGGCTTTGAAAAATTTTTTAAACTCCATACCATAAATAAGGAGAGAGGATTTATAAAGATGGAGGGAAGGATTTTTAAAAGTAGGAAAAGAATTGGAAATACAATGTAATCTGCAATTGGGTTAAAGCCCGCAATGAAAAATCCAATATTTTTAAGTGAAGGATATGACTCGGGTAGTACACGTAGTTCTTCAAAAAACATAGGAGCACAATACTTTTTTCCAAACTCAGATCCAAAATCAATTTCTTTTAAATCTTTATTTGTATAGAGGCTTGCGTTTATCCATTTTCCATTTTTATAATAGAGAGATTGAAAATCCATTAATTCCTCGAGAAATTCAATTCTGCTCAAAGGAGAAAATTTATAAGAATTATAGTCTAAATTCATAACGCTTCCAACCAAAGCATCTGATATAGAATCAAAATAAGTTGAAATATAACGTATGATAGCAGATGGAAATCCTGGATGAATTCCACCACCCGTTATAAAACAAAGTTTTTTATTTTCTATCTTCTCACGAAGTTTAGAAAGTTTTACATATACTTCACTTCCAAAATGTATATCGTAGTAGTCACAATTTAAATCCAAGGCTAGAGTAGCAATTTGGTCAGTATACTTTGCTGTACTTGATGCTATGAGTAATAAATTTACTCCAGTTAAGGCTTCTTTTAAAGTCTCAATCTTTGAAACATCTACATATTTTGAAGATACTCTATTCCCTGGAAATTCCGTATTGCATTTTTCTGATAGTACTTCAGCTTTTTTACTGTTTCTTCCTGCAATAACTATATCTACAGAGGACTCTCTCAATAAAAGGCTTGTAATATTTGCACCTACATTTCCATAACCACCTAGAATTAAAATCTTTTTTGATTGTTGATTATTCATTTAAATATTATCCTTTTTGATTGGTCTTAGTATGAATCCAAAATAAACATTACAACTGAGAAATATTTTTTTTATTTAAATAGTAATTTTTATTATTTAAGTCATTGGAGTTGTTTCAAAGAATTTTTCGATTTGAATAAAAAAGGATTGATATTAAAATATATTTCTTATTATTAATAATGCAAACGCAATAACTATCTATATCAGCGGGAAGGTGGGGAAAAAAGCCTAGGATTTTTGCGTATAAATTTAAAGGTAAAAAATGAAATTCATATTTATTATAATATTTTACTACCTAACCTGCATGATCCCCTCGATAACTCAAAAATCAGAAATTGAGCCTGATATTTACTCTTGTTTTATGGATCCAGAAGTGAATGAATTGATGCAACATAGCATCCAATTAAAAAATTACAAAGAAGCAAATGAGATATTACTCAATCTCCTCACAATTAGGCCTAATTGTTTTGACCTTCACCAAGCAATAGCAGGTAATTATGCTTTTTTAAATGATATGACTAATTTTCAGAAGTACAATAATAAAGCCAAATTTCTTCAGACCGAGTACGATGTCAAATCGGGAAAGTTTAATTCCAGGATTGAAAAAAAACTTTCAGATGCATCTAAGCCCAGAATTATTTATACAGAACCACCAAGTAACAATAGATTAGATTACTGGAGATGGAAATATATTTATAGAAATAGAAGGTACTAGAATTCATACCTTTGGAGTAGATCATTTATTTCTACTTTATTAATTTCCCTTTTGATTGATGTACTCACAATAGAATTTATAGAGTGAAACATATCAGAGGATGGTTTGCCAATAGTACCTATTCCTGATCTCCTTAAGTAAAAATCAGATAAATATACAACATCTTCTAACCTGGAAATATAATCTATTTCTTCGGGGTAATATTCTTCAGATTGAGAGTTTAAAATTGGCTTTGAATTACTTTTTAAATTATCTCTTCCCAACTCTGCAATCTCATAGGCTAAAGATCCATATCTCGAACACAAATTATATGCTTTTTTATCACTTAGTTTTGAGTGTCTAATTTTTAAATCCTTTATGAGAGTGGGTAGATCAGAAAAATTTCCTGAATAGAGAGGCGTAGTACTTGTAATGCAAGGAAGACCCTTTCCTAAAACTTCACAAACTTTATCTACTACTTTTTCTGCTAAATTTCTACTTGTGGTATACTTACCACCCAATGCAGTAAAGTATCCTGAAAATCCAACATCTTTATGGTCTGTGATTTCTGTTTTTCTTGATAAATTATATGTATTTCCTTTGGATTCAGTGGGGTCATCCACTAATGGCCTCATACCGCCATAAAAGTAATCAACATCTGAGTCTTCAATTTTAAAATTTAAATATTCGTTAATTTCATTAATTAAGTTTTGGATATCTTGACGTGTTACGGTGAAAACATCTGGACTTTCATTAAAGCTTACATCTGTAGTACCAATAATAGTTTTACCCCTCCAAGGTATTACAAATAAATGTTTTTTATTTTTAGTAATTCTTACAGAGCAATGCTTTTGGGAAATATTTCGGGTAACTATATGGATACCTTTGGATCGCAAAATATGGGTTTCGTTCCTTTTGAGTGCGATTTTATCTATGTAGTCTGCCCAGGGTCCCGCAGAATTAACTACAGATTTTGATTTTATTATGGCACTCCTATTAGTTAATCTGTCTAGAACAGTTGTAAGGTAAGTATCATTATTTTTTTCAATATTGGTTACTGATACGTAATTAAAGGAATTGCCCCCCCTTCTTTTTGCGGAAAAAATAAAATCACAGGTATGCCTTTCGGGATTTATATTTGCATAATCATAGTAGAGGAGGGAACCCAAAAGATTTGCTCTGGGGATATTTGGGTCTTCCGAAATAGTTCTTTCTCTATTTAGAAATTCATGTGGAGGAATCATTGAATCTGAACTTAAATCTTTATTCCTATCGTACGACAATAAATCATAAAGAGTCAAACCTAATTGTAGTACATATTTATTTTTATAATCATAAACCGGAATCAGAAACCCCAAAGGCTTAATAGAATGAGGAGTGAGCTTTGCTAGAATTCTTCTTTCATCTAAAGACTCTTTGACCAAAGCAAATTCAGCATTTTTTAAATATCTAAGCCCCCCATGAATCAATTTAGATGTAGCCTGGGAAGTGCCACTTGCATAGTCATTTTTTTCTACAAGGACTGAGTCCAATCCCCTAAGCACTGAATCCCAAAAAATTGCAGCTCCCGATATTCCTCCCCCTATGACTAACACATCATATATTTTATCTTTTTCTAGGAGATCTAACCTAGATGGGGGAATGGATGATTTAGGATTTGCTTTTTTCATAATAATAACTTTATAGCTCCGGGTAAAATTTCTAATGTCATAGGAATAACCCCAATATCCTCACCGTCCGAATCGATCAAAGCGGGAAGCTCTCCTGCTAAAGGCTGAATTGTAATTTTTTTCCCTGTGAATGAATAAACTTTCGGAAGAGATAGTAATTTATTTCCATATAAGTTCATAGAATATAAGACTTTCTCAAATAAGCTCCAATTTCCAATAATTGTGATATGAAAGAGACCATCCATTAGATCTGAGAGAGGAGATATGTGCATACCTCCTCCAAAGTATTTTCCATTACAAATTGCTGCAGTTACCACTTGAAACTCGCCTTTGTCCATACCATCAATTGTTAGCTGGATTTTTTTATTTTTATATGAAAATAAATTTTGTAGGCTGCTTAAATAATAGGAAAAGCTACCAAACATTTTTTTGGAAACATTGATTGTTTTAACGACATTTCCAGCCATTCCACATCCTGCCACATTTATGAAATATCTCTCTTCCGACCTATCCTCAGATGTTTTGCATATAATATGTCCAATATCTATATTTTTATAGTTATTATTTTTAATTTTTTCTAGTGATGCTTGGAGACTAGTTGTGATTCCTACTGTCCTACAAAAATCACCTCCTGTTCCCAAATTTAAAATACCAACTAAGGTAGTACTAGAACCTGATTGTATTACACCTGTAATTACTTCTGAGAGAGTTCCATCTCCTCCTATCGAAATAATCTTTTGTGCTTTTTCTGATGCCCTTTTTGCTAGCTCTATTGCATGACCTTTTTGTGCAGTGTATTCAAAGGAAAAGGCTCCGATATTTTTCTCAATATAGTTTCTAGCCTGAGCCCATATTTTGCCTGCGTTTCCTCCACCTGATGAAGGATTTATAATAAAATGAATAGACTCATAGCTCATGAAATTTTCCCATCACAAATTCTTTACAAGGTGCAAAGAGTATTGTCTATAGTAGCTTCTGTGGAGTTATGTTTGTAAACCTTTTTTTGTTATTATCAAAATTGTATATAAACTCATTATTTTTTCAATAAATATGAATGTTTTTCATGATTATTAAAAAGTTAAAAAGTACAATCCAATTTAAACCATAAAAAATGAAGTGCAGAAAAATTTGAGAAATCAATACTGGAATCATCCTTCTATTGGAAAACAAATACAATGCTTTATAAAGAAATTCAATTTGATATCAACTACTCCAGAAAAAATCTTAGATGGGATGGTTGGGGTGCTTATGGGCAGGATTTTTTCCTGAAAGACCATGTTAGTGAAATCATCCAATCTATCAAAAAAGAGTGGTCCTTAACATTTCTTCCCGAAGTACCCAGTATAAAAATTGAAGATATAAGAGTCAAACCATCCAGACTTTCCTTAGACCACCAAAAGAATTTGGGTAAAATTGTGGGTGAAGAAAATTTAAAAATTGATTCCTATGAAAGAATATTTCACTCACTTGGTAAAAGTTATTATGACGTAATTAGAGTTCGTTTTAACCTGATTCCAGAAATTGTAGATGGAGTCATTTATCCAAATTCAGATTTAGAAATAATTGATATTATAAAATATTGTAAGACAAAAAATATAGTTGTAATACCTTTTGGAGGTGGCTCAAGTGTTGTGGGAGGAATTGAAGCCTTCAAGCATAAAAATCAAAAAGCTATTCTCACACTAGATCTAACCCAAATGAATAAATTAATTGAGTTAGATACTGAGAGTAACACTGCCACTTTCCAATCAGGAATTTATGGGCCAGTGCTTGAAAAAATTTTAAATGAAAAGGGTTACACCTTAGGTCATTTTCCTCAGTCTTTTGAATACTCTACACTCGGTGGATGGATAGCGGCAAAGGGCAGTGGACAACAATCAGGAAAGTATGGAAAAATTGAACGGATGATCGTATCTCTACGTTTGATTACTTCAGAGGGCACTTTGAGCACCCGGAAGATTCCTCCTAATTCTATGGGAATCGATTTGAATTCCATATTTGTGGGGAGTGAGGGTGTCTTGGGTATAATATCCCAAGCTACTATGAAAATCCAAAAATTACCACCAGCCCGTAAATACTTTGCTATTGTATTTCCTAGTTTTGAGAATGGTATGAATTTTATTAGAGATATCCATGCAAAAAATATTAAATTTTCAATGGCCAGGCTCTCAGATGAAGATGAAGCCGCTCTCTTTTCTCAACTTAATACCATAGGAAAAACAGTTACGGTTACCAGAAGATTAAAAGCATATATGACAGAAAAAGTTCTTTCCTGGAATCATATCACAAAGAGAAGGGCAGTTTTAATCGCAGGAATTGATGGATCTCCCTCTGAAATTGAAATATCTACAGAATCTTTAAAAAATTTAATTTCGTATCACCATGGTTTTTATGGTGGAACTTCACCAGGAAAGAGCTGGCTAAAAACAAGATTCAATCTTCCCTACCTAAGAGCACATCTCTTAGATCGTGGAATTGGAGTTGATACCCTAGAAACATCCATCACATATGATAGAATATTAAAACTACATGACGCAGTAAATGTAGCAATACGTAAAGTACAACCAGTAAGTAATACACTTTGTCATATTAGTCATAGCTATCCGGAGGGTGCTAGTTTGTACTTTACAATTATTTTTCCCATAGACCTGAAAAATCCTATAGAACAATGGA
Source organism: Leptospira interrogans serovar Manilae (assembly GCA_945887855.1). Taxonomy (GTDB): domain Bacteria; phylum Spirochaetota; class Leptospiria; order Leptospirales; family Leptospiraceae; genus JACKPB01. The sequence continues at coordinate 4,629 of CAMCZP010000090.1, read as the reverse complement.
AGAAACTTAAAAATGCCGCCTCTGATACAATCTTTGAAGAGGGTGGTAGCATAAGTCATCACCATGGAATTGGGTTGGATCACAAAGAATGGTACTTAAAAATAATTGGAGAAGAAGCACAAAAAGGTCTGTTGCAATTAAAAAAGAGTTGGGATCCAAAAGGAATTTTTAATCCAGGAAAGCTCTTTTCTGAATAATGCCTTAGTATACTGAAATGATTCTTTCAGGAGATCACAAAGAGTATGAAAATCGAAAAGCACTTGCTTTTCAAAAAATGTACTACGCCAATACTATATTATTTTTATACTTTATTTTGGGCGAAAGCATTAGTCTTTCCGAGTACCCGGGAATGGTCTTTCTCATCTTTCTCAAAGTTCTATGGCAAGCATTTGTACTGTACTATGTTTTTTCAGGCACAGGCTTTCCCAAAGGAATCAATGTTTTGGGCATACTCTTCACAATTGCAAATGGTTTTCAATTGCAGGTGTTTGCTCCTGATTCTGCAAATTTCAATTTCCATAGCTTTACTTATGGAACAGGATTGATACTTTTTTCTGCCCTCTCCCTAACTGGATTAAACTTTTTTTATTCAATATTGATGATATTGTATATAAAAATAATATATGTAATAACTTTATATAAGTATGGAGAATTTCAATATACATATTTTAGCCTATATGTTTTTATTTTTATTGGAATAACTAATAGTAGCCTACTCTTAGATTTCTTTTCAGGAGAAAAAAAACTTTCTTCTATCATTGAATATTGGAAAAACTATAGCTCAAAACTAATGAATGAAACATTACCGAAAGAGTTTCATCTTCAGAATGCTACTACATTGTACTTAGATATTACAGGTCTTTACAATTATTATAGCGCCAATAAGAGCTTAAATACTTTAAAAAAATTACTCTCTGAGTTTTATAAAAACTTTGAAAAGGGAAACTCTGATACTCATCTCACAAAAATTGATGATTCCAAGGGACATTTTTACTTCGTGGTGTATGAAAATCCTGCTAGATCGGATTATTCGTATGCGGTGTATCTCGCTAACTTTGCGATTCAACTTAGAGATGTGTTGGATACTCACTGCAGTGAAAATAAATTAGACTTTAGCTTTAGGATGGGAATGAATAGCGGTCAATATATTGATTATGAGTACGATCCCAAAAATGCTACAGTAAAGATATTTAAGTCAGATAAAATTTTTTATTTAGCAAAGGAAATGGAATCCTTGGGTATCAACAAAGAAATCCAAGCGACTCATGCCACGTATGAACTATTAAAACATGAATTTGTGTTGGTAAAAAGAAATTATACAAATAAAGAGGGAGTGGAACTTGGAGGATATTTACTTCAGGGAACTAAGAAATAGGAGCCATAACTAAATGACTCCTATTTGAAAACTGATATTTATTCTACAGCTTTAAATCCTTCTAAAATGGATCCCAATTTATCAAGATCTTTAGAGATTGGCTCAAAAAAGTCAGTATCTACATCTTCTACTACTCGAATTCCATCTTCAACAGCATCTATACCTTTTTTTGTGATAACGATTTTTTTAGCTCTTGAATCTGTTTCGTGTGCTTTTCTTTTAACTAATCCCCTACTCTCTAATTTACGTAAAACCTGAGAGGTCATCATAACATCTGTTTTAGTCATGCTAGCCAATCTAGTTTGAGTTGTTTCTTCGTTTTTATTATAAAAATTTTGCAAACCTACTAATAAAACAAACTGAACATGGCTCAATCCAACTTCTTCTAGTGCTGTTGCTACTTTTTTTTGCCATGCTGTAGCAGATTGCCAGAGCAAAAAACCGGGGCTCTGCTCAGCAGAAGAATATTTCTTTTTTTTTGGCTTCATAATTTCTATCCTTTACTATAATCTTTTTTAAGATTAATTAAATATTTTATAACATTAAAAATGATACTACTTATTGTAAAGAAATTTTTAAAATTAGTAACAAATTTTATTTAAAAATAATATTATAATCTGATTTATAGACTATTACTTTCATTATAAAAACTAAAAGAATGTAGAATTTCTTATTTTTAATTAAATAGTCATTAATTTCTAGAATAATTTACTTTATTTGAATCTATGAGCTGAACTAAATTTATTATTTTATTGTTATTCTAAAATATTTTACCAAATATAAAGAAAAAAATTTCAATTCAATTCAAAAAAATCTAATACTATAGAAGTTATTTGATTATAAAAAATAAACTTCTATAGTACAATTAACGAATTTTCAGTTAATTTTAAAAGGTTTTTAAAAAATAAGAATTTATTGATAATATATTAATTGACTTAATTTTAATCTTTACCAAAAGCACCTTGGACATATAAAATCAAAAGATATTCAATACTTCTCTTTTAGAAAATTATTAGAAAATAGAATAAGTTAATTTTTATTATTCTAGCTATGATATTTAATTACTTTTTTTCCGACATATTATAAAATCATATTAGAAATATGCCTATATTAGCAGTTTATCACATCCAATTTAGCCTCTCACTAACGAAATATTTTCTATATATATAATTAAAATTTACCAACTATTTATTAACTCTCCCATAACTCTTTGACTGTTTAGATTCACTCATTAGATTTTTATAATTTTTTTTTATTCATTAACTCACCTTCGGTAGTTCAAGTTGAGGGTATATTCTTGATAAGAAGGCTTTTGACAAGCTTTTGGACTAGTAGCCTTAAAACCTTACTTGACAGGTAAGATTACAAAAAAAGGATAGAGGTTGTATGAAACATTTGCGTACTTGCAATTTATTATTAATTCCCCTTTTATCCTTGTTGTATTGTTTTACTCCTTCCACTAAAAATACTCCCCGTTCTACCCATGAAACAAATGATATTTCAAAAATAGAAGTTTCAGATTTAGTCATACTAAAAAAATCTAAAATTCCAGGCGCAGGCATTGGGGTTTATGCAGCAAAAGATATAGCAAAAGATAGTATAGTTGGTGAGTACAAGGGGACTTTTTTATCTGATGAAGAGTACAAAAAGCTTGTAGATGCCGATGAATGGCACTATGTGATGGGATTAAATGAATGTTCTTACAAATACACTAATGGGATTCGTTTTATAGATGGTCGAAATGGAAATTTTACCACCCGTATGAACTACGCACCAACTGAATTTCAAAATGTCAAGTTCCAGAAAGTTTGCGAAAAACCTTTCGTTGTAGTAGTTGCTCTTCGTAATATCAAAAAAGATGAAGAGATCTACATAGACTATGGCCCCGACTATATTTATGATTTTATGGAATTCCCGGATGTTAAAAATCATTTTGAATCAGAAAGAAAAAAACTTAAGAAATAGACTTTCTAAGTAATACAGTACTCAATACTCCCACACCCTCTTTTCTTCCCAGTGCTCCCATTTTTTCAGTGGTGGTTGCTTTTACTGAAATTGTATCTATGGGGAGTGTTAAGATTTCAGATAATGATGAAGCTATTTTTTCTCTGTATGGCAAAATTTTTGGTTTTTCGCAGATAATCGTAGAATCAATATTTACAATTTCGTACTGCTTTTCCTTCATGAGACTTTCTACCTTTTTAATGATTATCTTTGAATCCAACCCCTTTAAAGAGGAATCTGAATCAGGAAAGTACAATCCTATATCACCTAAGGATAAGGCTCCTAAAATAGCATCTGAAATAGCATGGAGTAGGATATCTGCATCAGAGTGGCCCACCAATGCCAGCTCTGTTTCAATTTCATATCCACCCAATAGGAAGGGTCGATTGGGGTTATTTTCTAAAGTATGAAAATCTAATCCATTCCCCACTCTATACATATAGGGGACTCTCCGTTAGTTCAATTTCTGGGAAATTTTTTTTAAAATAATTAAATTCCCAATCACCCTCAAACAAAACAGCTACCCTTCTATCTTTGTCAGAAATTTGATTGGCTGAAGAAGGAAGTTGTGATACGGATGAATTTTTTACCCATCTACAAACAGAATATGGTAAGGTATGTAAATTTGTAAGAACATTGTATTCATCTTTTAGTCGTCTTTGGAATACTTCAAATTGGAGAGACCCCATAGCACCTATGATTGGATTTCCCCCTCCTATAACCTTTGAAGTGTACAACCTAAGTATCCCCTCTTCCGCAAGCTGCTCTATGCCTTTTTTAAATGACTTTAGATGCAAACTATCCGGGCAGGAGATGGTAGCAAACAATTCGGGCGGAAATACGGGGAGTGGTTTTAATTTAGGAGGTATGGGAGAAGAATATAGGATATCTCCAATTCGATATGTACCAGGATTGACCAGACCAATGATATCGCCAGGATATGCTTCATCGATAGTGTTTCTATCCTGTCCAAAAAATGCAAACGATGAGCTCAATTTGATTGGCTTTTCCAGTCTATCATGATTAACTGTGATACCCCTTTCAAATTTACCGCTACAAATTCTTACAAATGCGATACGGTCTCTATGAACTTTGTTCATATTGGCTTGAACTTTAAACACAAAGCAACTAAAAGGAGATGCTACAGGATTTAAAGTGGAACCATCCTCTAATGGCACATGGTAAGGCGCAGGAGCTAGGTCTAAAAAATTATCTAAAAATAATTGTATTCCAAAGTTATTCACTGCAGA
>CAMCZP010000089.1 GCA_945887855.1 Leptospira interrogans serovar Manilae | reverse complement strand
TTATCATCCATAAGTAAATCAACATCCTCTGTTATTTTACATTTGGCAAGTATTGCCTTAAGTATTAGAATCCCTTTTGAATTACCTATTTTTATAATAGAAGTTTTCACTGTAATTACAATATGATTACTTATTAAAAATTGTCAAGTGGATGCTTATTATAATTAATCTTGATTTTTAAATATTGAATTTTAAATTCATCAAAGGAGATATAAAATAATGCCTATTCCAGATTTTCAAAGTATCATGTTACCTTTGCTAGATTTTCTAAAAGACCAAAAAGAACACTCAAGCAAGGAAATAATTGAAGGTTTAAGTGATCATTTTAAATTATCGCCAGAAGAAAGAAATACTAGATTACCTTCGTCTAAGTCGGTATATTTAATTTCTAACAGAATTGGTTGGGCAGAAGCTCATCTGAAAATGGCAGGTTTAATTGAATCCCCAAGACGAGCTATTTATAAAATTACCCAAGATGGAATAGAAACTCTTAGTAAAAATCTTATTCAATTAAATATTGCCTATTTAAAAAATTTCAAAAAATATGAAGATGAAAGAAAATCTTGGAGTAGTACTACAAAAGATGAACACCAAGAAGATACAAAAGAATTATTGAATTATACACCTGATGAAATGATAGAGATTGGATATAATAAAATTAGGGAAGAATTATCTACTGAACTTTTACAGACGGTAAAAAGATCTACATCAAAATTTTTTGAAACATTAGTTGTAGATTTATTGATTAAAATGGGGTATGGAGGATCGATAAAAGACAATGGCTCTGTTGTTGGTAGATCTAATGATGAGGGTATTGATGGCTTAATAAAAGAAGATAAATTAGGGCTAGATGTAATATATATCCAAGCTAAGAAATGGGAAGGTAGTATTGGAAGACCTGAAATACAAAAATTTGTTGGTGCATTACAAGGACAAAGAGCTAAGAAAGGAATTTTTATTACAACATCAAATTTTAGTGAAAATGCATATAATTATGTATCTAATATCGATAGTAAAGTAGTGCTGATAAATGGAGAGGAACTCTCCAATTTAATGATTGATTACAATATTGGAGTTAGTTCCAAGAAATATTTTGAAATTAAAAAAATTGATAGTGATTATTTTATAGAAGAATAGTTTTTTATGCTATAATCATTTCACAGAGTATTCGAGATTCTAACCATATTTCAGAAATAGAACAAATCCCCAATAGGAACCCCCAAATGATCACCAAAGACAAACACAAGTCCACAATCATACTCTCCATTCAAACCAATGAATCTAATTCTCTAGACAAAGATTTTTTCATTGAACTTTCTAAAAATATTGAAGAAGCAGAAAAGGATCCAAAGTGTAAGACAATTATCCTCACTGCAAAAAATGAAAAATTCTTTAGCAATGGGTTTAATCCGGAGCTTTTCATTGGGAAATCCTATGATGAGATTTACTCTAATGTACTACTTTCTGTAAAATCCTGTGGGAATATATTATTTAGCAAAAAACCGATAGTCTCTGCTCTCAATGGGTATGCGATGGGGGTTGGGGCAGTGATGGCTATTTTTTCTGATTATCGTGTGATGGTAAATAAAAATACTAGATTTGGATTTCCAGAGGGATTGATAGGACTGAATTTTCCTTCTACTACGGCTATAGTTTTGATTGAACTAGTTGGTATTCAAAAAGCTAGAGAACTTTTGTATAGTTCAAAGGCTGTAAAGTCAGAGGAAGCCTTAAAAATTGGTTTGGTAGATGAACTCTGTGAACCTGAGACTTTAATTCAAACTTCTCTCAAATGGTGTGCAAAATTTGAAACTATGGCGATGGAATCTGTGACAGGTCTAAAATTTGCTCTGAGGGATTCTTTGCACACTACTGCAATACAATTAGAAACTAGAGATACAGAACTTTTATCAAAAGCTATCTTTAGCCCAAATGGGCAGGAAGGCTTGCGATCCATATTGGAAAAAAGACGACCTATTTGGAAGGAATAAGAATTCGATAAACAGTTCTCTTTTTCATTGAAAGATTCAAAAAACCAACTAAACTAAAAGGCATGAAAGTATTTGAGTCTTTAGTTTAAATTGGTAACTTCTGTTCTACCTTATATGTATGGTGAATAGGATGAATGATTAGTACATAGACCATTTCTCTGTAACTCAGCATTCCCATTGAAGGATGCGGTATAGAATAGTTATCAAAATCTTCTTCAGGGACACTTTGTAGTACGGAGATAATCTCTTCTGATGATTTTATCCAATCAGAAGCCATATTTTGTACTACTTCTTTAGCATTAGAAGGAGGCTGAATGGTAGATGGTGCCAGAGGACCTATAAAAATAAATTTGTCACTTCCTAAGTAATCATCATGTAGAGTTTTAAAATCTCTTTGTTGATTTTGTTTTCCAAAGAGAACCAACAAAAAACGAGGTAATTTAAAAAGATTAGCTGCTAATGAGGAAATAAATGTGATATGAGAAAGATTCTGTGCAGGTGACCATCCTCCCAATCCATCATGGAAAAAAAACTCAGGTGAAATGCTGGTATAATAATCTTTTACTTTAGTAGAAACATCCTGGAGGGAAGCTAAAATCTCTGACTTTGAGTGAGGATTTGGGATATCAAGTTTTATCATACACTCATGGTGAAAATGAATTTAGATTTGGCAAGGTAAATATAACTTAAAAAACTGAAAAACTATATGCAAGGAATGAACACAACCTCTCTCTCTATTTCCAACCTACCCCCTGAACTCCAAAATAAGAACTACCCTACAAATAAAATTCCTAAGTTTTCTTATCCTTTTATACATCCAAATGCAACTGCTTTCGGAAATATCTTCTTTGGGAATTCCATCTCTCTCTGGCCGGGATCTGTAGTACGTGCAGATATGAATTCAATTCATATAGGAAATTATGTTAACATTCAGGACAATTGTACCCTACACACCGACTCCCGCTCTCCCATTTCTATTGGAGACTATACTCTAGTTGGGCATAATGCTGTCTTACATGGGTGTACTATAGGCAAGGGAGTTTTAATAGGAATAGGCTCTATCATACTGGATAAAGCGATCATAGGAGATGGGGCACAGATCACTGCGGGTTGCATGATTAGAGGAAATACAAAAATTCCCCCTAAAGCTCTTGTGGTTTCGAATGGAGGGGATATAAAAATCTATGAAAAAAAAGCAAAACCCGAATTTACCATAGCAGGTTGTATTGAATATGCTCATCTTTCAGTAAGATTCATCCATGAAGTGTTTGGTCCATTTAGTGAAGAAGAGGAAACTTTATTTATCAAACAAGCAAAAGATATTATGAAAGAGATCTGGGACTAATTATTGCAAAAGTATTTAATTTATAAATACACTAATGACGCAACTGCAATTACTATCTTTTTCCGCCAGTAGGCGGAAAAAAGCCTAGGATTGTTGCGAATAAATTTGCAAAAACTGACTTTTTGCAGGAACGTCACTAATTGTTAAGAAAAGCCTTTCCTTTCCTATCTTATGATAAGAAAGGAAAGAGTATCACTACTTATTGAGCAAAGCGGCTACTCCAGGTAAAACCTTTCCCTCAACCAAGTCCATCGAAGCACCACCACCAGTAGAAATATGGCTCATTTTATCGGAAACTCCCGCTTTATTGAGGGCAGAAACAGTATCTCCCCCACCAATCACCGTAGTAGATCCCTTTAAAGATGCCAATGTATTTGCGATTTCAATTGTACCTTTTGCAAATTTTTCCATCTCAAAAACACCAACCGGGCCATTCCAAAAAACTGTTTTTGCGTCTGACAGCGCTTTTTTAAATTCTTCAATTGATTTTGGACCTATATCCAAACCCATCATATCTTTAGGAATAGAGTCTATATCTACTGTCTTAGGCTCAGCATCATTTGAAATAGCTGAAGCCACAATTGCATCACTCTGCAAAATAAATTCTACATTTTTTTCTTTTGCCTTTGCCATTGTCTTACGTGCTACATCTAGCTGATCTTTCTCGCAGAGTGATGTTCCCACTTCTTTTCCCATTGCCTTAAAAAAAGTAAAAGCCATACCACCACCAATGATAATTTTATTAACTTTATCCATGAGTGTTTCAATAACAGTAATCTTGGAAGAAACCTTTGCTCCCCCAATGATTGCCACAAATGGTTTTGCGGGAGACTTGACAATCTTCTCATCTAAGAACTCCAGCTCCTTTTCCATTAAAAACCCAGCCACTGCCGGTAGATATTTGGCAACTGTCTCTGTTGATGAGTGAGCTCTATGAGCTGTTCCAAATGCATCATTTACATAGACATCCCCATACTTTGCGAGCTCTTTCGCTAATTTTTCCCGATCCTCCGCAGAGTCAGAAGTTTCCTCTTTGTGAAAACGGGTATTTTCCAGCAATGCAATTTCCCCCGCCCCCAAACCATTCACAATAGCCTCTGTTTGCGCTCCTGTACAACTAGGTGCCACTTGGATACCCTTTCCCAAAAGCTTTGCCAGGTGAGCCCCAATAGGAGCCATTCTATGCTGTCCATTTAGGTACTCTTCTTCTTGGAAGGGCTTTCCAGCTTTCTCAGCTTTTTCTTTGGCTTTTTTTGTATCATTTTTAGGATCTCCCAAGTGGGACATGAGAACAAGAGACTTTGCACCATTCTCTAAAACATATTTTATAGATGGAATAGCTGCTGTAATTCTAGTATCATCTTGTATTACGCCATTTTTAATGGGAACGTTGAAGTCCACTCTCATAAGAACTCGTTTCCCTTTAATATCTATATCCTTGATAGTTTTCTTTGAAATTGACACGCTTTAATCCTCCATTACTTTTTTAGAAATTCAAATAAGATCACACTTTTATAAATTATTTCTTAGTATCAAAAGCTCCTGTTATAATGATTCCGAAAATCATCAAACTAGCCCCTGCAAGTGTTTTCCAAGTTATGACTTCACCATAAAATAACCATGAAAAAAAGAAAGCAAAAACTGATTCAAATACCATTATCAAACTTATATGAGTGGGAGGAGAATATTTTTGCACTACGATTTGAGCTGAATATGCTAGTATGGTTCCAAATAAAATATTATATGCAAATCCAATAAGAACTGAATTGGAAATTTCTTTCGGAAATGTTTCAAAAAAAAGAGCGGGGGGAAGGCTGAGTAAACAGACTGTCAACATTTGAATAACTATAAATAAATATATATTTATTTCAGAAAAATCTATATATGTTTTATCTACAAAAATTATATGTAGAGCAAAAAATAATGCACTAAAAATAAGGATAATATCTCCTTTTCCTAGCGAAAACTGAAAATCTGAATTTTGTAATGAAAAGAGAATTAATCCTAAAAAAGAAAATAGGGAACCGAAAATTGTTGCAATTGATAATTTCTTCTTCTCTAAAAAATAATATAAAACAGGAACAAATATTACAAATAAACCCGTAACCAATCCCGCTTTACCTGGAGTTGAATATTGTATTCCAAAAACTTGCATTACAAAAGCAACCCATAAAATGACTCCAACAAATATTGACCTGTAAACGAATTGCTTATTTGGTATTTTTATTTTAAATAAAAATATTATATAGAACAAAAATGATGAAATAGCAAACCTTGTCCATAATAACGTAAATGGGGGCACTTCAACAATGATCCCCTTTGTCATCAGATAGGTATAACCCCATCCAATTGTCACAAAAAACAGGAATATATCAGATATGATTATTTTACTCAATTATAATAAACCAAAGTATTGTGTAATTTATTTCCAAGTTTTAATAGAAATATAAATTGGAAGTACTACAATTGTAAAGAAACAAAAAAAAACAAAAAACCATGTTACAAAGGAACAAATCAAAAATGAAGTATCTACAGAATCACAAACAACTGTAGATAGAAGCAAATAAACAAATACAGTTCCAGCACTTCCAATCAGTGCCATAGTTCCAAAAAATAAACTAACCAATTTATGCTTCATTTGGATACTATGATTCTCGAGTTGAAAACCATGTCAAAATCTTCCAATAGAAATCAGGAAAAATGCTAGAAACTAGAAATTACAGTTTTCATGGATACCTTCTGGTCCATTCCTGTTTTCCCTTTCTTGCTAAATTTTACTCTTTAATGAAAGTCTACCTGATTTATAATAGTTCCAGGAAATGCTTTTGTTTTTAACTTTTGTCTCTACTTTGCAGAAAAACAATTTGCTTCTGGATTTTTTCGAATAGATGGATGTAAATAACATGTTACTAAGCTATAAATATTACATAACTAGTATTTACTAACTTGTTAATAAGACATAATCAGAACTTATTGTCTCTTAACTGTTTATGTCTCTAAGAATTATGTCGTTTTATGAAAAAGTTATTTTCAAATTTAATGAGACATATTTCATATTAAAAACAGGGGCAAAATGAGTTAGTTACATATTTACACAGATAACTATTAGTACAATAAAAGAATAAGAGAATATATATAAGGAGTGTTGTTATGAAGTTTCATGTGAAGACTACTGATTTTCAAAAAGCAATCAGTGCAGTGGAGGGAGTTGTAACCGTTCGAGAAGTGAAATCTGCTCTCTCAAATATTAAGGTAGAAGCAGAAGAAGATAAAGTTTATCTATCGGCTACTGATTTAGAAATATCTATTAGAACATCTATTCAGGCAAAGATATTGGAATCTGGAACAGGAGCAATCCCTGCAAAACAATTAAGCAGTATTATAAAAACTATTAATTTTCAGGATACATCCTTGCATTCATCAAAAGATGGAGAAGGTGGTGATCGAACATTGATCACTGATGCAGAAGGAAAGGTTAACTTTAAAATGACAATCAATGGTATAGATTCAGAAGATATCCAAACTATTCCCAAAGTGAACTCTGAAGATATATCTGATATTCCATGTACTACATTTTCAGAAATGATTAAAAAGACTTCTTATTCTGTTGCACAAGAAGATACTAGATTTGTTTTCAATGGTCTTTATGTTATTTCTAATCATGAGAAAATTATAGTTGTGGGTACAGATGGTAGAAGACTTACAAAGATAGAGAGAGAAATAAATAATCATCTTCCATTTGAAAAAGGAATCATCATTCCCCACAAAGCAATCAAAGAGATTTTGAGAATAATTGATTCCAATGAATCGGGAAGTGTAGCTTTGATAAACAATCAAATATATGTAAAAGTCAAAGATGTGGAAGTCTTATGTAAATTGATTGATGGAAATTATCCTGATTATGAGGCAGTGATTCCAAAAGATACATCTAACCAGGTTAGAATTCCTAAGGATAAATTTGGAATTGCTCTGCGTCAGGCATTGACGGCAGCTGAGGAACCCTCTAAACAGGTAAGGCTTGAATTTACAAAGGACATGATAACCCTTAGCTCGGCTAATCCGGGAGCCACAGAAGCCAATATATCCATTCCTATAGAGTATTCAGGGGATGAAGTCATGATTGCATTTAAGGGGGATTATCTGAGTGATATAGTAAAGTCTATCCATGAAACGGAGATGATCCTGGAATTCAAAACTTCTAGCTCACCCGTTATTTTCAAAGACCCCTCAGATCCTCAATATATAGCAGTTGTAATGCCAATGAAAATATAATGATTTTAAAAAGTATGTCCATTCGAGATTTTCGAAATTATAAAAGCCTAGATATTGATTTTAATTCTAGGCTAACATTTTTTATAGGCGAAAATGGAGAAGGAAAAACTAATTTTTTAGAATCTATTCAGATGCTATCTACATTGAAGAGCTTTCGAGACAATTCCGATGATGAAATACTTAGCTGGAATTCAGATACATTTTATTTATCAGGTAGTATTACGAAAGATATTCATGATATAAAACTAGAATTAGGTTATACAAAAAAGGACAGTAAGCGAAAAAAAATTAAATTAAATGGAAATGAAATTTCAAAAAAAATAGATTTTATAGGAAATTTAGTTACCGTTGTTTTTTCTCCTTTGGATTTGAAGATCATAGATGGGGGCCCTGCAGAGAGAAGAAAACTACTGGATACTATATTATCTACTATTAATAAAAATTATCTTATAAATATACTAGAGTATAATAAAATATTAAAACATAGAAACTCTTTATTGAAAAATAAGACTCAAAGTGTAAAAGAATTTATACCATGGGAAAAAATGTTAGTGGAGAGAGGAATTAGCCTGATAGAAGAAAGAAAAAATTTAGTTCATTTTCTTTCTGAAAAATTTAAAAATAATTTATTAGAACTTTCGGGTACTAAAGATGATTTTGAGATTTTGTACAAGCCTAATATAAAGAATATAGATACCTATTCAGAGTTACTTAGTACTAAAAGAGATTTAGATTTTCGTTTGGGCTACACTTCCATAGGACCACATAGAGATGATCTCTTTATTGGAAAAGAGAATAGAGATATCACAGAATTTGGATCTCAGGGTCAAAAGAGAAGTACCGTAATATCTCTTAGAACAGCTCAGTTTCAGTATGTAAAAGAAAAAATAAATGATACACCTGTTTTACTTATAGACGATGTCATACGTGAATTGGATATAAAAAGAAGAGAGTTCTTTGTAAACCTTCTTTTGGGTTCAGGGCAGGCTTTTTTTACTACCACAGATTTAGAAGGAATAAAGGATTACATAGGAGATATGAAAGAGAAAGTTCAGATTTTTACCGTTAAAACAGGGGAAATGGAGGAAGTATCTATTGAGTCTATCTAGATTGAATCCATCCGACTTGGGATCTTATTCCGATCTACTAAAAAAAGAAGATGAGAAAGCAAGAAATTTATTTATATTGGGAAGATTAGAATCATCATGGGAAAAAATTGTTGGCTCTGGTTTGTTTCCTTATTCAAGACCTTTAAAGGTAGAGGGAAATATTCTTAAAATGATAGTCCCAAGTTCCGCTTATAAAATGGAGTTTACATTTATAAAAGATATAGTGTTAAAAAATATAAATACTGTGATAGATTTTCATCACTTCTATTCATTTAGAGTAATTACTGGAAACTTTCAGTCTTTAAATATCGGAAGACCAATTATCAATCGTTCTCTTGAAGGAAAAGAGGATCTTCTCTCAATAGCAGAAAGAGAACCAGACTCTGTAATACGAGAGAAATTAAAATCATTGATTCAATTATTTTAAATTGGGAGGAATAAAGCTAAATCCAACAAAACCAGCAGCAATAGCATCCCATGAATCATCAAATCCTTTTATATCCTGTAATTTCAATATAAGTTTAAGGGCAGTATGAATCTGCTTTTTATCAGCTTTACCTGAAGATGTAACTCCTTTTTTTATTTGCGTGACTGTTGGTTCATATATTGTAATATTTTTTTCAGCTAATGTTAATAGTATTACACCTCTAGCTTGGAATACTTTTGTAGCTGTTTTTAAGTTTTTACTGAAAAATATTTCTTCTACGCTCGAAAAAGTAGGTTTGAATTCATCTATAATATCTAATAGAGAATTTCTCAGTATTTGTAGTGCAATAGGAAGGGCTGTATTTGGAGGAGATTCAATGGTTCCATAATGTAGTACATTTGGAAGGCTATTTCCTGTTTTGTCCAGTATGGCAACGCCTGTTCTGTGAGAGCCAGGATCTATTCCTAGCATACGAATAGTTTTTAATTTCATATAAAAAAACTACTTAAGTTAATACCTGTGTGACATAAAGAGATTCTCTACTTTTTAAGCCCATATTAGAGAAATGTAAAGAAGAATTAATACCATCTATTATATTTACTGGATTAATATTTCGATTATCTTGGATAGTATTTATGGGATAAAATCTCTTTTGGTCACGATAAGAATATGTTGTAAGAATATTAATATCTTGATCAAAAATTTCACTGATAGGTCTGAGCATTGTATGTAATTTAGAAGATATATTCTCGTTAAAATCCTCCCAAGAAATTTGTTCTCCACTTACCTCAATATTCAGATGAATAATTTTGGAATATTCAGGATTTTTTTTGGATCTATTTTTTTCTAAAACTCTTTTTGCTACCTGTAGTGCTTCGATATCATTGCCCCTTCCAGTTTTTACAAGAATTGTTTTATTGCGAGGTAATAGTTCAAAACCATCTCCATAGCAGATTATTTCTTCCGCATGGTCTATTATCTTTAATTGTTCGGATTCAGTCATACTATCTAGTTTATTTTTTTGATTGATTGCATAACTTATATTCCAAAACATTTGGTAGAAAAAAGCAGGAATCAAAGATTTAGGTAAGGATTTGATATTTTTTAAAAGAGATAACAATGCATGAAATAGATCCGGTTGAACTAATTTTTGGGAAAGTGGGTCGTTGTCATTTATGATTCTGGAAATTTCTAGTAGTAAAAAAGATTTTAAAGAAAGGGAAGTTTGGAAGTCTGAATGAAATAGGGGAGGATTTCCTATCATCAGCTCCTCTGGTGTTTTAAAATTCACGAATCTGGCAGTTGCAGGATCTTTTATGGGATACTTTAAAAATCCTTTATAAAAGATATCAGTAAGGTTATTTAAAGAAAAGTCAGAAATTAAATCTTCTGAACTGATTCTTATGGATTCATCAAATAAAAGTGTTTCAGCCATGGAATCTGTATTTGTAATACCTTGCAGAACATATAATCGATCTGTTGAAAAAATTTTTTGAATCTCTCGAGTTTGATTTTGAATTGCTTTTAAAGATTCCTCTTCATTGTTATTATGAGCTGCACATCCAAATCCTTTATCAGACTTATGCATATAGGCAATAAAAATTGCTGGCATTTCCGGTGTATTGCAAATAGCATCATTTACGGTGCTATCTATTCTATTCCAGAAGGAATAGTTATTCTTTGCGGTACTTACAATGTTTCCGTCTGTTCTACCAAATCGAATTGTAGTTGTAGGATATCCTTTGGCTTTGCTACCATGAACCCTACCATCTATACATTTAGTAACTAAAATTTTAGGAGCTCGTGAGGCAAATTCACTAATAACCGGTTTCATTCTATGAAGGGTTTCTGATTCAATTATATTTTCTTTCAGGTAGTAAGAGATGTACTCTTTTGTTTTCATTTGATAGTTCTGTTTTTATTTATTTTCTAGTACTTCTTTTAAGTTTTTTAAACTACTATCCATATTTGATTGGATTTTATTTCTATTTCCCAAAAAATCATTTACAATAAAACTAATTATTGTAAATGGAAATGACATAGAATCATGCATTCCGAGTACAACTACTGTTTCATTCTCATTGATAGAATCAGTAATTAAATAAGAATCAAAATTTGCTTCAAAAGGTTTTTTAAAATGTATTACAGTATCAAACCTTTTTCCTTCTATGACATTAGTAATTTCTTGTTCTGCAGTTCC
>CAMCZP010000088.1 GCA_945887855.1 Leptospira interrogans serovar Manilae | reverse complement strand
GTACTCCGTTGAAAAATTAAATTCATTTTTAGATTGGAGAATTTTTTCAGTGGAAAAGGGATACGTAAATATGGGTAGTAAAATAAAAGTAACTAAGAGAAGCAAGATGTTTAGCTTTATTTTTTTTACCATAGTACTCAACTTTATTTCCTATTTTAAAATGTAAAGAAAAATGTAATTTGAACACAATACGAAATACTTTTCTAGAACATATTTAGAAATATTCATCATTTACTTAGGGTCTAAAACACTTTAAAAATCTTCTATCTTTTTAGATAACCACAAAAAAATATACGAACAGTGATGAATATATTATTACTTTCTCAATTTGGTGAATGGCATGAACCTTCCTATTTTCGCTTTTACCAATACTTTACATTTTTCAATGTAAAAAAAATTAATATATCTTATAAATCATTAATAAATCATCCAAATTCGGATTATTATATTTACGATAAAGTTAAATTTAGAAATAATATATTTCCAAATTTAAAAAGAATTTTAGATTTGGAATTCAATTCAAATTATGATCTCCTCTGGGTTGACAGTGAAGCATTGCCAAATATTCCCTTTGTATTAGAATCATTCTTTTTACCTCTCAATAAGAAAGTAATTCTTGACCTTGGTGATTCTACTCATTTCAAATATGAAAAGTCCAACAGAAAGTACTACAAATATTTTATGAGAGATAAAATAAGTGGTTTAATACAGAGGGCTGATGGTGTGATCTCGAGAAATTCAACCATTAAAGAATATGTGGATCAATTCAAAAAAGATAATTCTTTTGTTGTACATTCAGGGATAGATACAAAAACATACCAACCGGTATCCTATGTTCAAGATTATTCCAACACGGAGACAGTAATTGGTTTTATCGGAACTTTTTTTTCTTCTCACTATTTACTAAAGATAAGTGATGTACTGAAAGAAATTTCTAGAGTATATCCCATCAGGTTGGTAATTCTAAATGGAAATGAAAAATTAAGTTTTCCTATTAAGTTCAATCACATTCGTACTACAAGTCATGAGGAGGAAATCAATGAACTCTCTAAAATTGATCTTGGTGTATTTCCCACTCCATTATCTTTAAAGGAAACAGGGAACTCTGGATTGGGAATTTTAAAGTGTATGGCATTGGCAAAGCCAGTCATTGCCTGTGATATTGGGAGTGCGGTAGATTTTATTTCCCATGGAGAAAATGGTTACCTCTGCCGAAATACAGATGATTGGTACCTCGCACTGCGATCCCTTTTAGATGAAAAAGAAATCGGATTGAGCTATGGGGAAGAATCCAGAAAAAAAATTGAGTCTGAATTTTCTATTGAAAAAACATTTTCAGATTTAAAGAAAATTTTTGAACTATGAACTTTTATTTTCCCTTAACTTTACAAAAGAATCACGAATTGCTTGTCTAAAAATACCAGTCTTACCAAAGATAGACCGAACATGACCCCCACTCACCCAACGAAGCTCTGATCCCTGCCAATGCTTATGAAGTTCCTGTACGGATTGTGGTGGCACAATTGCATCCGCATCCCCTGCAACTATGATTGCATTTTTTTTGGAGATAGGAATTGGAAAGTTTAAAAGACTAACAGAATCCATGAGTGTGTCCATCTTCTCACGAGCAGCATCTAACCCATTTGCCTGTTGGGAAAGTTTTTTCCAGTGAAGGGATTCCTGTAGAAGGCCTCTAACAAAAACGGGTTGGGGAGAATGGGGTGGCAAACAGGGAACACTTGCTATTTGGTCTTTGTATAGACTTGTAACAAAACAGCTTATGTTTCCTCCCATACTGACACCCGAAACACCCAAATTGGTATATCCTTCTTTTTTAAAATATTCTAAAAGGGAGATTCCCTCTGAAATTGTTCCCCCACACATTTTAAAAAAGTCGCTCACCGTATTGACGAAGATATTAAATTGGGATTTGGGCTTACGTAAGCCATAGTATGGAATTTCGAGTATTACAGATGCAATCCCATCTTTCACTAGGGGTAGAGCCATTGAAAACAATCTCATATAAAAACCCTGGTCTCCCGTCATAGCAAAATGTATACAAATGGGGGTATCCTTCTCTAAGTTCTTTGGAGAAATCATTTGGATATGGGCTGTTTGGACTGATTCGGGAAGATATGGAGAGAATGGACTTTTAAAAACTCCATATTTCCATAGGACTCCCCCAATTGTCCTCGCCTTTTTCCATTCCAGATCGGGTATGGTTTCAAAAGAATCTTTGCGTATCAAGTCTGGAATTTCTTTGAGAAACTCGGTATCCCCAAACCCATTTTTAAAAAATTTAAAACGATTTGTGAATCTTGTGGAAAATAGGTCTATCTTGCTCTTTCGAAATTTTGGATCTTGCACAGAACAAATTAAAATAATTTTTATAATCTTGTAAAATTTTTTTTTCTTCTTACGATAAATAAAATATGAAACTATCTCTCTATGCCATCCTACTCCTATCCATATTTCTTTCTAATTGCAGTTCTCTAGATAAAGAAATTTTAGAAATTGAAAAACAAAAACTAGATGTGGAACGGGAAAGACTAAAACTAGAAAGGGATAGGATGTTGAAATGCAACAATTGTTGCCAACAACCCACCCTCTCCTTAAAAACGGAAGTAAAGCCAATCCTACCTTTGGACGAAAAAGCGGTTCTTTATGTTGAGCCCATTGGATGCAATAAAATCAAAACTCCATCCTCCGATGATATTTGGCAAATCTCAGAATCCGGGGAATGGTCGTATCCCCCCAATCTTCTCGAGTTGGGTATTACCTGCAGAGAAGAAAAAAAAGAATTTTTCTATAAACAATTTGCAAATACAGAGAGCTATGTTGCAGAAAAGCAAGTGCCTGCAACCAAGAAAAGTAGCTGTATCAACAATGTTGTATTTCATGGAAAAGACAAGCTATACAGCCAAATGGTAGAAAAAACAAAAATAGAAGAATTATCCAAAGAAATGGCTCAGCGTGTAGATTCTAAAACAGTCTTTAAAGATGTTGTGGAGTACAACAATTCAGGTCGTGGACGAAGCTTTTACTATGAATGTAGAGCAACAGATGCCAACAAGAGATGGGATAAATGTGCCTGTGTTTTGTTTGCTTCCTACACAGATGGCAAAGAGGGACTCGCCGACAGAATGGTCAGATACTAGAAGAGACTAGTCGTATAGTTTCATTGTACATCTTAAATGTCTTTTCATGAATTTCTAAGTTTTTTTCAAGCAAATCATTTATAATATTTTTAGACTTCAGAAGAATGCCAAAGAGTAAGCTTTCTTCTGTTTGTTTCATCCATGATTCATAAAAAGGGGATCTGAGTGCAAACTCAGAACCTAAAAAATCAGAAACATACAAAATCTTATCTAACATTGGTAAATCTACACCACCTAACGTATGGTTTTTTACCGCACTCAAAACTTCAACAGAACCAAACTTATATTTATCCTGGATGTAAAAATAGGCTGAGTGGGGATGGTATGCGGGTTGGGGTAGATGGGAGTAATCAAAGGAATGCCTTTGAAAAATCTCAATATGAAAAGAATTTGGTTTTTGTTTTGTGATATCATGTAAAATACCCGCTAGGTATCCCGAATGAGGATTTGTTATACCGTTTAAGAGAGATAGATGATAAGCAATTTCAGCCACCCGAATGCTGTGTTCAAATCTTGTGATTGTAATTTCTTTTTTAACTTCTTCTGTAAAGAAGTGTATTTCTTCAGTTATTTCCATATAATTTATTCTTATATATATATTCTTTTACCAGAGTGGAAATCATTTCGTCATCCCCTGATTCCCTAAACAGAGTGGAACTTGCAGGGTTTAAGGGATTGTTTTTTATCAAAATTCTATCCTGAAATTTTTCAATTTCAATTGGAATTTTAGATCTTTTTGAAGATGGTCGTAAGTACACTAAAACTTTTGCTAAAGAAAATATAGTTTCCACTTCTTTCCATTTGTGTAAACTTTCTAAATTATCTTCACCTATTAAAAGGAAAATTTCTTCTTCTGGAAATTTGGAATGGAACTCTTGGAGGGTTTGGTAGGTATAACTGATTCCTCCCCTCTTGATCTCTGTATCATAGATTTCAGCATCATTTAGTGAGAACTCTTTTTTTAGAAGATAGAGCATTTCCAAAATATTTTCGGAGCTACCACCTTTTTTTTGCTTAAATGGTGAGAGGGAATTGGGAACTATATACACCTTTGTTTGGTATTCACTTATAAAGTTCTGGATGATATGCAAATGTCCCAGATGGGGAGGATCAAAGCTTCCCCCAAAGATTCCAAACAAATTACTCTCTCACCTGCCCCTGCCCGTGGAGAATGGTAGTTGTGGTTGTGAGATGCATTAGACCCATCGGACCCCTTACATGAAGTTTTCCCGTAGAAATTCCCACCTCCGCACCCAATCCAAATTCGCCCCCATCATGGAAACGGGAGCTACAATTCACAAAGATAGCAGCAGAATCTAATCTTTGTATAAAGGAATCAATATTTTTTTGTGATTCAGAAAGGATGACTTCTGTATGACCAGAAGAATATTTTTCAATATTAGAGATTGCTTCTTCTAAAGATCCCACTATTTTAACAGAAAGTCGTTCATCTAAAAATTCCATTTGATAATCCTCTTCCGTTGCAATTGTAAGATGAGGAAAATCTCTTTTGGTCTCTTCGTCTACTAAGAGTCTCGATCCGGCAGATTCTAGAGCTTTGAGTAATTCTATTTTGTATGGAAAATCTCTGTGTATAAAAAGATTTTCAAGTGCATTGCACACACCGGTTCTCTGTAATTTTGAATTAATACACACTTTTTCAGCCATGACTCTTTCGGCTGATTGGTCTACAAATAAATTACAGACTCCTTTGTCATGTTTTACAACTGGAATTGTTGAATTTTCTGATACAAATTGAATCAATGCCTCCCCTCCCCTTGGTACTACAATATCTATATGGGTAGATTTTTTTAAAAGGGGGATCATGTGAGAGCGATCTGTTTTTTCGACAAATACAATAGCATCCTCTGTGATATTAAATTTATTTAATACATTTTGGAATATTTGACACAATATTTGATTGGAGTGTATTGCTTCACTTCCTCCACGTAAAATTGCAACATTGCCAGATTTAAAGGTAAGGGAAGCAACATCTATTGTCACATTGGGACGAGATTCATAGATAACAAGTACTACACCCAATGGTACCTGCTTTGTGATAAGCTGTAAACCATTGGATAGAGTGCTTCCCCGTGTGACCACTCCAATGGGATCGGGAAGACTTGCAATTTCTAGAACCGACTTAGATAAATTTTGAATTCTACTTTCGTTTAAGACTAAGCGATCTAAAAGTGCTGGACTCAGACCTTTTTTCTTACCTTCTTCCACATCTATTTTATTTTCTTCAATTATAGCATTGGATTCATGGATCAAAGCTTGAGCGAGTTCGTGTAGTACATTATTTTTAATCTTTGTTCTTAAGGAACGGATTTGGGAGGTAGCTTTTTTAGCTTTGTTTGCAATATGATCTGTATATTCTCGTAAATCTAAACTCATAAGTACTCCTATTTTAAACCAAATAATTTCTTAATTTCTTTACTATTCAAATTTCTTTTTTCTGAATTTGCAAGAAGGGTTCCGTTTTTATTTTCAGAAAATATTTTTTTAATCGCATGCATTTCCTTTCCATTTAGAATAACGGTGGGAATTCCAGCTTCCAAAAGAATCTTTCCAGCCTTGAGCTTTGTATTCATTCCCCCAGTTCCGGGACCTTCGGGTCCTTTAGCTTCTAAAAGATCTATATCAGTAACTTTATCCATAAATGAAACTTTTTTTCCATTACGAAGAAAACCATCCACACCTGTTAGTATTACAAGTAAATCCCCTCCTACCAAAAGTGTTACAAGGGCTGAAAGAATATCATTGTCACCCAATTTTAATTCTTCAGTAGCAATAGAATCATTTTCATTTACAATAGGTAGTACATTCCAATCCAGTAGCTGGTTAAATGTATTTTCTAAGTTATCATACCCTTTTGGATTTTCTACATCAAGAGTTCCAAATAGAATTTGGGCTATCGGGATATTGGCTCTAGAAAAAATGCCCTCGTAGAGATTCATAAGTCTACTCTGGCCCATTGCTGCCAATGCCTGTTTAGCTGAAGTGCTAGAAGTTGTGTTTTTAATCCATTCAAACTCTGTAATTAGCTTTTTTCCTTGGGCAATGGCTCCACTTGAAACCAAAATAACTTTTTTTCCACTTTCTCTGAGTTCACGTATGTCACCTGCTAAAGAAAATAAAAAATCATTTATTTCATTTGTATTACCACTTAGCCTTGCAGAACCAACTTTGATAATAATTCTCTTGGATGATTGAATTCTATTTGTAAAAGTTTCTCGTTTCATTTTTTTATTTTAAAAAAAGTTTTATCAATTTTTTGAAGTAAATCTTCTAGACCATCTCCCATTTCAGCACTTATTTCTATTATTTTTGTACTTTTAGGAAATGTGGATTTTAGATCTTTTATATATTCAGGATCATTTACTAAATCTATTTTATTTAGTACTATGATACTATCTTTTGTAGGGAGTGTTTTATTGTAAGATCTCAATTCATTTTTTAGCATTTTAAATTCCATCTGCACATCCACAGAAGTTGCATCAAAAAGATAAATAATTCCTTTTACCCTTTCAATATGCCTCAGAAAAGAAAGCCCAAGACCCATCCCCTTACTTGCCCCTTCTATAATTCCAGGAATATCAGCAATTGTGTATCTGAATGTATCATTGTGGCGTTTTACAACACCCAAATTTGGATGCAAAGTAGTAAACGCATAGTTTGCTATTTTTGGATGAGCATCTGTAATTTTACTTAAAAGAGTTGATTTACCGCTATTTGGCAATCCAACAATTCCTAAGTCTGCCAATAATTTCAGAGTTAGTAGTACAGATTTTTCTTCACCCTCTTCTCCATCCTGTGCAAACCTTGGGGCTTGGTGTGTGGAGGATTTAAAAAAAGCATTTCCCTTACCACCCCTTCCACCACTCACAGATTTGTAAGACATCTCTTCTTCTATAAAATCAAACAAGAGATCACCCGTATCCGAATCAATCACCTGGGTTCCCACAGGAACTTTTAGGAGTAAATCTTTTCCCTGACCCCCACTTTTATTTCTTCCTTCCCCATGGTCACCGGGACTTGCCTTGTAATGCTTAAGGGGAATAAACTTATCAAGAGTTTGGAGTGCTAAGTCAGACTCGATATATACATCTCCTCCTCTCCCTCCATCTCCTCCATCGGGACCTCCGAATTCTGCAAATTTCTCATGACGAAAAGATACTGCACCCGGACCACCATGTCCAGCTTTGAGAACAATTGTAACTTCATCTATAAATTTTGACATATTAAATATACTTAATAATATAATCTTTATCTTTCAAATGGGATGGATAAAATATTACAAAATCTTTACCTGTTTTTTCTCTCGACATCCTGTATGATCTAGAAGATTTTTTATAGGTTTCAAACTCATCATCTTTTCTAAGAATTAATTTTTCCCAAAATATAAAATGGCTGTCTACAAATTCCTGACGGATATCTTTTGGGCGGGTTGTAAGGGGACATCCCTCTGAAAATTCTTTCATAAATACCAATCCCACCATGACATCCCTTCTGTCAATGTATGGCTCCAATGGAAATGTACGACAACTTATAGATCGGTTTTCTCTTTCGCAGAAAGAAACTCCCTTACATTCACAAAAAATTGTGTCCTCTGTCTCCGTGTTCTTTTTTAGTTTTACTTCATGCTTGGTTTTTGGTTTCCATACACTCCAGAGATCCGATTGCTTTTTTAGATAACTAAATTCTTCTTTGTAGAGAAATGGAACAGCATTTTCAACTTTACAACAAAACGGTTCCCCCCCATTATCCGGGGCACAGAGGGTGCCACAATTGAAGCTTGTGACTTCTTCATTGAGTAGGGTATAGTAGTATGCTACCTCATCTTCTGTGAGGCCTTTGAAAATACTTTTTTTCTTCATATAGAGTACAATTTTTTCTAACTAACCACTGCTACAACTTAAATATATATTAAAAACATTGGAAACAATTCGATATCTTCTAACCCTTCCAAATAGAAAAAGATCAACCCTAAAACATAAACAAGTAGTTGTCTAAAAATAGATTTCCAAAAGGATTGTGGAAGAAATCTAATATATTTGGGCGACCCATCTTTAATTAGACATAATATAAAATTTCAAGAGTTTTTAAAAAAAAGTTTAAGCAGGAAATCCCATGGAAGATGTAAAATCCGTTCCCATAATTGAAAACAATCCCCCCCACCTTGGAAAGGTTTACATAGAAACCTATGGTTGTCAGATGAATGAATATGACACAGGGGTAGTGGAAAGTCTCTTAAAAAAATCTCAATATGAATCCTGCAATGATCCCGAATCGTCAGATATAATATTTCTCAATACATGTGCTGTGAGAGAAAATGCACATTCAAAAATTTATTCCAGGTTACAAAGTCTTGGATACCTCAAGAAAAAAAACCCAAAACTTATCATAGGAGTTTTAGGTTGTATGGCACAAAATTTGGGTGATGATCTCTTTCATGAAGAGCTTCCCCTGGATATGGTTGTTGGGCCTGATAATTATAGATCCATCCCTGAGCTAATCACAGATATTAGGACAAATCATCAAAAAGTATCACTCACCAGGCTATCTAAGATTGAAACGTATGATGAGATTGAACCAAGGGTAATAGATGGTATTTCAGCTTTTGTGACTATTATGAGAGGATGTAATAATTTTTGTACATTTTGTGTGGTGCCATACACCAGAGGAAGAGAAAGGAGCAGAGATGTTAAATCCATTGTCACTGAAATCAATCACCTCTGTGAACTTGGTGTAAAACAAATTACCCTACTGGGTCAAAATGTAAATTCTTATTTGTCTGAAAACAATGATTTTACATATTTAGTTAGAAGTTTATTAGATAACACTCCGATTGAAAGAATTCGTTTTACATCTCCCCATCCAAAAGATTTTCCAGATCATCTCTTAGACCTAATGAATTCTGAAAAAAGATTTTCTTCAAGTATCCATCTTCCTCTACAGGCAGGTAATACGGATGTTCTCAGTAGAATGAAACGGGATTATTCAAAAGAAGAATTCATCCAACTTGCACATAAAATAAGAGAAAAAGTGGAAAATGTTGGTATCACAACAGATATCATAGTTGGATTTCCTGATGAGACTGAAGAACAGTTCTTAGATACTTTGGATGTTGTATCTAAAGTAAAATTTGATATGGCATTTATGTTTAAGTATTCAGAAAGAGAAGGAACAGTTGCAAAGCGGATTTACCCCGATACTGTTTCTGAAGAAAAAAAATCAGATCGTCTAACTAGACTAGTTAACTTACAAACCCAAATATCTGCTGAAAATAACCATAAAAAAATTGGAAAAATCTATGAAGTTTTAGTTGAAAATACTTCTAAAAAGTCAAAAAAAGAGCTCTCCGGAAGAACTACATGTGGACGTATGACAGTTTTTCCAATTCCTGAAAATACTACTCTAAATGATTTTAGAGGTAAGTTAGTGAATGTAGAAATAACGGATACAACAAGCGCCACACTTAAAGGTAAGCTTATTATATGAGTGAAGACCTTAGAAGGGTCAGACTCCTTAACAAATCAGATTTACCCGATAACTTTAATGTTTTTACAGATTTAAACAGATGGAATCCGTGGAAGCAAATACCCATTTTAAATCGATATATTATCCTTGAAATTGTGGGACCATTTTTAGTTTCTTTATCATTTTTTACTTTTATCTATACTGTAATGGCTATCCAAAAAATGGTGGGACTTATTGTAGGCAAAGGTGTAGATCCCATGAGGCTTTTAGATTACTTAGGATACACATTAGGTAATACACTTCCCTCCACAATACCTATGGCATGTCTTATGGGAGGAATTATGGCATCGGGTAGGTTATCGGGTGACTCTGAGATCACAGCGATGAGATCTGCGGGAATAAGTTTTACAAAAATTTATTCAAACTTTTTGATATTTGGTTTTCTTATGACTTTTATCGTAGGTTTCTTAAATTTTAAACTAGGGCCAGAAAATACAAAAAAAATGAATGAATTCAATTCCTGGATTGTAGCGTACAATCCATTACTTGTTGTAACTCCCGGGCAATTCAGTGGTGACCAAGTAAAAGATAATTTTGAATCCAAAGGAAGAACTCTCTATACAGAATCAGTAGATAAAGATACTGGAGAGATGAGTGGTATCCAAATCAGAGAATGGGAACTTTTTGAAGGTGGGAAAGATTTTTTAACTCATAATAATCTAATTGTATCTATGGGAGGATCTCGTATCACTCAAATAATATCTGCTAAATCGGGTATTACAATAGAAAAATTGAACCAGGATGGAATCTATGAAAAATCTGTAAGGTTAAAAGAAGGTTTCGTGGTTGAGTGGAATGAAAAAAAGGACGGCATTACAATTACAAATTTCATGAAAGGTGAAATGGACTATAGAAATCCTGGAGAAAAAGAAAAAAAAAATATGTCACTGAATGTAAAACCTGAAACCTTTTCATTTTTAGATTTAATTAAAATTAGAAATAATATTGAATCCAATGGTTTTGAAGATGTTCCAGGCTTAGAAATACTCAAAGAATATGGAGTATCTATTAAGGGAGTTCAAGGATTTAAGGTTTATATAGATAATATTAAAATGGAGATGATGTCCAATAAAAATATTCCTGCAGATGAGCTAAATATGAAATTTTCTATGCTTATGCAATTAGAAGGTTTATATAAAGATTCCCAACGTGTCCTCACTCAGTTCAATGTTGAAATACACAAACGTATCGCAAATCCAGTATCCTGTCAAATTTTCTTTTTTTTAAGCTTTCCTCTTGGACTGGTCGTAAAACGATCCGGCAAAGGAATGAGCTTTTCATTAGCTATCATCTTTTTATTTTTATACTATGCAATTTTTATTTTCGGAAGCGGAATCTCCTTAAAATCTAACGTACCAGACTGGATAGGTCCGTGGATGGCTAATCTTACGATGGGAATGATTAGTATTTATATTATGATTTCTCGCACTGACATACAAATAAAGAAAACGTTTCCTTTTAATTATATAAATTTAGCATGGAAACAATTAGCAATTTATACTTCTAAAATAAAATTTTATAAAAAGAAATAGATATTCCATTTTGATTTTGCTTATCTTTCCAGTTTAAGCAGAGCATAATTCGACTTTCGCTCACCACAAGTTGTGTTTAAAAAGAGACGCAACAGAGAGAGGTAACTTTATAATTAACAGTATACATTTATCAATATTAAAGTACTAACCAATTCGTTGATTGAGGCTCTCGAAATCAACTATACAGAAGAATAGTTCTATTCATTGATTTTACAGTCTATTCTACAATATAATTTTCCATCCGGAAAGTTAACTATAAAGTAACTGTTATACATTTACTATTCTAATCATCCCTTCTCTACTTCGTAGCCCCATC
>CAMCZP010000087.1 GCA_945887855.1 Leptospira interrogans serovar Manilae | reverse complement strand
ATTCCAGGTGGGAAATTTCATACCATCATGGCCTCCCCTGAAGGAGAACAATTTCCGAATACAGGTTGCTACTTAGAAATCATTCCCCAAAAAAGATTGGTATGGACAGATGCACTCAGTCCCGGATTTAGACCCTCTGTCTCCAAACCAATGAATTCATTTACGTATCTCACTGCGATCATCGAATTGGAATCTGTTGAGAACTCTACTAAATACAAAGCAATTGCATTACACAGTGATGAAGAGAATCGAAAACGCCACGAAGAAATGGGATTTGATATTGGTTGGAATACAGTTCTCGATCAAATGGTGGCACTCATCAAAGAAGGTAAATTAAGAAATTAAGGACTTGATCCAATTAATCCAAAGTTAAATAGTTCTTTGGATTAATTGGAAAAATATTGGAGTTTTAGAAAAAAACAAAAAATACTTGAAAATAGGTTATCTTGATTCTAGTAGCATTTTTATCAGGGACTTTTGTTTATTTACATCAGATTCATCCACTATCTTAAAATAATTTCAATTCAAACATCTTGACAATTTCGGAATTTTAATCTACGATTCATTTATGCACAATACTCTCTCAAATAATAAATGGAGTCACCATTAGGGTTTCAAACCCTATCCTAGGAAATAAACTATGGGAGGAAAACTAAGCGGAAACCATCGTACTCTTCCCCACTGTTTGGATCGGAGCCACCCCGATACGAGAGACGACCGTCCTCAGCCTTGAAGTTCCAAGAACCGCCGCGGAGAACCCGAATCTTACCACTTGAGGGTCCATTTATATCAGGACTTTTAATATAATATACTTCGTCGTACCAATCCTCTACCCACTCCCAAACATTCCCACTCATGTCGTACAGACCCCAAGCATTGGGCTTCTTTTTGCCTACAGGATTAGTAGTACCACCTGAATTATTGTTATACCAAAGGTACGCATCATTGATTGTATCTCCCCAGTAGTATTTTGTCTTAGTCCCTGCACGAGCGGCGTACTCCCACTCCGCTTCTGTAGGTAGGCGATATTTGCAAGGGCTGTAATTTTCTCTTACGCAGAGTCTCTTTATAAACTCTTGGGCGTCATTCCAGCTCACACTTTCTACAGGACAATTTTCCCCACATTCTTTGAATGAACTGGGATTCTTTCCCATCAACATTTTCCACTGTCCCTGCGTTACCTCAAACTTTCCCATGTAAAACGATTTTGAAATCTTTACTTTGTGTTGCGGTTTTTCATTATAATTACATTCTGTATCACCCTTGGTACAACCCATCTGAAATTCTCCTGCAGGAATCGGAACAAACTCTATTCCTAGAGAATTTTTATATGGCTTGCCTTCGGGAACCTTGACATCTACTAACGAGCAGGAGACGATAACTACGAATAAAAACAGATAAATTAGGGGTTTCATATATACTCCTGTAAAATGCCCACTTAGCTTCTTTGAATTTCTCATTTTTCCTCTAAATGATATTAATTTATTTTGGAAAGCTGTAAATTAGATTTTTTAGTTTTGTTTCCTAAAAGAATAGAGATTGTCCAATGCAAACCAATCCGTTGGCCTTAGGCCGCTCGAAACCAACTATATAGAAAAACTTCATATTCATACTTCTCCCTATACCATTCATCGGTAAACGCAGTATGACACAAGGGTTTGTATTTGCCTAACTCATAATAAAGAGCAAATTGATCCCTACACTAAAACCCTCAAATCCAACCTAACATGCACTTTTCGAAAAAAAACATCCCCCTCCCCAATAAATTTCATACGAAACCATCATTTCTGAGAACTATATAGATAGAAACTCAGGAGAAATAAATGATCCAACTTTATACCGCACTTATCCGTGCCAACATCCCAGAACTTGAGGCAAAAAATGTATTGACCGAACTGGAAAATACCATTCACACTGAAGTAGAAAGAGAAATTTTAACCATGAATCTATCTACCATCACACCTATAGTTCGAGAGCAGGACGGTATCAGAAACGAAATCCATCGATTGAGTGACAAAATAGATACAGTAGAGGAACGCTTAAATGTAAAGATAGATGTTGTAGAAGAACGCTTAAATGTAAAGATAGATGCTGTTGAAGAACGCTTAAATGTAAAGATAGATGCAGTAGAAGAACGATTAACTGCAAAGATAGATCAGTTAGATAACAAGATAGATGCAGTGGAAGAACGTTTAAGTGTAAAGATTGATTTTGTAGAAGCTAAGATGGATACCAAATTCCAATTTCATGATAAACTTCTCTGGACCATCATAGGACTTCTCATTACCCTTTCGGGATTTGTGGTCACTAATTCTATTTTTATTTATCAAAAATTGAAATAGAGATAGCAATACAGTAGCTTGCCTTTAGTTTGTATTTCATACATCCCCTACCCAATCTCTCCCGGGAAATGACAATAGACCTTATGTGTATCACTCACATTTTTTAGGGGAGGGTCTACTTCTTTACAAATATCTTTAGCAATCGGGCATCTGGTGTGAAAATAGCAACCCTTAGGTTTGTTCACCACTCCTGGAATTTCCCCTTTTACTACATAGCGTTTTTTCTTTCGATTGTGAATGTCATACACACTGGAGAATAGTGCAAATGTATAGGGGTGATGGGGGGAGTTCAGGATTTCGGATTTATTTCCGTATTCTACAATTTTACCGAGATACATAATGGCTATTTCATCGGAGATATAGCTGACAATTTTTAGATCATGGGAAATAAAGAGGAGAGATAGACCCATAGAAGACTTGAAATCATTGAGTAAATTGATGACCTGTGCCTGATTGGAAACATCTAGGGCGGAGGAAACTTCGTCACACACGATGAATTTGGGCTCGAGGATGAGAGTTCTGGCTATAGCGATTCTTTGTCTTTGACCACCCGAGAACTCGTGGGGGTATCTTTCTAGAATATCGGACTTCATTCCTACCTTTTCGAGCATGGCAATGGATAGGGAGCGGGCTTCTGAAGAGGGGATATTTTTGTGATGCAGTAAGCCCTCTGTGAGAATCTCAAATATTGTCATACGAGGATTGAGAGAGGAGTAGGGGTCTTGGAAGATGATTTGTAAGTTTTTACGGTAGGGGAGAAATTCTCGATTAGAAAGAGATAGAAGGTTTTTATCTTCGTAGATCACTTTTCCTTCAGTAGATTTTGTAAGACCTAAAATTGTCTTACCGAGTGTGGATTTTCCGCAACCCGATTCTCCCACAAGGCCTACCACCCGGTTGGAGGCTACCGAAAAACTGACATTTTCCACTGCCTTGAGAGTTAGCTTTTGAAAGAGCTTGGTAGAATTGATGTGAAAATGTGTGGAGAGGTTTTGTATCTCAAGCATTTTTTATTTGCTCTCCTTCATAGAGAAAACATCTCACTGACTGAGTTTCTCTGCCTGTCATGAGTGGATTCTTTGTCTTACATATATCCAATGCTTTTGTACATCTAGCATGGAAGTGACATCCCTTTGGAAAATCAATGGGGGCAGGAACAATCCCCGGAATGGAATCCAGGCGTTTATGGGATAAATCTCCTATGGTGGGGATCGCCCCCAATAGGGCTGTGGTGTAAGGATGCAAGGGTGAGTCCATCACGCTATCCACAGTTCCAGACTCTACAATCTGGCCTGCATACATGATAATGATTCGATCCGATATCGAAGAAACTAGTCCTATATCATGAGAAATAAAAAGAATCGACATCTTATTTTCTCTCCGGATTTCCATGAGGAGATCTACCAATTGGGACTGGATGGTCACATCTAAGGCACTGGTGGGCTCATCGGCTACCAGAAGTTTCGGATTACACATGAGAGACATGGCTATCGAGATACGCTGTAAAATTCCCCCACTCATCTGCCCCGGATACGCCTCCATCCTATCTTTGATATCTGTGATACCTACTTTTCCTAAAAGTGATTCTGCTTTTTCTATAGCTTCTTTTTTGTTTTGTGAGATATGAATGATATAGGGCTCTATGATTTGGTCTTTGATTTTCTTAATGGGATTGAGAGATGTGAACGGATCCTGAAATATATAAGCTATCTCTCCCCCTCTAAGAGAATAAAGCTCTGTCTCTGAAAATTCTAAAACATTCTTATTTTGGAAAAGAATTTTTCCTGAGTGATACGAAAATACTTTTTCGGGAAGAAGCCTTGTGAGTGCAAGGGATGTGAGTGATTTGCCACAACCTGACTCTCCTACTACAGCCAGGATTTCTCCTTCTGCTACAGAAAAATTTATATCTTGTAGTACAGGAATAGAAGAATGATTGGCAAGGAGATGAACAGAAAGATTTTCTAGTCGTAGGAGGTCTGTCATTTGAGTGAATTTTTCTCCTTGGCATCAAATGCATCCCGGAGACCTTCTCCTACAAAAGATGTGAGTTGTATGATAGAAAATAGGGCAAACGAAGGAAATCCAATGAGCCACCAGGCGCTGAGTCGTTCTCTACCCTGACCGATGAGTTCTCCCCAGGAAGGATTTGGGGCAGGAATACCGTACCCCAAAAAGTCCAGAGCGGAGAGAATAGAAATGGATCCTATCAGAGAAAAAGGCAAAAAAGTGACAAGAGGAGTCATCGCGTTAGGCAGAATATGACGAAAGATAATTTTGTGTGAGGGAATCCCGAAAGCCTTTGCCGCCTCTACAAATTGAGCGTTACGCAACTTGTAAAATTCTCCCCGCATATAATAACTGATTCCTATCCATGCAAAAAATGCATACGTGATAAGAAGAATCATAAAGCTTCTTCCAAAGAAAGAGCCCATAATGAGGATCATAAATAGAAAGGGAATCGAGGAAAGGATTTCAATCAATCTCTGAACCGTGAGATCCACATACCCTGCAAAATAGCCCTGCATACCACCAATTACTACTCCAATAATTACCTCAAAAAAGATTAGTATTATACTAAAAGTCATAGAAATTCGGTATCCGTAAAACATCCTTGTAAACACATCCCGTCCTCTATCATCCGTACCGAGCATGTGTTTAGAGTCGGGTGCTGTGGGAGGAAATTCATTTTCAGTAAAGTCATCCAAATGATTTTCGTTAAATCCATAAGGTATCACAGGAAACACAATGTAATTTTCGGAGGAGGGGGAAAAGGTTTCTGTTTTACCTAGCTTTTTATAGTTTGGCTCTGTATCTTGATTGCCTCCAAATTCTCTCTCAGAGTGAAAAGAAAGCATGGGAAAGTAAAAACTTCCCCTGTACTTTATCAAAAGAGGTGTGTCATTTGCAATAAATGGAGCAAATAGAGAAATAATGTATGTCGCTAAAATAAATAAAAACGAGTAGTATGCTCTTCTGTTTTTTTGAAATTTGGCTAATCTTCGACGTGTGGTGGGATTTAAAAAACTCATTCAAACTTAATCCTGGGATCAATTAACACATAACACACATCCGAAATTATATTTCCCAAAAGGGAAAGAAAACTCTGGATCAAAAGTAAACCCATCATGAGATCTGTATCCCTTTGTTTTACGGCAGTAAAGCTCAAAAGACCCATCCCATCGATATTAAAAACCAGCTCAATGATGAGTGAACCTGCTAAAATCAACCCCAAATTGCTACCAAACCCCGTTGCAATTGGAATCAATGAGTTACGAAAGGCATGCTTGAAAACTGCCTCCTTAAAACTCATCCCCTTAGCAAGAGCAGTTCTGACATAATCCTTGCCGATTTCTTCTAAAAGTGAATTTTTCATCAGAATCGTTAAAACAGCAAAGGAATGAAATGTATAACAAAGTACGGGTAAAAACATATGGTGGAGTCTATCTATGAGTTTATCAAAAGTGTCGAGAGATTCATAGTTGTCTGACACTTCATGACCGAGAGGAAAAATAGACAGAAAATTTCCAGAAGCCAAAAAGTACAAAAGTAGCATAGCGAGTGCAAATATAGGAATAGAATATGTAAAAAAGATGATAAAACTGGAGATGATATCAAACCTCTCTCCATGCCCTAGGGCTTTGTACATGCCAAGTGGAATACAAATGCAATACGAAATTAGAAATCCAGAAAGACCAAAGGTTAGGGAAATGGGCATTTTTTCGAGAACCAAATCCCCTACTTTCTTATAATTGATTCGGGACTCACCTAGATCAAACTGTACTACCTGACCCAACCAATACAAATAGGCAATGGGTATGGGCTTATCAAGATGTAGCCTTGCTTTTATGATATCCACTTCTTCTTTGCTGATTTGTTTTTGGCTGGCTCCCCCTTCATTGGTAAGAGCCTTTAATTTAGAAAGTTCGGCTTCCAGAGGACCTCCGGGAGCCAAGTGTGATACCATAAAGACTACAAATGTAATTCCCAAGAGTGTGGGAAATAACAAAAGTAATCTTTTAAGAACGTACTTTTTCATCCTTTAGGATTAATCTTTGATCTTATGTCCTGCTGCGGCTCCGAGTCCATCAAATGCCGCATATTTGTAAAGGTCATGCAAAGTAGGGTAGTTGAATACTACAGAAATGATATCATCGAGTGTCTTTTTATTTTCAACAAGTGTCATACCATAGTGAATGATCTCTGTGGCAATGTTTCCAATGATATGCACACCGAGTACTACAAAAGTTTTTCTATCAAAAACTAACTTCAAGAAACCATCCTGTGTTCCTAAAATTTTTCCCCGTGCCATATCTTTGTACTTCGCCCTACCTGTGAGGGCTTCATACCCCTTCTCTTTTGCTTCTTTTTCGGAGAGACCAACCATGGATACCTCAGGAATGGTATAAATTCCATAAGGAAATAAGGTTGCAATTTGATTGATACCCTGTGTGGAAAACATGTGTGTTACAGCAGCACGTCCCTGATCCATACTGGTACTTGCCAGAGCTGGAAATCCAATCACATCCCCTGCTGCAAAGATATTAGGAATATTTGTGCGATACTCTGAGTTTACTTCAATGGTTTCTCTTTTTCCAAGTTTTACACCCACCTGCTCCAAGCCTAATCCTGAAATACGACCACTTCTACCTGCGGCAAATAAGAACATATCACAGTGAATCACTTTTCCTGAATTTAGAGTAATCTTTATATCCTCAGAGTCACTGGCTCCGGGAATAATTTCTTTCAACCCATCATTGAAGATAACATCTACACCATCCTGTTTCATTTGATCTACAAGAGCAGAAGACATTTCAGAATCTAAGAAAGGCAATAGTTCATTTCTTCCATCTACCAGTGATACGGGAATACCTTTAGCAGCAAAAATAGTAGTGTATTCACAACCAATCACTCCACCACCGAGAACACAGAGAGACTTAGGAAATCTTGGAAGACTCAAAATAGAATCGGAATCATGGATTCGTTTGAAATCAAATGGAATATTAGCGGGATGAAATGGATAGGATCCTGTAGTGATTAAAATAAAATCTCCAGAAATAGTTGTACTACTGGGTTCGCTGATCTTTAAAGTATTTTTATCAACCATTTCCCCACGACCAATAAAGTGGTGAATCTTATGGATTTTTAGATTGTGATTGATAGCCTTAACTTCTGATTCAATTACGTAGTTTTTTCGGTAGTAAAAATCTTCAATGGATACATTTCTTCTAAGATCTTTATCCACACCAAAGAGTCCTTTGTCATTTTTCCCTGAGAGGAAGAGTGCTGTTTCTTTCAGAGTTTTAGAAGGTAGTGTTCCAGTGTGAACCCCTGCCCCACCCGGTTCTGTATGCATCTCAACGATTGCTACTTTTTTTCCAAAGTATGCCGCTTTAGCAGATGCCTTTTCTCCGGCGGGACCGCCACCAATTACGATTAAATCAAAATGTTCCATAAAAAATTATCCTTATCAAAAATTTAGTAAACTGATACTAACCATTTCATATATTCTTTTTCTTCGCCAGTGACAATTTTGAAAAAAAGATTTTGGATCATTTCAGTAATAGAACCGATTTGACCAGAACCAATTTTTCTTTTATCAACTTCACTGATCCATGCTACCTGCACTCCCGTCCCGGAGAAAAATAGTTCATCACAGATATACAATTCGCTGCGGGATACTTCTCTTTCTACCACATCTATTTTCAAATTTTTGGCTATCTCTAAAATAGACTTTCTTGTAATACCTTCTAAAATAGAAGATGAAAGAGAAGGTGTGATTAACTTACCATCTCTTACCATAAAAAGGTTTTCAGCCGAACCCTCTGACACAAGACCCCTGGAATCTAAAAAGATAGCTTCATCGCAACCATTTTGAACAGCCTCAGATTTAGCCAGAGCAGAGTTTACATATCCGCCAGATGCTTTAGAAAAAGTGGGGATGGTTGTGTCGTCGATTCTTCTCCAGCTTGATACCATGGTCTTGAGTCCACTTTTTGTATCGAGATAATCATTCAGTTGAATAATATAGATAGCTATATCAGCTTTAATATCATGAAAACGGGGTGAAAGCTGTAAGGCAGATGTATAGAGATAAGGTCGAATGTATATATTTTCTCTGTACCCAGACTCCCTCACCAATTCCAGAGTAATGTCTACAAGCTCTTGAGGAGTCTTATCAAATTGGATTTGCATAATTTTTGCAGAATTGAGCAATCGGGTAAAGTGATCATAAATCCTAAAAATAAATACATTGTCCTGGTCTTTATTGTAATATCCACGAATTCCACCAAACACTGCCGTTCCGTACTGCAAAGCGTGGGTTTGGATACTGACTTTAGCTTCTTCGGAAGGGACTATTTTTCCCTCAAAGTAGGAGTACTGTTTAACTTCCATTTCTAATTCCTATATTGGCAATACTGAGAATACGATATGGATTTTCAATTCTAGTTTTTTAAAACGACATAAAAAAATCTCTGAACATTGAAATATAGTAAGTTTTCGTTAAAAAAATAGAATAATTTGATCTTGAGGTATTAAATAGAAAAAGTGAGAAAGGGTATATAAAGTTTTTTTAGTGAAATTATTGGAAGGATTGAGAAAGCTTAGAACATTAAATTGATTGGGGAGCGTTTAAAAGCAGAAGCACACACAGCATAGGTTACAGCAAAACTACTAGAAAAACGGGATTCCGCTTTAGATTTATCCAGTGTATTCGGTAAGCAGGGGTCATTTTGCATCACTAAACTACAAAGAAGAACTTTTTTACGACTCAAATAGTTTTCATCCCCACAACCCTTAATAGCATCATAATTTGCATTGCAAGGATCCGTAAGAACCAAGACAAAGTAGCCACTGATCCAATTATAACGAGAGCTGAGAAACTGGGGACATCGACTAGACAAAGCTACCATGCTCTCTTTTACGATTTTTACAGATTCTTTGAGGCTTATTTTATCATTGTTAGAATTATTCACCTCTTCCTTGAAGGGATCAAGTATAACTCCACATCCCAAGGTAAGAGTGAATAGAAGTAAAATTGAATAATTTTTATATTTCATTTATTCTGGAATTCATAAATTTGAAAAATAGACTAATTATAAAATCGACTAATATGTTATAATTACAGAACTATTTATACCTAACTATTAGACATCTAATATATAAAAAATGTAATAGAAAAATAGAAACTACTCAGCGAGTTTGGAATTAATCCAAAATACTAAATTTACTTTTTAATTGCAATTCTTCTTTAATATCAAATCTCTTTGTTACTTTATTCTTCTCTTTATGAAAAGAGAAGAATAAAGTAACCAAAAAAGAAGAGAAACCCGAACGTTCGCAGAACCGGTCCCCGAGTAGGGACATCCTCAAATCCCATATCGAGGGGAATTCTACAAGGTGTTGTAGTACTTTATAGTGGTGTAATATCCTTACCTTGCAAACTGAAACGAACCAAAATTAAATACATAGAGAATAGATTGAAGTATTGGAAGCTTCTGTTTCTTGCATGTATCTATAAAGGAGAGTAATCTACAAAAAAATTATTGATATTTATTAATAATGATTCAAAACATGCTCAGCAAAACCAAGAAATTTATCCAAATGTAGTACGTTTCCTTCATCTAAAACAATATTTCCAGTAAAGTAACCAAAAACTTGGTGCTGAATAGACTTAATAATACCCAGATTTAGAGAGGAATTTCGATCTACTAACGGCTGAAAATCCAATTCCAGTCGATTGTCATTAGAAGTAAATTTCCATGGATTCATATAATTATTTGTATCAATGTGAAACTCTACCTGATCGAGTTTGTGAATTTTATTTTTATAGAGGATGATATTTTCACTAGCAGGGGATCTGTCCGTAAATCCATATCCCAAATTAAGTCCTAATGGCTCACCATTTAGGTAGCCTGAGGCAGAACTCCAATACCACCTATTTTTATATGTCCAAACACCCCTTCCCCAATCCAAGGCTCCAAAGTCTTTGTCTTTAGAAAAACGAAATTCTCTCTCCCCTATCTTAAAGCTCCCTTCTGCTGGCATACAATTGATTTTTGTGTTATGATAAAATGCTTTTCTGTTTTCTTTCCAAGAAGTGGCAATTGTCATTGATTCTAATTCTGGAGCCTGTTGTAGTACAATTTCTCCACTCAATCCCTTGTTACCTTTTCCATCTTGTAAAAGAGGTGAGCTAAAACGTATTACTCTTTTTCCTTTTGTATATTCATATTGAATGGAAATCTTTTTATCTGAAAAGGATATACTTCCAAGATCATCTGTAGATGGAAACCCTGTTTTTCCCATTGGCAGAATAGAAAGTGTATCCACCTGTTGAAATATTTTTTCCTTAAAATCCAAAAAACAAATGGCGAATAAACCCGCATACCCAAGGTCACTCATGGTGAATGTAATACCAAATAAACCATCATGTGAAAGGACAGAATAATAGTCCCACTCCTTAATTTTCCAATTGGATACAGGTATTGAATTTCTGTCATACATATAATAAGGTCTTCTTGCCCATCCTTCTTCCGTGAGTGTTCCTTCAGGGGTTAGAAGGGGAATTGAACGTTTGATTTCGTTTTGGCTAGGCATATTGGTTTTCCTTGGTTTTACTATGGAATTGTTCTTTTATATCATTGTACTTCGATGGAGATTTGAATTCAAGTGAAGTATTTCTGCAGGTATTAAATAAAACAGAAACCACACCCAGGGATTCTAAAGAATCGAAATGGATTGACAGTATTCAAAAGATTATATACGATAGGATAGCAGCTTTTGAAAAAGACCCCGAGATTAGGAGGAAATTTATGGCAACAGCATATGAAGCAGACATCACAGATCTAGTTAAACCCTATATGGAAAAAGCAAGAAAAGAAGGAGAATTGAAAGGGGAGTTGAAAGGAGAATTGAAATCCAAACTAGAAACTGCTCGGAAAATGATGGAATTTGGAGATACTCTCGAAAAAATAATCTTGATCACAGGACTCTCCGAAGCCCAGCTTAAGAAGAATGGTTTGCTATAGAATTGTGATTTGTCTCCTATCACCCAACGTTTGGTTGGTGATTTTATGATTATCTATCTGTAAGTTGAATTGATATTTTTTAAAAAATTTCAAACTGTTAAATTCCCAATCCTTAGAATTCAAATCAATAGAATCATGAATCAGAAGTTTATCCTGTTTTTTGTCTGACATTGACTTAAATTTTGAATCCCACCCTACTCTAGATTTTTTATTAATAGGTTGGATTACCATCTTATTATCATCCATAAGTAAATCAACATCCTCTGTTATTTTACATTTGGCAAGTATTGCCTTAAGTATTAGAATCCCTTTTGAATTACCTATTTTTATAATAGAAGTTTTCACTGTAATTACAATATGATTACTTATTAAAAATTGTCAAGT
>CAMCZP010000086.1 GCA_945887855.1 Leptospira interrogans serovar Manilae | reverse complement strand
TTTCTAAATTTAATTTTTTTTGCAATATTTGTAGAAACTGAGGCTGTGAAATTTACATAAATATCTGAGAATGGTGTACAACCTGAATTAGCGTTTTCTCGGTTACAATAATAACTTAAACTAAATGGATCTCTAGTTTCAAAATTGAGGATCTGATCCTCCGATAAGGGAACACCTGATTTAGATAGAATCCCTTTTGAGAATACGAGTTGAACTTTTTTTCCTTCCGGAAAATTTAACTTAGGTTTAATAATATATGAATTTTTATTTTTTTTGTTCTTAAATAAAATTGAATATATAGATTCTTCCTCTTCATCCGTTGCAAAGAGAGGCTCAATTTTTTCTCTTCTTCCCTCTAAGGAAAAATATAATTTTTGTAATAAGGATGCTTTATCGAGTTCTGTGGAAGTTTGTAAATAAAAATATTGTCCAGGATCTATAGATGCTCCATCTGATGGTTCAGATTGTAATATATAGGGACCTCCAGTTGTAAATGAGTATATTTTTTTTCCGCCCATTTGTAATCCAGAAAGTGTTTTCGCACTGTCCTTTAAAGCAAATTCACACATAACCCCAGATTCTAATGCTTTGGAAAATTGGTATGTTAGGGTTTTGTCATCTATCCAACTGAATTTTCCTGTGGTAGGACAAGTTATTTGGAATAAATCCATAAATACATTGGGGCTCCCCATAGGAACCATAGAATCTGTAAAACGTATCACAACTTCCTTAATATCTTTTACCTCTCCCTCAGGAGAAAAGTTTTCAATTGTGGATACTTTTTGAGAGTTCAAAGAAGGAGAACTAACTAATAAAACTATCGAAGAAAGAGTAACTAGAAACCCAGAATAGAGTATTTTTACTATATATTGTGCTATATTAATAAAACTTAATTTATTCATTTTTCTATCTCTCTATAAATTTTATTTAAAATGATCATTGATTGTTTAATTTTTAATGGTTCGTGTGTACGAATCCATTCAATTTTTGATTGGAAAAGATAAATTTCTGCAGCAAGTGTTGCGTATTCTCTCTCCTTTGGTGGAACGCCACCGAGAAGATTGCCTAAAAAAGATTTTCTAGAAACAGAAACATAGATTCTAGGGAATCTTTTTTTTAGGGTTTGGATTTCTGATAAAACTTTAATGCTCAGATCCGGATTTTCTCCTAAAAAAAATCCCATTCCTGGATCGAAGATCAATTTTTCATAGGGGATACCTATTGAGTTTAAATCAGAAATTCGCTCTTCAAAAAATTTAGAAATTTCATCAATAAGATTCTCAACACCAAGGGATGATCCCATCCGAGCAATTCCAGCACGGGAATGTGAAAACATTAAAATTAACTCAGGTATAAAAGTTTTACAATCTGACAATACTTCTAAAACTTCTCTCTCTTGAAAGGCATTTATATTATTTATATAATCTACCTTTTGCAAAATAGCTTTATGTATTACATTAGATTTAAAAGTATCAATTGATATGGGAATTTTTTTATTTTGTAAATACTCTACAATCGGGAAAATTCTACTCCATTCCTCTTTGTCACTAATTAACTTTGCATTGATATTAGATGACTGGCCTCCAATATCAATTACATCCGCTCCATTTTTAATTAATTTTTCGGCATGATCAATAGCAGATTGAGAATTGAGATACAATGATCCATCTGAGAAAGAATCTTCCGTTACATTTAGTATTCCGGCTATCTTCATAAACTCACTTCCAAATTGTTGCCCAAAAGTATCCAAGTAACACAAGCCATGAAATAATTTGTCCCATAAAAAAAGACATTCCCGCTCCTATGGCACTGTATTCAGGAATCAAAACTGTATCTAAAATAACTCCAGAAACCAATCGAATAAATGCAAGCATAGCTAATATTTTAGGTTTTCCCATGGCAAATAAAGCCACTCCCAATGGTGCAAATAGTAACTGAAGTAAATAATTTGGATATAGAATTTTAAATATTGGAATGGATTCAGAGTATTTATTCTTAAACAATATATTTAAAATAGGCTCTGCTAAAAAGTATCCCGGAATAAGAAGTATTGCAACTAACAAGCTTATTAAAAATGATTTTAAAAGTAGCCTATTAAATTCTGTTTGATTTGGTGCAATAGATAACCTAGGTAATACAAGGGAGTTAAGAGTAGAAAAAAGTATTACAAAACCACTGAATAATTGTAATGTTGTACCATAAACTGCAACTGCATCAGGATTTTGGTATAACTTTAAGAAAAATAACTCCATTCTATCTGAAAGGATTGCAAATATTGAAGCCAGAAACGCCCATAGGTTAAATAAGGATAGTTCTTTTAATCTTATAATTACACTTTTGAAATTTCCTGTCCAATTAAACTCTATATTTCTGAGCAGAAAAAAGAAAAAACCTAAAATTATAACAGGTGAAAGAGAAAATATAACCAATATATCTAAGTATCCGAGTGGGGAGGAAAAATAAGTATTACATAAATATAATAATATGAGCTTAGTTATATTTCCCATAGGATTCCATATAGCTAAACTAGTATAATTTCGGTAAGAAATAAGGATACTCTCAAAATAGGTTAGAAATGAAGTAACGGTTCCCCCGATTACTAATATATAAATAATCAATGGATCCATACCAAATAATAAATATGCAAGATATCCTACTATGGTTAGTAAAAAAAAAGATGATAATTTAATATATAGAGTGGCTTCCATTAAGATGCCCATTTCTTCTAAATTTTCTGTGATAGGAGAGAGATATTTAACTATTGCAGATGGAATCCCCAACTCCGCTACAGCTAATATTATGGGAAGAAAACCTAAGTAATATTGCAAATATCCATTTTCAGTTTTAGATATAATATTTACTGCATATACCATAAAAACTAAATTAGAGAGAGATGATATTACTTTTGAAATACTAACTAATAATGAAGACTTAAGAAATCGGGAAGAAATAATCTTTTGTATTAAGTTAAGGTTCAAAGTAAAAAATTCCTCTATGCAGGATTTTCTTTTTCACCTAATACAACAAGTGATAGAAAAGGAACTGTATAAATAATTATAAAATTTAATATAAAGTATCGTATAAATCTAAATAACATACTATCTTTAAAAAAATGGTCGGAGACCCTTCCCATGCCCACATAAAACAGAGAGATAGAAATAAATAGAAGAAAGATTGTAGGTAAAAATTTTATATCATCCAAATCATAATTTGAATATTTGAGTTTCCATTGGGTTAGACCCCACCACATTCCAGCCATCGATCCGCTAGCACTGATAATTTGTTGCAGAGAATACTTTTGGGGTGATGAAATTGGATCATCTTCTAAAAGTAAAAATGAGAGAGAGACTGCAGTCACAGCCAGTACCGAGGATTTAATTTTTTTTTGAGCATTTTTCCAATCATAAATTTCAGGAAATCCTGGATATTTATTAAAAAACCATTCTATGAGAAGCAAGCTTAAAAGACCCGTTAAAAAGCCTCCCAACACATCTCCCAAAAAATGAACACCTGCATACATCCTGGAAAAGGGAGTATAGACAATAAAAAATATAGACAAAGACCTTATGTAAATATTTTTAAAGTGAATGTAAAACATTCCCCATACCAAAATACTAATATGTGCATGACCTGATGGAAAACCAAATGAAAGTTCTTTGATAGAGGACTGTATCTCCTGAAATTGAGTAGATAGCCCAATTGGTCTAGGACTTGCAAAAATAAATTTCTGAAGTCCATTTATCAAACCTGTAGAAAGAATTGCCACAGCCATCTTAACACCAAATCGATTGTTATAAAAAAAATAAAGAATGGGAATCAGTATAACAAATGTAGTCACTCCCGCAAAGTAATGACAAATAATTGCAAGTATATTTAATAAATTTCCTAAAAATCCAGTGGGGTGAGGTATACTCTCTATTATATAATTACCGAATAAATATTGGTTTTGAAAAAATCCATCAGATTCCATTTTTACTCCATAATTGTAAACTCATGAATATCAAATCCCTTTGGACTCAAAGTCATAGTTTGACCTAAAAATTTATTATTAATTTTTCTTAAGCCTTTCATAAATAAATTAGTTGAAATACAAGTTGCTGATATTCCTATATGTTCTCCTTTGATTAAGTCATCTTTATCCATAACTTGATCTGTAACATATCCCTGTGATTCCCATTTAATCTTAAACTTCTCATCATGTGGCCTCATGATAGCTTTGAATTCGGATTTAGTTACCTTTGCAATGAGGGCGGTGATCAAGCCTTCTGGAGCTCCGTATGTTCCTATCATCGCATCATAGTGACCAAATTCCATACAAATATCCAATGCTGCTGTGATTGATCCTGAGTCAATAAGCGTAATACTACAACCTAAACTTCTCAAACTTTTTATCAAATTCTCATGACGGGGACGATCTTGAACTACAATTATTAAATCTTTTTTTAATTTTTTGAAAGAGTCAGAAATTTTCTCAATGTTATTTTCTATGCTTGCTTTAGGATCAAATTGAGCTTTCATTCCGGGACCACTTAACCACTGTTCCATATAAGTTCCTGGAACTTTTGCCATACAGTCTTTTTCTGAAAATGCAATTATACTCATAGAGTTTGGTAAACCTTTAGAAAAATTTGTAGTACATTCTAATGGATCTACAGCTAAATCTATTTCTATAGGGCCCTCTCCAAGTAATTCGCCTTCATAGAGCATGGGGGCATTATCTTTTTCACCTTCTCCAATGATAATCCTATTTTTTAATGTAAGGTTTTTTAAACCATCGCGCATAGTATTGACTGCAACTTCATCAGCCAGGTGTTTATTATCTTTTCCGAAATGTTCAAATACTTTGATAGATGTTTGCTCTGTTATTTTTCGATAGCACTCTATTAAAAAATAAATATCTAATTTTGACATATTATATTCTCATTGCAATTGATACAATCTCTCTTCCTATAAAAGAAAAAAGAGCACTCTTTTTGTTTCAAAATGATCCTTTTTTAGACTCTGTATTATTAGCATCATTGAAGGTGTTATCCAAAAATGGAAACCTGTTTTCTTTTTAATAGATAAAAAATCAGATTTGAAATATTTTCCCTATCCCAGAAAAAGGAAGCATGAAACCAAAATTGCCCCCCGAAATTGAATCAATAGATGAAATCATTGAGATATGGAAAGCCAATCGACAAGAAGCACTCAAATTTCTAGGATCAATCTCAGATTCAGATTTGAGAATCCGTCCTCCGGGAGGTTGGTCACTCTCCGAGGTTGGCGAACATC
Source organism: Leptospira interrogans serovar Manilae (assembly GCA_945887855.1). Classification (GTDB taxonomy): domain Bacteria; phylum Spirochaetota; class Leptospiria; order Leptospirales; family Leptospiraceae; genus JACKPB01. The sequence goes on along the minus strand of CAMCZP010000086.1, from coordinate 6,518 downwards.
TCTACATGACCCAGTGGAACATTGCCAGGGTAATTACGCCCGTACTAGGGGGAAAAATCGGAACCCCCACAGGGGAACAAGTGGATTTAGACTTTAGAAAAATGAGAATAGGTCTGGCAAGGCCCAGTGGTTTTAAAAATCCAGAAAACCTCAGTCCCCTGAACAACTACTCACTCGAAGAACTAATACCTTTACTGAACAAATCAGAAAAAAAACTAGTAGAGTCCACACTAGGAAAAACCAAGCAGGAACTCCAAAAAAGAGGGCTTGAGCATCCCGCATTTGGACTCTTAAATCTTTTTAATTTTCTTTGGGTTATGGCTCTTCATGAAGGACTTCATACCTATGCAATAAAAGTAAAAGTATCACAAATAAAGGGTATTTAAACTATTGGGAAAAATCTTTTGGGAATTTCCCCTGACAGCAATTGTATGTCTGTCCCTTGTAGCTTCCTATGTTTCTATATCACTTTTTGTACCACACTCTACGCAGTACCATTATTTTTTTTCGTATCCCGGAAAGTACAATCCTGTGAATTGGTTTCTATCTTCTTTTTATCATGCATCTCCTGCTCATCTGTTTTCCAATATAATTTTTTTATATTTTTTAGGAAGAGCCGTAGAAGCAAGAACTGGTCCAGGAAAATGGATTCTCTACTATTCCATTGCAGGAATTGTCTCCGGATTTGGAGATTCATTCGCAAGGAGCATTATGAGCCAGCATTCGAGTGTCCCTACGGTGGGTGCAAGCGGAGCAATCTGTGGAATTGCTGCAGTTGCTGGTTTGGTGTCTCCTTATTCTATAATTATATCAGGCAAAAAAATAATCTTTCCAGTATTTTTAATATCATGGACAATGATCTATTCAGATTTTACAAATTTATTTACTAATGATAACGTTGCCCATTGGTCACATTTAGGTGGGTATTTATCTGTTTTTTTAACATCATACATCATGGATGAAAACGAAAGAGATCAGTTAAGAAAAAGTTTTTATTTGAATGTTATATTTTTTATATTATCCATTTTCTTACTATTTTTAATTCAAAGCAGGTAAATTATGATTCAAAAGTTTAATGCACTAGAATATACAGCAGATGACTCTTTTATACCATCCGAATATCTTTTTGATGGAAGTGAAGCACTCGGCTGGAAGATTTTTAGAAATGGAAAACCGTATTTAGAACTCTCCAAAGGTTATAAGCTCTTAAAAACAACAGCCTGTGGTGTGTGCTCTACCGATCTAGATCGAAGATTTTTACCATTTCCATTGCCGCAAATCATTGGTCATGAGCTCATTGCGGAAGATCCAATAGACAAAAAAAAATATGCGGTGGAGATCAATGACACACTTCTTGCTAGGGGCTCTGATTCACTGGATGCTTTTTGTACCACAGGTCTCCCTACACATAGCCCTTCACGAATGGTCTTAGGTATTGATCGACTCCCCGGTGGGTTTGGTTCTTATATTTTGGCACCGGTGAATGCCATGATCCCTATTGAATCCTTAGAGGAAAATACTGCTGTTCTTATTGAACCTTTTGCTGCTGCATTGCAAGCCGTGATAGCCTCTCCCCCTCAGGATAACCTAGAAGTTGCTGTATTGGGTCCGAGACGATTAGGCTCCCTTTTGATTGGTGCTCTCTCCATTTACAGAAAACACTCTGGAAAAAAGTTTAGAATTACAGCTCTCGCAAGACATAGCACTTTGCTTGAACTCTCTAAAAATCTAGGAGCTGATGAAGCAATTGATCTTAGAAGTTTAAAAGAAAATATAATTAAGAAATATGATATAGTCTATGATACAACTGCCAATCCAGAAGGATTTGAAAAAGCATTATCGTACTCCAAAAAAGAAGTTCACTTAAAATCTACAAATGGACAAACAGTATGTGGTGTTAAAAAAATGACTGAAATGGTAGTGGATGAAATTTCAATTTTACCATATACTTTAGACAATCTAAATTTTCATTGGGAAAATGAGTCTAGAAAAAATAAAAATATTTATATCTCTCCTTCCTTACAAAATTCACTTAAATTAGATTCAAACTTTACCTGTTTTACAGGTACTACTATTTCTGAAATACAAGCTTTTTTCCGGAGAGATGAATTTAAAAGTGATATTCCCCGTTTTGATTTAGCAATTGTATCAGATATAAGTGAGATTGATTTTGTACTACGACCATTTCCAAATTCTGAAGAATCAATTCTTAGACCACGGGGAGCTATTCTATTTATGGGAAACACAAACAAAAATCCACTCTTAGAATTTATTCAATCTGGAGGAAGTATAAAATCATCTAGATGTGGAGATTTTCCAATGGCAATCAAATTACTTTTGGAAAATAAAGATCTTTCAGACAATATTTCTAAGTGTATTATTTCTCATGAATTTTCAAATACAGAATTGGAAACCGCTTTCAGAACAGCACAGGATAAAAATTCCAAAAAGGTAATTATAAAGTACAATGATTAAAAAATTCATTCCTCAATCCAATATATACAAGGGCGGGATTGTAAAATTTTCCATCCAAAAGGAGTCCCAAAGGATTGATAAAATCTTTTATTTACCAAGCGATCTCACCTTTGTAAATTTCCTTTTCTATAGAGTTCCTACAGAAACTATGGACATTATTATCCGCCAATTGACCACAGTTGGATTGGGAATGGTTGACCAATTCAAGAAGAATCGGTTACCCCCGCCCTATGCAGTAGATAAAGAAATAGATGAATGGGGAAACAAATATGAGTGACCATGGTTTTTTTCAAATAACTCAAAAAGCATTTATACGTAAAGGCAACTTACTCCTTATCATGAAAGACAAAAAATCCGGTGAAGGTGATTTACCCGGAGGCAGGATGAACCAAAAAGAGTTTTTTGAGAATTGGATAGACAGCTTGAAAAGAGAACTCCAAGAAGAATTGGGGGATGACATTCAATTGAAAATTTTTCCTGAAGTTGTTTTAGTTCATAAGCATATGGTCAATTTGGGTAAACATCCCTGTATCATATTGGGGTACGACTGTGAATATATTTCTGGTGATATTAAAATCTCTGATGAGCATGATTATTTTAAATGGGTGGATGTTTCTACCTTCCATGCAGAAGGATTCTTTTCTGAGTATATGCTAGAAGCAATGCAAAAATATCTATCCAAACAAGTGAGTAAATAATGGATTTTTTTATAAGAATTCCTTTTCTCTTTTTAATAACAGGTATTACAGCTTTTTTTTATTTTGAATCTAACTATCAAAAATTAAAACAGGTAGACTATGTAAAACTCCAAGAGTCCACTCTTGATGAAACTTTTATTACATCCATTGGAACAGATAAAAACTATGCTAATATGGTTGCCATCCAACCCTACATGATACCTGCGGATTATTCGTCTGAGACAAGATTCTATGAAAAACTGGAATCTTATATCATCAAAGCAAAGAGAAGCGGGTTTTTAAAAGAACGTACTACAATTATCTTTCCAGATCACATTGGCACACCTCTATATTTAATAGATGAACGCAGAGAAGTGTATACTTCTAAAACCTTAGATGATATGTTCTCAAATCTCAACTCCACTAAATATCCCAATCTTAAAAGAACAAATTTTACCACAAAGATTGACTTAACAAAGTACTTGTTAGATGAAAAATCTAAACTTGTAAAGGATACTTATGTTTCTACCTTTTCAAAACTTGCTTTGTTTTATAAGGTTAATATATTAGCAGGATCCATAGTCTTACCTATATCTTCTCTTTCTAATGGGGAACTAAAATTTATAGAAAATGATAGAAAAGTTTATGGTTTTATGTTTGATAACAAAGGAAAAATTACACAGAAAGTTGAAAGAAAATATTTGTACTCCTTTGAAACCGATTTTTTAACACCGGGAAAACCTCCTGAAGAAGGACTAGTAGTTCCAGGAATTCCAAATAAAATGGCAGTTCTTTTTTCTGGTGATACATTGCTTCCCGTTTCATACACTAGAATTATTCAGGTAACAGATTTATGGGTATCACCCGCATTCAAATTAACCACTGAAAATATGGACTATTCAAAATTAGAAATTTCTGGTGAGGTACAAAATCCTTCTAAATCCACCTTCAAAGAATCAGATTCCCTATTGACAAGTAGAGAACTTTGGAATAAATTTAGCACACCAGGTAGGCATGCTTCCACATCTTCCAAATCCTATATACAGGTTTTCTTAAATGGAGAATTTTATGATTACAAGCTAGATTCTTGGAGTTGTGCCAACTCAAAATCATCGGGTAGGCAGGAATTCATTGAACCCAGAAAAACATCAGCCATCCTAAATCTTAATCTCTAAAAACAAAAGTGAGAAAAAAACTTTTTCAATGAAAGTTCGTCTAATAATCATGAGATACCTCCTACTGCTATTCTTACTAATTTCCTGCCAAAGTAACATGAACTACTCCAGCCCTAGAGGAGGGTATAGGGGAAGCCTTGGTGGAAACCCCTACTCTTCCGCATTCCTACGTGGCTATGATTACAATTCTATGACCGGTAGAAATACTGGATTTTTTCCAATGGATACCTATGGAGGAAACTATAGAAACATAAATAGCTTCCAATCCTTCGGGGGCGGTGGAGATTATTATGGGAATTCCTCCTTTGGAGGAGGAGGCGGTAGAGGTCATAACTGCAGAGGTGGTGGCGGGGGTTTTCGGTAAAACGCTTCTAGCTATACACAAAAAAAGTATTGTTTGAATCCTCTCTTAGTATCTAGAACTACCAGTAAGGTAAATTGAAAGATCGGTATACATTGTGGTGGTGGGCAATTGGAATCTATCTAGTACGGAAATTCCCTGTCCCGCCTGGTACACCAATGATACGCTAAAGGAGTTGGTATGAGTTTCGTATCCAACCCCAATTGAATAACCCCTTAGATTGATGTATTGTGTTCTTTTATCCCCAAGACTATATGTAGCATTACTCCCTAAAGGTATTTGAAAATTACCCCCATTTAGATTTCTTAAGTATGACAATGAGGCTTCGTCTACCCATTTTATTTTTTTTGCATTGGACATATTACTAAGTGTCCCCATTCTTAAAATTATTTTATCTGTGATATAAATTTCAAATCCAAATGCATAATTCAGAGTATGCTCCCTTGTGAATTCATTTTCCAAGGGATCGGTGATAAATAATTTTCTATTTTTCACTGAGTACTCTTGGTCAGTTTTATACATTTTATATCCACTTGTATAAATTAAATCTCCAGAAATCGTTAAATGACTATTTATAAAATAAGCTAAACCTCCCCTTATTTCATAAACCTCAGGCAATTTATAAGTAAGGGGAGATTTTATAACAATGTCATCTGGTCGAATTTCAGAAGCAAACTTATTCGAACCCTGATATATCGAGGAAGCTGTATTACCAGTTGAGGTAGAATTTATTTTTGAATCTACTTCTCCATTAAAAATAAAATTTCTCCGAATTGATCCTCCTAATGAAAATTTGGATATGGGCATATATTGGATTCCTAATATTGGTGTTAGGGCATATGTTTTTTTACTTTCATGAGAAAAGTTTGTGGTAACAGAGTTTGTATAAGTATTTTCAGTCACACTTGAAATTGATCGGGAGGATGTATAATCTAAATAAGATGTAACACCAATAGATAATTTATTATTAAGTAAGAGTGAAGCGGAGGGACCTGCCAAAAGATTCAAATTATCCCGAACAATGGAAATATCTACCTGAGAAGACCTTCTGAGATACTGTGGATTATTAGCTCTATCTGATTGGTCAAATGTCTCATTGACCCGTGTAGCTATTGTAAAACCATATGTAAAATATTGTGACTTTTCAACAAAACCTATGAAATTTGGTTGGTAATTTTTGGAAGTCTGTGTATAATTTTGTCCGGGTCCAAAGTAATTTTGGTTGTCCAATTTTTTAGATTGATACGTACTTGCATTGATTGTATAATTTGTGTTTGTAACAAATGATAATCCGGCAGGGTTGTAGAAGGCTCCCGAGACATCGTCTGAAATGGCAGAAAATGCTCCACCCATTCCAGTAGCCCTCTCTCCAAAAAAACCATTGACATTGTGATATTCATCTGAAAAGAGAGGAGTTATGATTAATAAAAACAGGTAAAAAACTATAAATTTATGCAATTACTAAACCTTTAGATATTTCTAATATACGGAAGAAAAGTCACTCCTATGGAGAAATTTAATTACTAAGGGTAAAAATCTAAACAAGATCTATTGGTTGGTTTATAATTGGATTCATTGTTTAGTCCGAACTAAACCAGTGGAAATAGAATTCTTACCCTAAAATATTGTTCTCATGAGTGCTGTTTATTTTGACTACAATGCAACAACCCCCGTGCATGGGGATATCCTACCGAAAATTAGCGAATTTACTAAGGAATTTGGAAACCCCTCTTCCCTTCATCATTACGGAAGGGCATCTCAGAATATTTTAGAAACAGCTCGCATGGAAATTTTAGATGATTTTAAGGGATATAAGCTAGTTTTTACATC
>CAMCZP010000085.1 GCA_945887855.1 Leptospira interrogans serovar Manilae | reverse complement strand
TTCATTATTTCCTCCTTGACTTCTTAGGTCAAACCACCGAAATCTAAACCTATGCGTGATATAGATGATTTGATAGAGAAAAAACTGGGTTTTCTATCAAAGAAGCCATGAGCATTGATGATAAGAATCTTTACAAAAGTATTTAACTAGATGGAGAACTACTAGAAGCATTTAGAACTGCGGTTAGTTTGTCTTTTAATCCAGGTAAACAAATCGCGGTAAAGATTACAGACAACAGAGGAATCGAAAGTATACGTAAGGGTGTTTAAGATTTAGTATGAACAATAAAACTGTTTATAAATTTGATTTTTTGAGAGAAGAAACAATTCGAAGAATTATCCCTGTATTTCAACCAGAAAAAATTATTTTCTTTGGATCGTATGCAAAAGGAAATGCAACCGCTGATAGTGACTTAGATATACTTTTGGAGTTTAGTGAAATTGATAACAAAAGAAAATTAACAATCCAGATTCGAAAGTTATTCACAGATTTTCCGATTGCAAAGGATATTTTAGTTATGAGCAGGGAAGAAGTTTCTAAATACAAAGAAATGAAATGGTCGGTCTACTGTAATGCAATAGAAGAAGGGCGAGTGATCTATGAAAGAAAATAAATCAGAATGGAAAGTATGGTTACAATATTCGAAAGAAGATTTAGATTGTGCAATCGCTCTGTCTCATACAAAAGAACAATTCCCAAGAAATGTTTGCTATCTCTGTCAGCAATCTAGCGAAAAAGCATTGAAGGCAATTTATATTTTTTTGAATCTACCTTTTCAGAAAAAGCATGACCTCGATCTTTTGTTTAACGATTTGCCGTATGACTATAAAGTTAATCTTTCCCTATTAGGATTAACAGAATTAACTGAGTGGGCAATAGAAGTTCGTTATCCCGGTGATTTCATATTACCAGATGAACAAGAAATGAATGAATCAATTAAGTTCGCAAAACATAATTATATTGCAATCATGGATTCTTTCCCAAGATGAGTTTGATAGGAAGAAAAATTTCAGGCCATTCAACTATTTATAAAATAAATCCCCAATTTTCCATCGAATTCTAAATTCATTATTTCCTCCTTGACTCCTTCGGATAAACCACCGAATTCTAAACCTATGCGTGATATAGATGATTTGATAGAGAAAAAGACCGGGCTCTCCATCAAAGAAGCCATGAGCATTGATGATACAAATCTTTACAAAAAATTAGGAGAAGAAACCTTCTGGAAATTAAGTACGATCTTTTATACAAAAGTATTTAACGATGAAGTACTTTGGTTTCGAAATATTTTCAAGAATAGAAGCCTCGAAGATGCCATCCAGAACCAAGTTGAATTTTTCATCCAAAGGATGGGAGGACCTGCCTACTTCTCTCACAGGAAAGGACATCCAGCACTCATTGGACGCCATATGGATTTCAACATGAAAGAAAAAGCCGCAGAAAGATGGCTCCACCATATGAAAGAAGCTCTCTCAGAAGTTCCTGCGATAGATGAAGATTCCAAAAAAAGGATGATGAACTATTTTACTCACACTGCTTACTTTCTATCAATTGGAGTGACAGGGCAACAAGAGGCTAGACGAAATAAATCGGGAAACTCATAAGGAATCCAATCGATCTTATATAGAAAAGCGTAGTCCTATATTCAAAGGCAAATAAAAGTGATACTCGCCCAAAAAACTAAAAAGTAAATTTAGCTTTTCTTTAACTGGAACAAAATGCTCTCCTCCTAGGGAAAACCCTGCTAGGTGTTTCTTGCAGAAGCGTCCATCCTGGGAAGCTTTGGAATTTGGAAAAAGAAAAAAATTGATTCTTTAAAATATGAGGTCACTAGAAACCAACCATTGCGAATTGTACTCCTGATTCAATTATCTGGAAGGTAAAAATTTTTTCTAGGGCGTTAAAAGGTTATACAATAAAAATTTATCTTTTAGAAATAATGTTTTTTATCCTTTTTTAGTTATATAAATACAAAAAAATTTTATTAAATGGAGAGTCCCTGGGAGTCTATTTATTGTATGAAAAAATCTCTCCTATTGATTCTTATTTTATTCCAGTTTCATTGTGCCTTTGCGATCATTCAAGAGGGAACTGTGGGTGTCACTAGAACTTTTGGGAAGCAGTCAGAGGGAATCCTTTTACCCGGGCTTCATTTTTATGATTTTTTTAGTACGGAAATTCTCAGGGCTCCCATTCGAACCACAAATATTGAAGTGAAGCTTTCCCTTCCCAGCCAGGAGGGTTTGAATATTCTTTCTGAAATATCTATCCTCTACCACGTTGAAAAATTATTTGCTCCCAAGCTATTGTCCGAAGTTGGGGAAGAATACGAACAGACAGTGATTGTCTCTATTTTTAGATCTGCAGCGGCAGACGTAACTTCCAGCTTTTTAGCTAAGGATATGCACTCCGGAAAACGGTACGAAATCGAATCCAAAATTCAGGAAAGAATGAACAATCTCCTGGTAGCCAGGGGAGTCAAAATTGAATCCGTACTACTAAAAAGTATTACAATGCCTCAGGGTTTATCTAATTCCATTGAACAAAAGCTCCAAGCTGAGCAGGATGCCGAAAGGATGAAATATATTTTATTACAGGAAAAGTTAGAAGCCGAACGTAGAAAAATTGAAGCAGAGGGAACCCGGGATGCCCAAAATATTTTATCCCAGGGACTCAGTCCGGAAATCATAACACTCAGAAGTATAGAAGCTTTTCGCGAGCTTGCCAAATCTCCAAATACCAAAGTAATCATCACAGATGGTAAGACGCCCTATTTGATTTCAAATGATGGTAAGTAAATAGTACCCGGATTCCTGGCTAGAAGTACAAGCGAACTACTCAGTCAAGAATCCAACTTTAATTAGTTATCCCAAAATTATATCATTCAAGTTCCTTCTGGGGGTCAGATAAAAATAGTCTCCCCTGCCAAGGCGGGCTATCATCTGAATTTTTTCTTTTCCCGTGATTCCCATTTTCTTTTCGAAATCTCCCCTGAGAGTTTCCATCTCCGGGTACTCTTGTAATACCTGACTCAATGGATGCATCTTAAAGCCAAGGGCTACTGTGCCGAGATGAAATCTGGCATAGTCCATTCCCGTGAGCACCCAGTCTTTCATGGTATTCGTTTTAGTTTTCCAGTATACAATTCCTTTTGTAGAATCTATTTTTTTTCTGTATCTCGAAAGAAATACTTCCAGACCTGTTTTATTATTGAATTTATCCGGTTCGGGACCCATAAAAAATGTTTCTGCCATAAATCGTGTGAACCCTGTAACACCCTGATCCGGTAGGGCAATTCCATCCCTTTTCTTTTGGATTTCCGTATCACTAAATCGAAACCATATTCTAGTTTCATCATTCAAATGGCGAGTATAGGATTCCACCTCCATTGCTTTGTTGAATATATCGATATAGGGTAAAATTTCTTTCTTTCCTAGTATGAATCCCAGTTCACTGCTCTCGGCCTTACCCAAAGAACTCAGTTTTTCCGCTTCTGATTTGGAAAGTTCGTCCCCGTAATACTCTGATCTGTCGGTAGTCCTCTTGGTTACATATTCATACAAGGGGGATCGAGTACTTGTATCCTGAATTAGGGAAACCTTTGCCACAGGTTTTTTCCCGATTTCCTCACGGGTATATTCCCCCTCAGGGAAAAGTTTTATTTCTGATTTGTATGACATTTTTGCAGCACCTACTTTCAGTAGTTCCAAAAAGGTACCCTGTCCTATATGAATCTGTCTTGTGGGTGGGTCTGTAACCGGAAGTAGTCTTTTTTCATCCACAAAAAGTAGCATTTCTGTGGGATTGATAATTTTCACTTTCCAGGGTTGAACATTGTGTGGATTAGGTGCTGTGATACCAGTGCTGATTGCCTTGAGTATAGGATATTCGAAACCCTTAGCCTCCGCATTCCCTATGGGATCATCCGATTTCCCAGTAAGTCTTGGATTAATGGAACTACACATTTCTAAAAAGCCGGGAATGGTTAAGGCAAGTCCCGAAAGTTTCAAGAATTGTTTTCTATTCATGGAATTCATTTTGATTCCTCCTAATCAAAGAGAATAAACCATATTAAGAATTAAATCGACAAATCCAATTGGATAAGACTAATATTGATAGTATTTTAAGATTTTATTTTTAAAAAATCAATGAGACTGCCTGTCAGAGAAATAAATTTATAATCAGGAAAACTTGGATTTCTTAAACTCGGTGGGAGTTCTTCCTGTGATTTCTTTAAAAACTGAATTGAATCTGGATTTTGAATTGAATCCACAAGTCATGGAGAGATGAAGTAAATTGGAATCTCGTTTCATAGTTTCAATGACTTCTCTTACTCTGTACTCATTTGTAAATTTTGAAAAAGACATTAGAAAGTAATTCGTAAAAATTTGTGATACTTCATGATTTGAAATATTGAATTTTTCGGCAATTATATCTGGAGAAAAATCAGGATCAATAAAAGGTTTCTCTTTATCAAAATAGATTTTAATCTCCTCCCCCAATTCTCTTTCCAATTCCGGATTTATCTTGGATTTTTTGTATTTATCTGAAGGGGGATAACTTAAGAGTAATCCCGAAAACTGCTTGTTATCTTTCAAAATTTCATAGGATCGGACAATGATAAGGACAGACATAAACAAGGAATAAAGACCAGAATTCAAGACTCTTCTATCTAAGATGGAGAGAATTAAAACTATAAATAAAATTATAAGTATTGAAATATAATAAAAATTTTTATATTTTATTTTCAGAAATTCTTGATATAATCTGAATACTATTTCTTTGAATTCAGAAAGATATTTCTTTTTATCATTCTGAATTTTTAGGGAAAGTTCATCTTTATTTGTACTTTTATATAGTAACAAAATAGCTAAGAAAGTGCAAAAAAAATTATTAATTAAACTGAGAGATGATATGACAAGACAATCAAAATGTGGTTCTACTAAATCCACTTTTAAATACTCAATTTTATACTCTGTTGAAGAAAAAAAATAAGGAAGTAAATAAATCAAAATCCCAGAAGGAACAATACCAAAATAAATATCCTGTTTTTGAAGTTTTTCTTTTTTATATAACACAGAGCGGGTGGAGAAATAAATGAATGGTCCCAAACATGATGATAGAAGAAATCCAAGCCTCGAAAAATGGGGAAACTGAAATATTTTTTCGGAAGAATAGAAATAACCAATCAATATAGAGAATGAAAGGGTAAATAGTAGAATGGACTGGAGAAAGCCTCCTACTATTTTTTTTCTGTAAGAATAGAAATAAGTTCCCAGTAAAATTGACTGAGTTAAACCCGCAATGATAATGATTTCGAGCATATTCGTTTAATTAAATTTTTCTAACTTGAGGCTTTTAATTGTAAAGAATTTTTAAAAATTTGATAATAAAACATATCATAAAGAATCCAATCGATCATAATAGTCTTTAGACTTATCATCAAAAGTCGCAGGATCTCCCTCGGGAAATTCTGCTAATCCCAATGCATTGTTGTAATACATTCCTTTAGAAATATCTTAAGGATTACCCTGATTCCCCTTTCCAATAGACCCCTTGCCGTTTCTTTGCCAATACCTCCCGTAGAGCCTGTAATAAGAGCAATTTTTCCTTTCATTTCTGTTTCTGTAGGACATGTTATACGATTGGAAAGCTGTCCGAACATTGCTAAGGTTAAGTGGGAGAGTGCGGACTTTGATAAAGTAACAGGAATTTTTGTAATATTCATACTACAATCCTAATTAATTATAAAGAATAGAATTTGGATAGATATCTTTCATTATGGAAAAAAATCGCCTAAGAAAAGAGTTAGGTGATTATCAAACGCGGGATGAATTGAATCCTGCCTTTGAAGTATTTTTTTCGTATTATAAGTTCCATTTTCTGGGTTTAAGAAGACTTCTAAAATGGATTCTTTAAGATTAAAAATCCAGTACTCCGGAATATTTGCACTGGCATACACATTTGTCTTTTCCCGATCGAATTCCAATGTGGATAATGAAATTTCAATGATGAGATATGCAAACTCAGGATGAGAATTTGAATAGTAATCTGAGCGAGACTCGACAATGGCTATATCTGGTTCAGGGGAGGAAGCTTTCATAAGTATAGGTCCTTCCTGACGTGCCATGAATTGTGATGTAAGTTTATTGATAAAATAACTTAATAATTTTTGCGTAATAGAATAATGAAGAGGTGATTTAGGCATTTTTTGAAATATAATTCCTTCAATTAATTCTGTATTTTCGGATATTAAATTCTGTTCTCCTAGTTTGAAGTATGTTTCAACACTGATCGGAAGGAGGAGCATCCTTGCAGAAGATTTTTCTAAGATTTCAATTCTCACATCTAGAAAGTTTCCCATTTTTTTAGGATGTCAATCCTTTCTTTCTTAAAGAATATGAATAAATTTCAGCTGAGATCAATTTCAAAATTACAAAAAATATATCAAAATTCTGAGATTAGGACAAATCAAATTGTAACGATTTCCGATTTTAATTATGGTAATCGAGAAGAATTTGAAGAATTTTATCTTTTAAAATAGTTACTTTTTAAAAAAATTTTGCAAAAATAATCTTTTGAAAGTAGATTTTTATTTATTATATAAATCTAAGAGGTTAACAGAAATGAAACGTTACAAACCTATTTACGAAGATAATCAAAAGCTGATTGAAATGGCCCTGGTCGATAAGACAAAGGGTTTAGAAATCCAAGTTTATACCGACCATGAACCCATGCATTTTCACTTAATAAAGAAAGACAAGTATGAGGCTCGAATTAAAATTCCAAAAGAGCTTCCTTCCGAAATTTCTGAATTGGAACTTTTAAACTATAAATTTCAAAAAAGTGAAAAGGATATAGTTACAAAACAAGATTTAAAACTACTCCAGAGTTGGATGGGGGAAAGGAATAAGAATAGGCCGGAAATAACTAATTTTCAAGCCACCAGTTTCTTGTGGGATTCTTTGAATCCAAAATAAAGATGGCTGGAAATAATGGGGAAGGTTCTTATAATAAGTAATAAATAAACATAGTTAGTTTTAACTGCTAAGCAGCAATCGGCTTAATTTGAATTTGGATATTTTTTTATGTGCTTCTGTATCATAGGTAATCCAAATGCCATTAATATACTCTGCAAGAGCAACATAAGCCTTTTTCATCGAGGAACCATTTGATAGCTAAAGAAGCATCGGGAATCTCAATCATACCGAAGTTTTCTGATTTCTTTTAAAGAATTTTTATTAGATTTTACTAAATTTTTTCGGAATAAAGAGATGATTTCTTTTTTCTTCTCCGTCTCTCTATAGTCAATAAACCTATTTTGAAAGTCTTCTAGAGAAATTAGAACAGCTACAGGTATTCTGTTTTTTTCAATGATGATAGGTTCACCGGATTCTTTTAAGGAGTCCAGTACTCTCCCGAATTCATTTCGAATTTTTAATGCATTTACATTCATCTATTAAGTGTAGAGGGATGTGTAGAGTGTTGTCAATAGATTTTTATGCTGGTTTATTTACTTTTTGTTTCCTAGATTTTAGGGAAAAAAAATTTCATCAGGTAGGTTTATCAAGGGGGTCACCTACTTCGATTCCTTCTTCATATAGTACTACAGGGTCTAAATCAATGCAGTTGTATAGATTATAATCGCCTGTTACATCCCAAGCTAAAGTTTTATTTAAGACAGTGCGTCGGTTTAAATAAAAATCTTTGTCTTGTAATTTTTGAAAAACACCTTTCTCTAAAAGTGGTAAAACATCATAGAGTTTGACTTTCCCGTCGCTGAAATATATATATCTTATAATTTGACATTGGATAAACTTGTAAGACACTCACTACCATTTTTTTCTCAGTGTAAAGGTTCTTTTTTTTCGGTTGTTCCATAATTTTTCGCTGACTCCCAAATTGAAATCAATTCTGATTTATGCTGTTTAGCCCAGGCTAATACTACTTTCAATTGTATATTTGGAAATATGCCTCTTAAAACTACCACATTTTCAATATCAATCAAAACCTGAGATTCACCATACTCTGCATGAAAATGAGGTGGGGAATGATCCCTCCAATACATATAAATTTTGATTCCATAAAATTCAGCAACTAATGGCACTTCTTTTTCTCTTTTTATTTATTTTACAGTTCAAATACAAATAGCAAGTAATTTCTTATACCATAATGAAAATGGAACTCTAAAATTGTACTCCACACTCTATCCATACTACCATTTTTAGACTTGCCGAGTCTGGTTCGTGCTGAAAAACTTTGAAACCATACATCTTTTCCATTTTCTGGCTTATAATAAGTAGGACTCATTAAGATTTATATTTGTTAAATTGCGAAAAATAATCTAGATTATATTTCCTCTTTCGATAGACGAAGTCTATACAAATCTATTCCTACTCATAAAACTATACCTCCAGTTGTTAGTTTTAAAAATTTCACTTTATTTTGCCTAACGTTTAAAGACAGGGTTTGGATTACAGGTGATCTTACAAATTTTTTAATACTTCACTATCCTCTATCCTACTAAAATAAAATTGTATATATAAAATTAATTGCTTCCAAACATACCGGAACAATCTCAGATTCTCTCAATAAAAACTCCTGTTCTAATATTGCAAATGAAAGGGCCGCCAGAAAATATTAAACAGTTTTTGATAGAAATAGACAGGCTAAAGTATTAGTACTAAGTGAAAAATAAGAGAGTACACTTGACATATGAATGATTAAGTTATATGGTTATACTATGAGAATTATTTTTGAAATACCGGACGAAAAAGTGAAGGAACTAGATAGATTGTGTAAGGCACAAAAGATTTCGAGGGCAGAGTTGATGAGAAGTGCAATAGATAAATATTTATTGGATACTCCTCTAGTCAGAAGAGAAGCAAGCTTTGGAATTTGGAAAAAGAAAAAAATTGACTCTTTAAAAAAGGAGGCTTCGATACGGAAGGAATGGAAGTGAAAGCGGTTCTGGATACCAATATTCTTATTGATTACCCCGGATATAAGGAAGCTGAAAAAGAAATTTCTCTTTATAAAGAGCCTGCGATAAGTATCATCAGTTGGATGGAAGTTTGGGTAGGGGTAGATAAAGAAGAAAAACCAATCATTCAAAGTTTTCTCTCCACTTTCGAAATTATTCAGGTAACATTAGAAATTGCAGAGGAAGCCATATCATTACAAAAAAAATTCAAGCTTAAACTTCCAGATGCGATCATCTGGGCAAGTGCTACTCATAAAGGTCTTACACTCATTACTCGTAATACGAAAAATTTTAAAGCATCCTCTCCTGGCATTCGAATCCCCTATAGTCTTAGATGAAGTAGAAGAAGTAGTATTTGTCCTGGCTATTATTAAATCTTTATCTTCCCAATTCTAAATTCTCTTTCGAACTGATAGTCTACCTTTAAATCTATCCAGACCGATTCAATCTCTAAAATATCAGACCAAGATAATGGATAGTTATAGTATAATACATATAATAAATAACAATGATGTTGATGAGAAATGGGATGTTTTGGATCCATGATTGCGACTTCATTCCAATTTGTATTTCTAAAATCTAGATTCTCCTTATAGGCTTTTCTAAATCCCACTCCTGGAGTTGGTAATAAAAGCGAATATCGAAATGTAAAAAAAGCATTATTAAATAACTCTTCAATTTTCATTCCCTTATATTTTCTTTCTGACCAAAGACCAACCTCAACGAAAATATTGTAATCAGTTATAAGATTATTTTTTCTTTTAATCTCTGAAATGATCTTTTTATGAAGTTGAATATGGTGATGAACAATATCATCTTCCACTTTTCTAAGATATTGATTC
Source organism: Leptospira interrogans serovar Manilae (assembly GCA_945887855.1). Taxonomy (GTDB): domain Bacteria; phylum Spirochaetota; class Leptospiria; order Leptospirales; family Leptospiraceae; genus JACKPB01. The sequence goes on along the minus strand of CAMCZP010000085.1, from coordinate 2,020 downwards.
AATAGTACTAATCGCTTAATCCTTTTTGGAGTCCATCGCCACTCTCTATTTAAACTTCGTTGCCGTTCATACAAAAGATTCTCCCTGGCATCCTGATCTTTTATACTCAATATTTCAGAATTTATCCATGAATGATACCCTTCAAAAGCCTGATTTTTCCATGCCTCATCAAATATTTTATAATTTTTTTTCATAAATTACAAACCCCTTATTATTTTTACTTTAGTATAGATCATTAATTTAAAATTACAATCATTTAAGAATTAAGAAAATGATTGTACTAAGTTGATACATCACTTATAAAACTCATTTGAAATTAAATCGATTATTTTCCAAAAGGTATCTTGTTCTTTTTCAATTTTAAAGATTCTGTTAAAGCCCTTAATGAAAAAAAAAATATAAAAAAATACTTTATTGATAGGACTTTTTTCTTTACTCTGATTTTTTTTTATTCCAATATAGGGAGGTTCCTGATTCAATATGATAGACAATAACTATGAATTTATTTAAACCCTATTACCTAGCTGAATTAAAAACAAAATTGATTCATAATAGTATCTTGCCAAAAATTGACGAATTATTTAAAGAGAAAAATTGGAATTATATACTCATAGGAAGATCAGCATTACATTACTATGGATTAACTACACTATCTGATCGAGTAGAACTCCTTATCGAAAATCATGAAAGATTAAATATAAAAGAAACCATTCTCAATACGAATAATTTAAATTCATTTGAAGAATTTGAAGGTAAGTATTCGTTTAAATACAAGAAAATAAGAATCATCATTTATATCAATCAATCAACAAATATCAATCTAATACAATTTCCTTTATTTAGTGAAGTACCAATGGAATTAAATACATCTATCAGAATTTGTTCGATTGATGCCTTTATATCTCTAACAATGATTCAATCTAAATTTGATCGAAGTTACATTCCATTAGGTTGTATTGAATTACTTTTAGAGAAGAAAGGTATTAGCTTTACTACAAATCTATTTCAATTTCCGTCCATTGGAGTAAAAATTACTAAGAATTTATTTTATATATAAACAGAATTATAGTTTTATTATTTAAATAAATTTACTTTCTTTAAATATCAATAATAAATATATTTCGGTGATAATCATATCTTCACTCTTGCAATAGAAACTATTTCAATCTGATTCTTATTATTTTATATCTGCCTAGATTTAATTATATATTTTGTGAGATATAAAAATATAAATATAATGATTATATATGATATTTCATAATGTTGGAACTTTATTGTGGGGGAATATGTGGATTGATTCAATAATAGGATTTTTCTTAACTAAAAGCATCTTCAAATAAGGATTAGATTATACAAATCAGGGTTCTGTTCATATTTATGAATTTAAGAGAAATTTTATTCCGGTAAAAGTTCAGGGAAAAATGGAATTGAATTTCGTAGTAACACTGGAGTTTCTTTTTTTTATTGAGGAAGAAATATCTCGATTTATGGACATATTTAGCTAGGAATCTCTAATCATGTTCTATCTTGAGTCAGGGATAAATAGTGATTTAGTATTACCCAGATTTCTAATCAGAAATCCGAGAAAAGGTATTTTTACATAGAATCCAGACCGCTCCGCGGAGCTTTTTGCAGCGCAAAAAGTCTCATGATCCGTTATCTATCAAGATGAATTTGAATCAATAGAGATTGATATATTTAAAATTTCGTTAGAAATCTGGGTATTAGATTTTTTTCTTAATTAAAATATTAATCCATTTATACAAAATAAAAATGATATAAAATCTTACTGTTCTTGTTTGGAAAAAGATTTATGTAAACATAGGTCGGCAATTTATTATCATCTTGCAAAAGAAATCGACAAAAATCCCTTACTACTTTTTGAATGGAAGGGATTTATTTATAAAATGAAGGAAAAAAAATGACCCCAGAAGATTTCATTGAGTGCTTTGCACCTTTCTCTAAATTATTTAACTTCACTACTATGTCCGAGAAAATTAAAAAACTAGACTCTTATTTT
>CAMCZP010000084.1 GCA_945887855.1 Leptospira interrogans serovar Manilae | reverse complement strand
ATTGAACTTATTTTTAAGTTAGTTTTTTGATAAAAAAAGCTATGCGATACTTTTAGCGAACCAATTCAAATTTGAATTCTCTAGCATTCACAATACACTACCCAGTTAAATGGAGTTGTTCGGAAATTCCGAACTGCTGATTTATGTTTAGCAGAAATTAAGAGCGAGATTCTCCTTGGAAATCAAGAAAAAGAGGATAATTTAATAATATGAAAACAATTACAATTTCCATGAAAGATGAAGAGTTTTAAGAATACGGTCTGAGCAATTATGCAATAAAATTTGAAGAGCTACTAGAGAAAATCAAAATGGAAATTGCAAAAAGAACATTGAAAAACTCGTAAGAACTTGCAAAAGCTTCTGGTCTCTCAGAATTAACTTTAGAGGAAATTCAAGCCGAAATCAACGAAGTGCGGACGAATGCAAGAGATCGTAGTTGATACCAATAATACAAATCACAAATGGTCGTCTTATCCAATATGGTAAGTATTAATTCTATCTTGATTCACCAAAGAATCCCCCTAAGCAAACGACTAAAAGGCGACTTCTGAGCCCAAATTAAAGATTACTTTTTAGCTTTCTTCACTTCGTATTTTTTTGCCTTATTGACGATTTCTTCGAAAGTAAAATTTAACCCATCAGCTCCACTATTTTGGTCGGTTGGTGTGGTTCAAAAGGCTCACCAACCAAGCCAGCCGAACCACAGAACTTTTATAGATGACCTTTTATGAATACAACGGAGTATTTTCCTAAAAAGAAAATCATACGGCTCATATTTCAGACATTCAATTAATAACTAGGGGAGCCGATCCTGGCTTGACTTTAAAAAATGCTGGCAATGTTGGAATAGGAACGGATTCTCCCTCCCAGAAACTCACAGTCAATGGAAATGCGGGCAACACAACTGATGTTTGGGTCAATAACTCGGATATTCGCCTAAAGAAAAATATTGAAGCACTTCCTTCTTTCACGGACAAACTGAACCAACTACGCCCAGTTACTTTTGAATAAAAAGTGCCCAAGGCGCTGAATGCCACGGAAGGAAAGCATATTGGCTTTATCGCCCAAGAAGTGGAAAAGGTTTTTCCTAACTGGGTGGATACAGATGCAAAAGGTATGAAATGGCTCAATATGGAAGGGGTAAATGCAATGTTTGTGAAGGCGATTTAAGAATTGCATAGTCAGATCAAAGAACTTGGTTCTAATAATGAAAAGCAAGAAGCAAAGATTGCCTTACTCCTAGAGGAAAATGCAAAGCTGAAGACAGACCGCGAGAACGATAAGAACCAGATAGCAAAACTACAATCGGATCGTGAAAACGACAAACTAAGGATTTCGAATCTAGAATCTAAACTCGATCGCATTATAGCGCAAAAGCATTCTGAAGTGATTACAACGGCTAAGAAAATATGGGAAAAAGGGAGATGGAATTATCCTGGTTAGTGTTGAATAAATTTGTTGTAATCTTCATGAGAACCAATCCAAAACCAATAGATGAAATTATCTTTAATGAGTCCCAGAGCTCTATAGTGAATACCTATGCGAACAGAATAGATTTCAGGCTTGTCCTTAACTTTCTTAAAGTGCAAAGAAGGATGGGAGGGATTTTCAATCCAGAGCTTATAAGATTTGCCAGCGAGATCTTTTATCGGTTTGGGAATTTTAATAAAAAGTTTTTTAAAACTTTCGGTTCTTCTCGACTTCAAAGATTATCAAATCCGCCTTCTTCAAATTTTCCGGATTCTATCTCTGCCAAAGCTGATGCGGCTAAATTCTTAAGTTTAACTGATGAATTAGAAAAAGCCTGTTCCCATGCTTTTTCTGCAAGAATTTCTTCCATAATCAACGATGCTATCCAATTCTGGACTTCAGTAGATTCTCGAGAAATACTTTCGATAGCTTTTTCTAAAAGAGTAGTCATAACTCGTACAGTAGATTTAAAAAGAAAACCGGTCAAGCGAAAAAACCCATCAATAATCAGCTCTCACCCGACAGCCAATAATCTCGGGCGAGCAGAATTCTTATTAGGTAAACTTGTAGGAATTCGCGCAAGCAACTCTCCCCATTTTTGGGATTGATTGAGGTTTTGAAACAGGGACAGAGAGAGATGGATGGTGTGGTTTGACTGGCTCACCAACCAAGCCAGCCGAACCACAGAACTTTTATAGGAGTCCTTTTACGAATACTCTAGACTACATTCGTAGAAAGAAAATGGTGTATTATTTCTACTAAATTCATCAATGGAGAGAGTCAAATGTCAAGAAATGCTTTGGTCACCGGTGGGAGCGACGGAGTTGGATTGTCTTTGGTGCGTGCCTTAGTTCGGGATGGCTTTGCTGTGCATTTTGTCGGCTCGAATTTAGAAAAAGGGCTGGCCGCTGCCGATGCACTAGGAGCTTTAGGTGCAAGTGGCACAGCACGATTCTGGCAGGTTGATCTGAGCGACCTTGGTAAAGTGCGGGATTTCACTGAAAAGTTTTCCGCGGATGTGCACTCCCTTGATCGCCTCATATTTTCCGCTGGATTAGTATTGCCGAAGAGGCAAGAAACGGCACAAGGTTTTGAGAAGACTATTGGAGTTAACTATCTAAGCGCCTTTTTAGTCGCCCATAGACTCAAGGGATTGTTGTTTCAAGCAAACAAGCCCAGGGTGCTTTTTGTGGCAGGAAATGAATCCATAGTACTTAAACCAAGGCTAGATTTTTCGGATCTACAGCTCCATAAACATTACAGCGCTGCCAAATCAGCTATGCGTGCGGTGCATGCAAAGACTGTTCTCTGCCAAATTCTTGCTGAAGATTGGAAGGGTCGTGGTGTGCATGTCAATGCATTTCACCCCGGGGCTATTCGCTCAAGCTTAGGGCGTAATCTGCCCTGGCCATTGAATACCTTGTTTAGTTTGGTAGCAAAGGCGATGCCAATAGATACGAAAATTGGCATCGAAGCAATGCTTTCTGAAGAGTACAGCTCCTATAACGGAACTTTTTTCGAAAATAAAAAACGCAAAACAATAAATTTCGCTCCCAGCTACTGTGAACAATTACGCCAGGCAAGTGTGTCCATGTGTGCAGGCTTTCTTGAATAAATTTTAGTTTGTAGTCGTTGCCGCTTTATATACAATTTGATGAGCACCTTTTGCCAATTCTAGAATGCTTGCTTGTATCCTAGATGGGTCGATGCGTTTATTTATGGCAATGTCACAGACGTAAACAAAGTATAAGGATTTGTCATCAGCCTTGATTACGGCTATAAAAGCATTAGATGAGGAATAGTATTCGTTTTTATCCTCATCCAACATACGAAGAAGGGCAAGGAGAGATCGTTGGTGAGAGAAGCCGAACCACAGATATTTTATAAGTCCTTTTATAAATACTCTAGACTACATTCTTAGAAAGAAAAAATATAATCTCAACTTGTAGAGATTGCTTTATGAAGGTGGAAAAAATATGAAAAAAAAATATTCGTAGTACTTAAATTTTTTATTATTGTACTTTTATTATTTGGATGTTCTAGTGAAAAAATCAAGGAGGACGTAAAGCCTGAACTAAGGGCGGAACCTGAAATTACACAAACTTCCTGTACTTTTAATCTACTAGATGGGGAGTGTCAAAATTTTAGTAACGGTTCGCAGGCATGTTCGAAAGGTGACTGTACAGAAGGGGACTGTATATTAGGAAAAGGGAAAAAGGAATTCAAGGCGGGTAGTTTTTATGATGGTTTATTTAAAAAAGGAATTTTCGAAGGTGCGGGAGTTTTAGTTAGCTGTGATGGTGCCAGATTAGATGGAATTTTTAAAGTTGGTTACCTTGAAAAAGGTACAATGACTAATGCAGACGGGAGTATTTACAATGGTTCTTTAAAAAATAATTTATATGATGGAAAAGGAAAATTAACAACATCCTCTGGAGATGAATTTGACGGTATTTGGAAAAAAGGCAAGAAGAACGGTAGGTTCAGTGTCCAAATATCAGAAGAAAAATCAAGCATAACATACCAAGATGATGAAGATGTTCAGGAAATCGCCATTAGAAAAAGAGAAGAAGCTGAAGAGAAAAAACTTCGTGCACGAATGGCGTTTTGGAGTGAAGACCAGGGTCGGATGGAGTATGATTCTGCTAGGGATCAATGTAAGTCATTACGCATGAGGTTACCCTCTATTTCAGAATTAAAAGCCGCATATAGAGAAGGTACAACTAACTCTTGGGGAGACGATGTATATTGGTCATCTACCCCCTACCAACGAAATCAATATTATAGAGGAGTTAACGTTTTAAGTTCTACCTGGTATAATGGTCTGGTTACAGATGGAGGAGGAGTAAATCAATATCCAACCTCTAATACATGGGCAGTTCGTTGTCATAAGTAAATAGGTTGATACATGACCTTTACTTTTTTGAGGTAAGGGTCAATACCCCTTTTTTTCATCAATCGTCTTACAACAAATCTAGATGGAAGAATAGACTCTATTGTATCTCTTCCCCAGATTTCTAATCAGAAATCTGAGGAAATATATTTTTGCATAGAATCCAGACTGCTCCGCAGGGCTTTTTGCAGGGCAAAAAGTCTCACGGTCAGTTATCTATCAAAATGTATTTGAATCAATGAATAATTGATTCATTTTTAATTTCATTAGAAATCTGAGTATTTAGTGATGTGTATGGTGATTTTTTAAAAACTATTCGATCTTAAATAATTTAGAATTCAACTACTTCTATCTTGAATGGCTTGAAGTCACCATAGTTTTTTGTGACGAGCTTTAAGTTCTGAGTGTGTGCGATAGATGCAATTTGTCCATCCACAAATGAAGGAGTTTTGCCCAAAGTAGTTAGACGAGCTCTTTCTTTTGCATGCCAAAGAGATGCAGTTGTATTGTATTCAAAGATTGGTAAAGTTTCCATGATGGAATTGATATGTTTATTTATAATCTTTTTTTTTCTACCTTCCTCTAGAATTTCCATTCCGTAGAATAATTCGTGGATTACTAGATTACAAGTAGCAATCGTTGTTTCATTTCTTTCTAAAAATTCTAGAATAGTTTTATCTGGAGTTTTTTTGAGTGGCTCAGAGAGAATATTGGTATCGAGTAGGTAGATAGAATTCATAGATTAAAGAGAAGAATCCCTACCGGTTGAAGAGTCTCTCCAGCTAGAAACTTCTTTATCTGATAAAGTAAACTTTTTGAATTCATCCGATGCACGTAAGGTTTTCCATGAATCGGTGAATTTCCTACGTTTTCCTTTTAATGCTTCATATTCTTTTGTAGAAACTAAATAAGCTACTATCTTTCCGCGTCTGGTAATGGGTATGCTAGGATTCGATTCAAGAGAATGTACTAATACGGGTAGATGGTTCTTTGTATCTGCAATACTATAACTTTTTTCTGTTGTATTTATCATATAGCTATTTAGATGGCTATATGATAAATAAGTCAAGTTTAATTTATGAAAAAATATGTGTATGCCTTAAGAATAGGGAGTGAGTTCATCAGATAAAGAGTGTAAGAGATACACTTTATTTTTACTACTCATATATTTATATTTCTATTTAATTTAATAAACTTTATAAGTTTACTTTTGAAAAGAAAAAAGGGAATCAGAATAATTATCAGATATATTTATTTAGTATTTTTAATTGATCTCGGATTGAGTAGATACGTATCAATTATGCCAATACCCTTGAGGTACGTAGCCTCTGAGAGAAAAAATCCTTCTTTATCTGTCACCTTTTCCAGAAAAGATTTTGAAACATGTATATGATCGGGAAGACAGCTAGATTCCAAACGACTTGCAAAATTTACCGAAACACTCCAGAGGTCATAAGCAAATTTAGTAAATCCAATTACACCAGAAACAACAGAACCTCTATGTACTCCGATTCTAATTTTAAGTTTTAGATTTAGTTTCTCATTAATATCTTTAAAAGAATAGAAAATTGCCTTTGCAAAGGATAAGGCATCATCTGCATGATTTTGATTATCATCTGGAGCGCCTGAGACAGCCATATAGGAATCACCTATAATTTTTATCTTTTCTATTCTATGCACTATTGCCAATCTATCGAAATCGGAGAATATTTCATTTAAGATATAAACCAATCTTTCTGAATCCAAATTTTTTGATAATTCAGTAAACCCCACTATATCTGCAAAAATGATAGAAACATCCTCATGAGAAGAAGAGATAAGACCTTTCGATTTTTTTAACTGTTCAGATATAGTTTTAGGAAGTATATTTAATAATAAACCCTCTGATTTTTCTCTTTCTAATTTTAAATTAACTGTCAATTTATAAATATTGATGTAAGTAGTATCAATTACAATTGAAAATATAGTAAATATAATTATAAAAGTAAATAAAAAGAAACAATAAATATATACTTCTTTTAATATATAGTTCTCTTTACTGAATAAGAATAAAATTATTAACTGGAGGATGGAGAAAATCAGAGCATGAAAGAATTTTCTTTTGTAAGAATAGGGAACTAATAAAAACCAGGGTATATAGATATATATTAGAAAAGACCAATAAGGAATAGTAAATCCTCCCCCGAGGAGAACTATAACACTACTGCCAAGAGATGCCCCGTAGAATATACAGAAGCATATAATATTATTGAGCATTCTGGTATTCTTTTTAGTTTTAAGTAAAAGAAATAAAATTAATAAATAAAAAGAAACCCCCAATCTGGTAAAGAGAATAGATGCAAGATTGGGAAGATCGAGAAGTAAATCTAATCCATAAAAGATAGTGAAATTGAAAGCACCGAAGAGAGAAATCCATTTATTATATGTAAAAAAAGATGATTCTCTGAAACTAATATAATCAATATTTTTTTCAAAGGTATGAATTTCTTCTATCTTTGAATTTGGAATTGACATATTAAAATATTTATCGACAAGTTATATTCTTTTAAAAAGTAGAAGTATAGATTCTATTTCTAAAAATTTAATTCCAACCTCAATTGTTTTTTAGCTTCTTCATTTTTTCTGGGGGGACAAAAGGCTTGGATTTGTTTAAATTCTCCCATGTAGGCACTAAAAATACCAACACTTATCGAATGTAAATCATCACATCCAACGCAGTATGCTGTCAAGGAACCACTTCCACTAAAGGGACTACCTGTTCCAGAGAAAATATAATATTTCTGATTTGTTATTTCACATGTTCCTGTAAGTCTAGTTTCCAATTTGTATGACTCTAAAAGACCACCCAAACCAGCTCGAAATACTACGTAGTGTCCAATTCTGAATCTATCAAAATAAAGATGATAGTACTCTTTATTTTTTCGAATCAGATCTAAGTTTTCTATTAGAAATGGTATTCTCTCTAAGTAGGCAAATGTTTTTTCGCTTTCTTTAATTCGCTCTTCATATTCTTTATTTTTCACATAGGATGCAAAGAAAGCTTGAAAGAGAAACTCACTCACTTCAACTTGGTTGTCTATAATAGGGATATGATTGTCCCTAATTAGAGATTTATGAACCCAGGCAGTAACTCCATCTATATAAAAAAGTTCATACTTATCTTCTGTTTCTGATTGAATCTTTAATTTTACACTCTCCATAGAAATTCCTCCAAGCATGTAAATCCTATGGATTCAAAATGATTCAAAAGTAATTTGAATGGACGGTATCTATATCATTTTAGAATTTCTAGGATCTATACTTAGTATATGAATCCTAGATGTAAAAAATTGCATGATTTGATTTTTTTTTGGTTTTCCAATAAAAAAAGTGATCCATCTTAAATATGAATTATTTTATCCCCTGACAACTTTTGATTGTTAAATCAGTTAGTACGTTTTTTCCACTCAAGAGCTGATTTTTTGTGGAATTGTAGAGGAATTCTAGTGCATTGTAAGTACTAGAGTAATCTTCTTTTGTAGTACTTTGGATTTTTGGAAAAACTTTAGATGCGTAGTACAATTTGATGCAATTTATTTGGAGTTCCTTATTCCAGGAGGGGAGGTACTCTTTTTCAATCATAATACTTTTATCCGATAGGTTTGTGTATTCTTTGGAGATATAGGGTAAAACATTGGTCTTCTCTTGTTTGTATCGAGTAAAGACCTTCTCATGGGTTTTAAAGCTAGAGGCAAATTCTTCTAGTTTGTTTGAGGAGTACAAAAGTTGATTTTTTTCTCCACTCAACAAAAGATAAGTTGTATATAGATTATCTTTGAATTCAGTATAGATTCGTTTTCCTTCAGTAGAAGATACGATGGGAGCAGGTTGGTTTACGGATGATTCCCAGAAAGGGATTATCCCATCAGTAAGACTACTTATACTCCAAATAGAAATACGTTGTAAGCTATTATAATTATCAACGATATCTGCTTCTAAAGGAAGAAGATAGACTAGGTCTTTATAAAAAGATAAGGAGAGACTCTCTGGATTAATTTTTTTATCTAAGGCATATTTTTCTGCACTTTTAAATTTCTCTTCAGCAGATTTATAATTTTTTTGTTTTAAAAATTGCAGACCGTCATACATAAAATTATTAAAAAAGTTTACTTCTGATGGATTGTCCTCTACATTCTTTCTTTCTATTTCATTTACTACTATTTTAGGCGGTAGTTTTGGAAAAGGTAGCTTTGTGGTGGAAGTTCCCGTTCCACCCACTGGGGGAGCGGATGAATCATTGATGGTATAGAGAGGATTTTTGATTTTTTTTATAATTTCTTTTATGTAGTACGATTTTTGGGGTTCAAAGAAAGAGAGACTAAAAGTAGATTTTATTCCCACTTCAAAGGTCTCTGCACTACGGGATGTCAGTTTGAGAGTGAGATTCGTTTTATTGGCGGTGATCTTAAAATCACCTGTCATCAATTCTTCTGTATCATAGGCATTGGCTATTTCTCTCAGGCAAATTGTTTCATCACATCCCAAAAGCTGTTGTTTTTTTAGCTTTTCGGTGGAGTTTTTAATGGTATCTTCGTCTATGAGTGAATACTTTCCATCCATTGAAATTGCATCCTGTAAGGACTTTCTAAACCCAGTAGCTTTCTCTTTGTCTAATTCGGAGGAATTGAGTATCATAAGATAGATTTTTGTGGGATCTGAAAAAATAGGAAAGGCTAGAAAAAAAAGAATAACGAGAAAAAATATAGGTTTTATTTTCATGTCAAATTCTACTTTTTTTTGGGAGGGGAGGTTGTATTACTTTCTGGCATAAGGACAGATTGGGGAGGAGGGTCTGCGGGCACTTTCCATAGAGACTTGAATTTGGATGACTTATTTTCATCCATTGAATTGCAGTTTAGTAAAAATAAGATTAGTATCAATCTAAGTAAATAAATATTCATCAATTCATTTCCTTTCTGGTGGATTCCAAAATTTTATCTAAATCAGGAGAGGAATACTCTTTTTCTCGTTTTAAGATTTCCTCTGACTCTTGCAAAAGAGATATGCCACGCTCTCTGGCTTTTTGAGATTCCTGTGGAATAGAACGACCATTCATCCTAGCAAATACAAATTCTGCCTTTGCTGTATCGCAATTTGTTTTAACCTTGTTTTCTACAAATCGCTTGGCAGTGAGATCATTTTCTTTCAACTTTTTATCTAAAGATTCTAAGGCAGAATTTAATTTAGATTTATCATCAATTGATTTGTCCTCTAGAAAAGAAAATGCTTTCTTGTAATTCTCTTTGGCAGGAAAAAACCTTGTATTTCTGAATTCATTGTCTCCTCTGGTTTCGTAAATTCTAGAAATGCGTAATACAAGTGGAACCTGTTTTTCACTCGGACGATATTTTAGGGGAATGGAGTTAAATTGAGAATAGAGATTTTCGTATGACAAGAGTGATTTTTCTTCGGAAAGATTATTTTGAGAGTATGATTCATCAATTTCTTTGATTTTTTTAGCGAAGTAACGGGAATAGCTCCCTAAGATCTTAGAATAGAGAACTTCTCGCAAAGGAGCTATGTTGGTTATATCTTTAGAAAGTGTTTCCTCTATAGAATCTAGTATTACAGTAATTGCTTCTGCGGATTCTTTATCTTTATTTTCTTTGCGAAGAAGTAATGCGGATTCCATAGGCTCATTTAAAAGCTCCCAAAGGATTCGATTGCGTGGATTTGTGGAGGGAAGGTAGAGATCATTGATGGGCTTTTCTTTAGCAGATTCAATTCCTAGATCCCCCAGATCGGTGAGTGCGGGAGGGGCATTTTTTCGATTGATGGTATAGTTTTTTTCAATTAATTTTTTGGCGGATTCATTTAAAAAATAATCCATTTGTGAGACTTCAAATTCTTCATTCACTGTAGATTCCGTGGTTTGAGCGTATGTCAGTTCATCTTTTCTTACTTTTTTGAGATCAAAGAGGATGCGACTTCCTGTTTGTGTGACAATTCCTGAAATTAAATCTCTGGCATCAATTGCTTGTGATATTTCTTGGATACAAATTTCTTCACTACAGCCCGCTAACTGGAGCTTTTCCAGTTTTTTAGACAAGTCCTGAATGCTATCATCATCCATGATTTTATATTTCCCCGGATAGATTTTGAGAATAGAAAGTAAAAGTCCATTGCGAACTTTTTTCTCCAAATCTTTGTCTGTACTACCTTTGACCTTGAAATGGAAGATATAGATTTTTTCTTCAGCAGAGAGGGTAGAAAAAGAAATCGTTAAGAGAGATAGTAGTACAATTACAGACAAAATTCTGTTTCTAAGGATAAAATATAAGTCTGTAAGATGGTCGGAGTACATAGAAGAAATTTGACTTTATTTTCATTATTTTGTCAACAATAAAAACTAACCTTAAATATATATAGATAGACAAACGAATTGAATTGATTTTCAGAAATAAGAAATCATTTTACTAATTTAAAAAAAATAATCCAAAGCCAAAAAATAATATTGACACTAACTATTTATGTAGTAATATGATCTCATGATCTCACCTGCAACTATTAAAGAAAGATTGAATTCAGTTTTTGAACCCGCTCAGGCGAATGTACTCACTGAGATTTTTTCCGAGAGTTATACTGATCTTGTAAAAACTGGAGATTTTAAAGAGCTAAAATCAATAGTGCAGCAGCTTGCAGATGCACAAAAAGAACTAACAGATGCTCAAAAGCGAACGGAGAAAGAGCTAAGAAATCTTGCCCGTCAGGTGGGTGGGCTCTCAGAAGCGTTTGGGGGATCCCTGGAAGACTTTGCTCTGGATTTAGTTCCTGAATTGCTTGAGAAGAGCTGGAATTTGAAAATAGAGGATGTGGGGAGAGATGAGTTCACCATAAATAAAAAAACGGTAGAATTAGATCTTGTAATCAGGGGAAACAGAGAAGGTAATCCCATTATAGTTTTAGGAGAGGTCAAGAGTAACCTCACAGCTTTTGAAGTAGATAAATTTCTCAGTACTACAAAAGAAATTGTGACCTTTCATTCGGAAGAATTTTCAGGGAAGGAAGTTCGTGTTATCTTTTTTGGCTATCGAGCCAATCGGGAAGCCAGAGAATTAGTCAAAGAAAAGGGAGCCTATATGATTTTTACACATGGGAAGATTCTATAGATAAATTTATGAATAGTAATTCTCTCCAATATTCTTTTACTCCATATTTTTCATAAATCGCATGCTTTTCAACTGTATCTCGTGATACAGATCCCGAGGAGACAATTTCGATTAAGAGATCGGGTACTCCCCGAATATGACCATTGGGATGAAAGATAGACATATTTTCATTTTTAATATAGATGAGATCAGGTTGTACTATATTTAAGCCCTCTTCGAGAATGACATCGAAGGGGGATATAAATGCTTTTCCTATCACTGATTTTTGGAGGTAAAGCGAAATTTGAAAATAAATTTTTCCTAGTATAGTTTGGTGAAAGCCGAAGGGACTGGGTGGCATAGTGGTGACTCCATTTAAAATTTGGGTAAGATCGAAATCGGATTTTGTGAGAGTGGCTGTCATGATTTCATTTTTGGAGAAAAAAATAATAAGTCAA